>CAYUJP010000028.1:0-10496 GCA_964445055.1 uncultured Alistipes sp.
GGAGTCGAGTTGTTTCGATTTCGAAGGGGCTATTGCCTGCTGTCACTTCGGGCATTATGCCGAAGGGTATCTCTTCTACATGATTGCTCCGGGGGAACATCAGCCTCTCATCTTTTCCAAACGATTTGACAGCACCGCCATCTACAGCAACATTGCTACCATGGGTGTAGTGAATCCCGCTCTTCTGCGATTTGGGCTGTGGATGATGTTCGGCCTGTGCCACAATGCGCACAGCATTGCTATACATTCGTCTGTTGTTGTCAATGACGGACGTGCCGTTCTCTTCCTCGGTGAATCGGGAACAGGCAAGAGCACCCACACACGCCTCTGGCTCAAACACGTTGCAGGGTCGATATTACTCAATGACGATAGTCCTATCGTGCGCATAGTGGAGCATGTCCCTACCGCATTTGGGTCGCCTTGGAGTGGCAAAGCCCCCTGCTACCGCAATGAATCATATCCCATTGCTGCATTGGTACGCATCAAACAAGCCCCTTATAATCGCATCACACGGTTGCCCATTATCTCCGCTATCGGAGCGTTGCTCCCCTCCTGTCCACCTGCCTTTGCCGTAGAGACCGCACTGGAGGATAACATTTGCAACATCTTATCGGAGATTATTTCGCGTGTACCGGTCTACCAGTTGGAATGTCTGCCCGATGCCGATGCCGCACAACTTTCGTTTCAGACAACGATTCTCAACCACTAAACGTCATGTTGAAGCAGACCGCTCCCAACCGCCTTTTCTTCGATGTCGTGCGCGACACCTTGCTCAGTGGAGATGCTGTCACCGTGCGCGTATTGGGACAAAGCATGCTTCCCTTCTTTCGCAGTGGCAGTCAAATCACATTGCATCCCATTCGTTCGGAGATGTTGCGACGCGGTGAAGTGGTGTTGGGACAGACCGACGCGGGAAATTATGTAGTGCATCGCATCTTGCATTGCAATGAGGAGCAACACACCGTCACATTGTTGGGCGATGGCAACATACAAGGGACGGAGACCATTCCTTGCGAACATATCTATGGGTATGTTGCATGTGGTGGCATTCACCGATTCTTAGCCGAAGGATGGATGCGGATGCGCTACTACCGTCGTTATCCACTTGCCGTCTTTCGTCGTATCTTTCCGCAGAGATAACAAGAGGAGAGGCGCCTTGTAAGGCCTCTCCTCTTCTGATAATTAAGTGTGAGCGATTACTGCTCGTCGGCAAACATCGGATCCCATGCAGGTAGCTTAACGGGTTTCTGTTGCAACACATCGAGCACTTGTTGCGGCACATACTTGCGGTCGACAACCAAACGGAACATATATTCGTCGAACCAACGGTCAGTCAGAATGAGATGTCCCTTATATCCACTTGTTGCGCCCCAACTGTTCTCCACCATCCACTTCTTTGCTTTTCCATCGGCATCGAGGTCGACAGCCATCAGCGTCATGGCATGGCTTGAGCCACTATCAAAACTTGCTACGCGCTGCTCTTTGTTCATTGGGAAGGGTACTCCCATCAACGCCTCGTAGTCGTAGTTGTCGACATCCAGCAGGCCACGGTCTGAGTCGAGGAACTTGCCCACATCGCACGAAAAGTACATCATCGTGCTATCCTTAATGGAGGCTATTGCCATCTGCTTGATGTCATCGATGGGCAGATTGATATATTTCCAGTTGTGGCCGTCGTAGACGTGGCGATCGTAGTCGATTTCATAGCACTTGTAGTATTCGCGCACAGGGTCATTCATCACCATCACATAGTTTCCGGTCAAGTCGTCGTTTACATAGGTCTCGAAGAATGACAGTGGCGTATATTCGCGCGTATCGACCTCTTCATCCTTGGCATTGCGACGTGTCCACGTAAAGTGCGTAGGAGGCTCACCGAGGTTGAGTACCAATATACGATAGATGGTTTGCAACATCTCCGTCTTGCGCGATGCGAGTTGCACAGGTTTTGCGCCACCATCGCTGAGCGCCCGGAGTTCCAGTCCATATTCGCGCAACTTCTGTTTCAGCAACTTTGCCATCTGCGAAGTGTGTTCGCTACTATAGGTTTCGGGCATCACCTCCTTGGGCACCACACCGTATTTTGTCACGATGTCTGCCACACCGGTGAACTGTCCGCCATCACTCAACGGATTTTTGAAAAGCCACTCGACCATCTGATCGTCCTTCGCCTTGGTGCGGGTGTCGATGATACCCTGCAAAAAGAGGTTCGATTTCTCAAGCTGGTCCCAAAAGAAGCAGTAGTTCTGAGAGAACTCAAACGAGCCGAGGTCGTAGTGCTGAATCATGCGAGCACGCAACACATTCAATCCCGAAAAGAGCCAACAACGGCCCGACTGTTGCTGATTGGTAATGCCCTTGGAATTGACTTTATGAGAGAAGTGCGCATCGACCTCACCCCGGTTTGCCTGATTGACCACAAGCTTGCGAATATCGTTGTTGCTGATGGCATTCTGCCGCGCGCGGTCGGCTGCATTGTCGGTGTAAGAGGCTCGCAATTGCTCCAACATCGCTGCAGAGATTCCGCCATTCGATTGTGCTTCGGCCGTGAACACTGCACCTGCAAGGAGCACGCCAAATAGAAGTTGTTTTTTCATCGCTCGAAATTCTTTGTTGTACAAAGATAGGATAGTTTCGGCAAATAAGAGAACCCGTAACGACTGAATTTTGTACACTCTATGAAAAAAGACCTGCCCGACAAGGACAGGTCTTCAAAGTATGCTATTGAAAATGGATTATGCCTCCAAAGCGAAACGCTTGTAAGCAACCACGGTAGCCTCTTTGTCAGATTCGTGAATGTATTGTGCGATTGTCTTCTTCTCGCCCACCAGCTCTTGATTGAGCAAAGTGTTCTCCTCGAAGAACTTGCGCATCTTACCCTCAGCAATCTTTTCCAAGATAGCCTCCGGCTTGTTGGCATTCTTCGGATCCTGTTTCATGGTCTCCACAGCAATCTGACGCTCGTGTGCCACAACCTCAGCGGGACAATCGGCAACATCGATTGCGATGGGAGCCATTGCGGTAGCTTGCATAGCTACAGCATGAGCAACCTCCTCGGCAACCTCCTTATTGAAGCCCAGAATCGTACCCAATTTCTTGTTGAAGTGAACATATGCGTGGCAGTAAGGAGCCTCGATGCGACCGTAGTAAGCCAACTCGACCTTCTCTCCGGTCTGACCCGACTTCTCTGTCACCATCTCCTCTACCGTGTGACCCTCGGCATTCTTCACAGCCAACAGTGCCTCTGTGTTTGCAGCATCAGCAGCAACCGCAAGTTCAATCATTGCGTTGGCCGAAGCAGCGAACTCGGCATTCTGTGCTACGAAGTCTGTCTCGCAAGCCAAGCACAAGAGGTAAGCCTTGCCGTCGAGGACACGTGTAACTACGACACCCTCCGTTGCAGTACGGTCGGAACGCTTTGCAACGACCAACTTACCCTTCTCGCGGATGATATCCTGAGCACGTGCATAGTCACCCTCAGCCTGAATGAGTGCATTCTTGCAATCCATCATGCCGGCACCGGTCATCTTGCGGAGCTTCATCACATCTGCAGCCTTGATTTCCATAGTAGTCTTTCTCTTTAATTTCGGTTAATTACTTGTCCAACTACTCAGCCTGCTGCTCTGTTGCGGCAACAACCTCGGCAACAGTAGCCTCCTCAGCATCGATGTTGGCCTTCACAGCCTTCTTAATACGGGGTTTCCCCTCTTTCTTGGGAGCACCCTCTTCGTCGGCACCATTCTCCTGAGCCTCCTTCTCCTTCTCGAGACGGCGCTCCTCGTTGCCCTCGTTGACAGCGGCACACATAGCATCCAGGATTACAGCGATTGAGTTCGACGCATCGTCATTTGCAGGAATAACGTAATCGATGTCGGTCGGATCACAACATGTATCGACAATTGCAAATACGGGGATATTCAATCGCTTTGCCTCCTTCACTGCGTTGGTCTCCTTCTGTACGTCGACAACAAACAGTGCTGCCGGCAGACGAGTCAAATCGGCAATGGAACCGAGGTTTTTCTCCAACTTAGCACGCTGACGCTCGATCTGGAGCTTTTCGCGCTTGGAGAAGTTATCAAATGTACCGTCGGCGGTCATCTTGTCGATGGTCGCCATCTTCTTGACGGCTTTACGTATCGTGGGGAAATTGGTAAGCATACCGCCAGCCCAACGCTCTGTAACGTAAGGCATGCCGATAGCCGACACCTTTTCGGCAACAATCTCTTTAGCTTGTTTCTTGGTGGCTACGAACAGCACACGGCGACCGCTCTTTGCGATTTGCTTGATGGCAGCAGCAGCCTCATCGATCTTAATCACTGTCTTGTGCAGGTCGATGATGTGGATGCCGTTCTTCTCCATGAAGATGTAAGGAGCCATTTTAGGGTTCCACTTACGCTTCAGGTGACCGAAGTGTGCGCCGGCCTCCAATAATGTATTAAAATCTGTACGTGACATTTTTAATTCGTCTTTTTAAATTTTAATTCTCTTTTTGACAACCCTTCGGTAGTGACAACCGTGCCAATCCGAAAAGTTTTCCGCGATGAAGCAATCTGCGAGTAGTCTACGCTTACATACAATAATAAGAGGTATGGTCTCCCAGATTTAGAACTTGCATCGTGCCTGCCGAAAATCCGTTCAATAGACTAACGCTTACTGAACTGGAACTTGCGACGTGCGCCCGGCTGTCCCGGCTTCTTACGCTCAACCTCACGGGGATCACGCATCAGGAATCCGGCCTTCTTCAGCACCGGACGCATCTCAGCGTCAATCTCGCACAATGCACGTGCGATACCCAAACGAGCGGCCTCGGCCTGTCCCTTGATACCTCCACCATCGAGATTGATGGCGATGTCGTAGCTCTCAGCAGTATTGGTAGCAACCAACGGCTGCTTCACCTGGAACTGCAGAACCTCCAACGGGAAATAGACCTCAAGAGCCTTGTGGTTGATTGTAATCTGACCATTGCCCGGCTTTACAAAAACACGAGCGACAGCGGCCTTACGACGACCTACGGTGTTTACAACTTCCATACTCTTTTCTCTACTTAATCTCGTTCAACTTAATCTCTTTTGGAGTTTGTGCAACATGCGGATGCTCAGCACCTGCATATACCTTGAGGTTTTTGATTACAGCCTCACCCAGACGAGTCTTGGGCAACATGCCGCGTACAGCCTCCTCAATAACGAACTCCGGCTTCTTCTTCAGGTAGTCAGCAGCGGTAGCATAGCGCTGTCCGCCGGGATACCCGGTGTGTCGTACATAGACCTTATCGGTCATCTTGTCGCCCGTGAGCTTCACCTTCTCCGCATTGATAACGATAACATAGTCACCGCAATCAACATGGGGTGTGTAGCTGGGCTTGTGCTTACCGCGAAGGATCTTGGCGACCTGCGAGGCAAGACGTCCCAATACCTCGTTCGTAGCGTCTATCACCACCCATTCTTTGGTGACGGTAGCAGCATTCGCCGAGATAGTTTTGTAGCTTAATGAATCCACTTTGCTTACGTTTAGTTAATACTGTTGTTAATTGATCCGATTCCCGCTTTTACGGGTGCGCAAAGGTAGCAATAATTTTTTAAATCTACAATCTCCGCTTAAAAATTAGGCGGATTTATACCCTATACTATATCGAATCGTCACCCTGTCGAATGTCTTCTGTTGCAAACAGACCTATGCTATCGCAAAAACAGACACCCGGCAACCTTCGGCTATCGATTTCCTCCGAAATGGATATCCAACAGACGTTTGGCCGCAACAAAGGAGCTGAGACGATCGTCCAAGACCTGTTGTTCGTACTCGGAAATCTTCTCTTCGATGCGCGGATTGTGGTAGAAGCTATTCTTCAGTGCCTCGTTGATGGTTTCGTACATCCAATATTTGTTCTGGCGGTTGCGATTGTGTTGAAAGAATCCATTGGCTTGCGTGTGGTCTAAAAACTCCTCTACACCGCGCCATACCTCTTCCAATCCTTCGCCCGTCAGAGCCGAACTGGTATAAACCAACGGCTTCCACTGCGACTCCGGCGTAGGAAAGAGACGCAACGCCCCCTGAAACTGTGTGCGCGCCAACTCCGCTTTGTGCACATTCTCACCATCGGCCTTGGTGATGACCATCAAATCGGCCATCTCCATGATTCCACGTTTGATGCCCTGTAACTCGTCGCCCGCACCCGATATCTGCAATAGCATGAAGAGGTCGACCATTGAATGCACTGCGGTCTCCGACTGCCCGACGCCCACTGTCTCGATGAAGATTACATCGAATCCTGCAGCTTCGCACAGCACAATGGTCTCGCGTGTCTTACGAGCAACGCCACCCAACGAACCTGCCGAGGGAGAGGGACGAATAAAGACATCGGGATTGGCCGAGATGCTCTCCATGCGAGTTTTGTCGCCTAAAATAGAGCCACCGCTTCGTTCCGAACTGGGATCGATGGCAAGTACAGCCAACTTGTGACGCAACGATGTCACCATGTTGCCAATGGCCTCGATGAAGGTCGACTTTCCGGCACCCGGAACGCCTGTGATACCAATACGCACCGACTTGCCTGCATAGGGCAGACACCGCTCGATAATCTCTTGCGCTTGGGCATAGTGTTCCGAATTGCTGCTTTCGATGAGGGTGATAGCCTGCGAGAGGATAGGAATGTCGCCTCGCAGAATTCCCGTCACATAGTCGTCGGTGGTCAACTGACGACGCTTCTTCTTCACGAAATAGGGGTTTACAATGGGTTGGTCGGCCACCCCCTCGGTTACAGAGAGTGCCGAATCGTGGTGATGGTCGACATACTCTCGCTCGAAATGTTGTATCTTTGTGTGACTCATATTTTTGTATTCTTAACTGTTTTACCTCAACAAACACCCTGCCGTGCTCACATTCTTCGGAGCATTAGGTCTATTTTCCTTGCTTTTGCACAAGGCGAAACGCCTGAGGGTAAATTCAGCAACGAAGGTAAGGTTTTTTTGTGTGATGTACTAATTTCGGTATGAACTTCGCTCAACGGCAAACCATCGAAAATGTCCGGAAAGGCGGGAACACTCTCCAAACTACCCAAAAGATGATGATTTGCAACTCATCGAGGGGAAATTAAGTGTAAAATAATTATGTTTTTTTAAATATTAAACCTACTTTTGTATGCCCTAAATTGGGGCTTATAGTTAGTGTTACAGTAAAAACCTAAATATTTTATTATTATGGAAGTATCTCATATTGAGCATCTTGGTATCGCAGTAAAGAGCCTTGATGAAGCGATTCCCTACTGGGAGAACGTATTGGGTCTGAAGTGTTATGCAGTGGAAGAGGTTGCTGACCAGAAGGTTCGCACCGCATTTTTCAAGATTGGTCAGACCAAAATTGAGTTGCTTGAGCCGACTTCGGAGGATTCTACCATCGCCGGTTTCATTGAGAAGCGCGGCATCGGTATTCACCACATGGCCTTGGCTGTAAACAACATCGAGGAGCAACTCGCTGATGCCGAGGCAAAGGGCGTTCGTTTGATTGACAAGACTCCCCGCAAGGGCGCAGAGGGATTGACCATTGCTTTCCTGCACCCCAAATCAACACAAGGCATTCTGACAGAGCTTTGCGAGGATAAGAACAAAAAATAGAGGATAGTACCATGAGTGAGATTCAAAATAAGATTAACCAGCTCATCGAGAACCGCGAGAAGGCTCGTTTGGGTGGAGGTCAAAAGGCCATCGACAAACAGCACGAGAAGGGCAAGTACACCGCTCGCGAGCGCATCCAGATGTTGCTCGATGAAGGTTCGTTCGAGGAGTTCGATATGTTTGTAACACACCGCTGTTACGACTTCGGCATGGACAAGAGCCACACCTTCGGTGATGGCGTTGTCACCGGTTACGGAACCATCGACGGTCGTTTGGTCTATGTCTTTGCACAAGACTTCACCGTCACCGCAGGTTCGTTGTCGCTCTCGATGTCCGACAAGATTTGCAAGGTGATGGATATGGCCATGCGTAACGGTGCACCTTGCATCGGTTTGAATGACTCGGGTGGTGCTCGTATTCAGGAGGGTATCAATGCTTTGGCCGGTTATGCCAACATCTTCCAGCGTAACGTGATGGCATCGGGTGTCATTCCTCAGATTTCTGCCATTCTCGGTCCTTGCGCCGGTGGTGCGGTCTACTCGCCTGCACTGACCGACTTCATCATTATGAAGAAGGAGACCTCCAATATGTTCCTTACAGGTCCTAAGGTGGTGAAGACCGTCACCGGTGAGGATGTTACGCAGGAGCAGTTGGGCGGTGCCACGATGCATACCAGCAAGTCGGGTGTAGCACAGTTTGCCGTTGACACCGAGGAGGAGGGCATCGGTCTGATTCGTAAATTGCTCTCGTACATGCCGCAAAACAACATGGAGGATGCTCCGTTGGCTGTCTGCACCGACCCCATCTCGCGTTTAGAGGATTCGCTCAACGAGATTATTCCAGACAACGCCAACAAGGCTTACGATATGTTTGATGTCATCAAGGCCATTGTCGATAACGGTGAGTATCTTGAGTCGGCAGCCAACTATGCCAAGAACATCATCACCTGCTTTGCTCGATTCAACGGTCAGTCGGTCGGCATCATCGCCAACCAGCCTAAGTTCATGGCCGGTGTGCTCGATATCAATGCAAGCCGCAAAGCCGCCCGTTTTGTTCGCTTCTGCGATGCCTTCAACATTCCGTTGGTAACATTGGTCGATGTACCGGGTTTCCTACCGGGAACCACTCAGGAGTTTGGCGGTGTCATCACCCACGGAGCCAAGTTGCTCTTCGCCTACTGCGAGGCTACGGTGCCAAAGATTACCGTCACGTTGCGTAAGGCCTACGGTGGTGCTTACATCGTCATGTCGTCGAAGCACATCCGTGGCGACATCAACTACGCATGGCCATCGGCTGAGATTGCCGTAATGGGTGCAAGTGGTGCTGTGGGTGTTCTTCACGCCAAGGAGCTGAAGGCGTTTGAGAATGCCGAGGAGCGCGCTAAGTTTGTTGCCGAGAAGGAGCAAGAGTACAACGATAAGTTCTCGAACCCCTACAATGCAGCACGCTACGGTTATATCGATGATGTGATTGAGCCTCGCAACACGCGTTTCCGCATCATCCGTGCCCTGCAAGCATTGGCAACCAAGCGTCTGCAGAACCCGGCCAAGAAACATTCGAATATTCCTCTGTAATCCATTGACACATGAACGAGGTAATAAACAACGTTCCTCATTGGAATGGTTGGGGTTGGTCTGAAATGTTGTGGGTGGCACTCATCAGTATCTGTCTCGTATTCATCGTGCTGGTACTGTTGGTCTATGTCATGAAGCTCTTCGGAGTTATCTTCACCCGCAACAAGTCAGCCGTTGCCCCCGCAACGAGCAAGCCCGTTGCACAAGGTCAGCTTCACGAAGAGGAGATTGCAGCCATAGCGGTTGCGCTCAAGCTCTATCAAAGCGATCTGCACGATCGTGAATCGGAGGTATTGACAATTATGAACATCAAGCGAGCTTATTCGCCCTGGAACTCAAAGATTCATGGGTTGACACCGGCTCCCGAAAGAAAATAAGATTGCAGACATGAAAGATTTCTCATTGAAAATCAACGGACAAAATTACAACGTGCAGATTGACGATGTAAACGAGAGTTCGACTTTGGCTCGAGTAATCGTCAACGGCACGGCATATGAGGTCGAAATCGATGGTGGCAAAACTGTCGCTGCGAAGAAGCCTCAGGTTACACCGGTTCCGGCTGCAGCAGCAAGTGCAGCATCGGTTACTCCCGCCACGGCAGCTCCCTCGCCTCGTATTGCAGCAGCTGCTCCCACGAGTGGTTACAGCGTGAAGAGTCCGCTGCCCGGCACCGTACTCTCTATCAAGGTAGCTGTGGGTGACAAAGTTGCCGCAGGTCAGACATTGCTCATTCTCGAGGCCATGAAGATGGAGAACAACATCGACGCCGAGCGTGGCGGTGTTGTAAAGCAGATTCTTGCACAGCCTAACGCTACGGTGATGGAGGGCGATACGTTAATCGTTATCGAGTAGGCGTATGGTTATGCTACAAACATCAAACTTCGTTTGGGAGAGTCTGAATAAGTTCGTCGATTCGATGGGACTTACCAGCCTTGCCTCTACGATGGGTCTGGGAAATATTGCGATGATTTGCATCGCATTCTTCCTGCTCTACTTAGCTATCCGACACAAATTCGAGCCCCTGTTGCTCTTCACCATTGCGTTCGGTATGTTGCTGTCGAATCTGCCCGGTGCGAATCTTTATCACACCGAACTCTTTGAGGGGGGTCACGTACATTGGGGCGAGTTTTATGCTACGGCCGGTCTGCTCGACTACCTCTACTTGGGTGTCAAGTTAGGTATCTACCCCTGCTTGATTTTCATCGGTGTGGGTGCCATGACCGACTTTGGTCCTCTGATTGCCAACCCAAAGAGCTTTCTGTTAGGAGCTGCCGCACAGGTTGGTATTTTCGTCACCTTCTTAGGAGCTTTCGCTCTG
>CAYUJP010000028.1:10596-13575 GCA_964445055.1 uncultured Alistipes sp.
AAGCGGGTTCGATCGGTATCATCGGAGGTGCCGATGGTCCTACGGCCATCTACCTCACTTCGAAGTTGGCACCGGAATTACTCGGCCCGATTGCCGTAGCCGCCTACTCCTACATGGCATTGGTACCGGTGATTCAGCCCCCCATCATGCGTCTGCTGACCACCAAGGAGGAGCGTACTATCCGCATGCGCACCTTGCGTCCGGTGTCAAAACTTGAGCGTATTCTCTTCCCGATTATCATTGCCGTAATCATCTCGTTGCTGTTGCCCAGTGCCGCACCGCTCATCGGTTGCTTGATGTTGGGTAATCTGATGAAAGAGTGTGGCGTGGTTGACCGTCTGAGCAAGACCGTACAGAACGAGTTGATGAACATTGTGGTCATCTTCTTGGGTCTGACTGTAGGTGCTACCGCTACTGCCGAGGCATTCCTCAATGTCAAAACATTGGGTATTCTCGTGTTGGGTGTACTTGCATTCTGCTTGGGTACGGCAAGTGGTGTCATCTTGGCAAAGATTATGAATCTCTTCTCCAAGAAGGAGAATCGCATCAACCCGCTGATCGGTGCGGCAGGTGTGTCGGCTGTGCCTATGGCTGCGCGTGTAGCACAAACAGTGGGTCAGAAGGAGAATCCGGGCAACTACCTGCTTATGCACGCCATGGGGCCCAATGTGGCCGGTGTCGTAGGTTCGGCTGTCGCTGCCGGTATTCTGCTTTGCTTCTTGGGATAGTTTTTGCTTGACCTCCATAAAAAAGAGAGGTATCGCTTTGTTGGAGCGGTACCTCTCTTTTTGTGCGTATTTAGGCGATAAAATCCTGCAACGACATGTTCGTTGCAAGCGTTCGTGACAAATCGGCTATCGTTCTTTGTAACGTTGCTTCAATGTATCTACCAACTGTGGCACACCTACGGCAGCAGGGGCAGAGATGTGTGTCAAGGGATTACGAATCATACGCACATCGGGTGTTCCGGGGTCAACCACCCACACCGGCACATCGGGACGCACATAGCGCACCAACGAAGCAGCCGGATAGACCGCCAACGAGGTACCGCAAACGATAAAGAGGTCAGCAGTGGAGACCACCTGTGTGGCTGCATCGAATGCGGGAACCGACTCCCCGAAGAAAACGATATGCGGACGCAACAGAGCCCCATCGGGTGCTCGGTCGTCGAGATGTTGTTCCCACCCTGCGATGGGAACAATGAGGTTGTCATCGCGCATCGAGCGCAACTTGGTGAGTTCGCCATGTAGGTGCAACACACGTTGCGACCCGGCACGTTCGTGCAGGTTATCGACATTCTGCGTCACCACCTCCACATCGAAATCGGCTTGCAACGCAGCAATCGCCAGATGGGCTGCATTGGGCTGGGCACGCAACATCTCGCGTCGCCGTTCGTTGTAGAATTTCACCACCAAGGCGCGATTGCGCGCCAATGCCTCGGTGGTACATACATCCTCAATACGGTAGTTTGCCCACAACCCGTCGGCATCGCGAAAGGTTGCCAACCCACTGTCGGCACTCACTCCCGCACCGGTAAATACCACTACTTTTCGCTTTGTCATGTGCTTTCGTTTCGTATTTTGCTCACCTCATGCTGAGGATGAGCATATTCCAAAGGTATAAAAAATTGCAGATTTATTTGTACAAAGGGCCGAAATCTTTTCTTGTCGTTTTCGCCCATATTCTGTCTAATTTTACCACTATCGTGCGAATTTATAGGTCGCAAAAGTACGCTATCGGCAAATTATTGTTACCTTTGTTAGCATTATGAGTGATTTGTTTTCCACTTTTCTATGGACCATGAGCCTCATTGCGGTGGTGGTCTTTGTAGCCCTTTACTTCATCGATGCGGGCTATGGCTATCTCTTCAATCGCAAGTTCGGACCCGGTGTTCCAAATCGTGTAGGCTGGGTGGTGATGGAAGCTCCTGTCTTTGTGGCGATGTGTGTGCTGTGGGCATGCTCGGACCGCACCTTTCAAGCGGCACCGCTTTTCTTGTTTTTACTCTTTCAGAGTCACTATCTACAACGATCTTTTATCTTTCCGTTGCTCATACGCGGTAAGTCGCAGATGCCCTTAGGTATTATTCTCATGGGGATGCTCTTCAACACACTCAATGCACTGATGCAAGGAGGTTGGATTTTCTACATTGCCCCCGACGACTATTACGTTTCATGGTTTGCCAAGCCTTACGTCTATATCGGCACGTTGCTCTTTGTCTGTGGCATGGTCATCAACCTTCACTCCGACTACATCATTCGTCATCTTCGCAAACCGGGTGACACACGTCACTACATTCCGCGAGGAGGCATGTTCCGCTATGTATCGTCGGCCAACTATTTTGGCGAATTGCTCGAATGGGTAGGTTTTGCCATCGCCTCGTGGTCGTGGTCAGGTGTGGTTTTTGCTTGGTGGACCTTTGCCAATCTTGCACCTCGTTCGGCAGCACTCTACAAGCGCTACGAGCAGGAGTTCGGTGAGGAGTTTACCTCCCTGCACCGCAAACGTATCATTCCCTTTATCTACTAAGTCATGGAACAGAAGAAAGACTCGATTCTCTTTACTCCCTATAAGTTGGGGCCTGTTACCCTACGCAACCGCACCATCCGTTCGGCTGCCTTTGAGTCGATGGGAAGCCACTATGGCCCTACCGAACAGCTTAAACAGTACCATGTATCGGTGGCACGGGGAGGTGTAGGGATGACCACATTGGCCTATGCCGCTGTATGTCGTAGCGGACTCTCGTTTGAAAAGCAACTGTGGTTGCGTCCCGAGATTGTACCCGGTCTACGAGACATCACCGAAGCGGTACATCGCGAAGGTGCTGCAGCTTCGATACAGTTGGGTCACTGTGGCAACATGACTCACTACTCGACCGCAGGGCAGATTCCTATCGGTGCCTCATCGGGTATCAACCTCTATGCCTATACTCCTGTGCGTGCCATGCGCAAGGATGAGATCCGACAAGTGGCTACCGAC
>CAYUJP010000029.1:0-13486 GCA_964445055.1 uncultured Alistipes sp.
GTTTCGGGTTCAATCAGGTGCAATAAAGATACTGAAAAATTATGCAACGCAACGACATCCCGCCCCCGTTTTTTTGAGACACACCGCACAACCCTCCCTCACAAAGAGACCGCTATGGACCAATTCCCCATCAGTCCAAACCGAAGTACTCAGACTTAACTCATAGGTCAAGCCTCCGAATCTTCCGTATATCTAACCGAAAAACTAATATCTAATATCTATAAACTAAAAAACTGCCGAATCCTCGTTACAACAAACAAAGCCCTCCACACACGTGGAAGGCTTTGTATATGGGTGACCGTGAAATGTCTATTTGTTTTGATTTAAAATACGCATAGCCGCATCAAGAATAGTCGTGTCATCCAACGTAACCACACCGCCATCAGGGCCTTGCTCCACGTGAATGCCTACATTTCCTTTAGCATCGTAATGTTTGCCACCGAAATAATTGCGGACAGTTTCTACATCGATTCCCAGTTCATCTGCTATCCGTTGCGAACTACCACTAGGCAGTTTATCTTTGATGCGACGCAACTCATTAAATGTAATGACCATGTCTGTATAAGTTTTATGTTGATTTTTCACCAACTAAGGTAGAATAATAAATTCGAAAAAACAAATTTATAGCGGAATATCTGTATAAAAATCTAAAAAATAGTACATTTCGACGCAAAGGTCTCAGATAAAATACCTCAATCTTCCTGTCCGACCAAATGGTCGGGTGAAACATCGTTCGCTATTCGTTTGCCTCTGACGGTGAGTGTGTTTCGAGCAACACCACCGAATTTCCGAAACACTCTTGCATACGTTTTTCACCAAGCACATCTCGCAAATAGTGTTCGATGCTGCATTGCAACCGTTTGAAGAGAAAACAGTCCGTGTAGTTCTCGTTGTCGAGCAACACATCTCGAATCGAGCGCAACGAATTGGTGTAGTTTGCCATCTCGTTTTTCAGCGATACGCCCTGTTTGGTCGAGGCCTGAATCTTCGCAATCGACAGGTTGCGCAACTTCTCGCACACGGTGTTGAGTATCACCATGACCACATTGTCCATCAACGTATGACCGTGCATGAACAGATAGGTGTTTTCGGGAGTCACTCCTCGTGCAATCAGTCGCTCTCCGAGTGCACGCATGGGGGCAAGCATTTCGGGATGTTGTTGCTTGAGTAGCTTGTAACGACGCGACACATTTCGTCGCAACCAAGCGAGGGTGCGCAGACCGTTGTGCTCTATCTCCAGATAGTTAAGTCGTACGGAGTTGCGAAAGTCGACCAACGTGAAGGTGTGCTCCGAAGCTTGTTGTGCCGAGCAGACATACCACAAGAAGAGCGGATAGATGATGCGCGAATAGTCGGCCATGAACCGTTCGAAGTCAAAGATGCGTGTGTCGTTCTTGGTGGCACGGACACATACGTTGTGCAGCGAGGGCGCATAACATACGTAGTTCTCGGTGGCGTAGGCATAGGTGTGAAACATCCGCTTGCACGACAGCATCTCGCGCGATTGGGGAGTCGAGTCGCCAAAGAGATAGTCGAAATCGGCATCTACACACAGCAACATCTCGTCCGAAGCCTCGCGCGTCATGCTGAGCAACACCTTCTTCCCCTTGGGCAGATCTTCACGTGGAGGTACATCTATCTCAAAACGCAAATAGGGATTCACATACCGGTCGAAGATGCCTCGCCAGAACGCTACATCCTCGTACCCCTCGACATATACCTTTACCAACCTCTGCATGGAGTGAACCGGCAGAGGCTTGGGGAGTGACTCGTTGTTTGAGTGACCACCGAAAGGATTCAATTTGCTGATGAATTTGTAGCTCATAACGTTGTCAAAGATAATATTTATTAAATTTGCACGAAACAAAAAAGCCGAGAAAGTCGTTTGTTATGTGTATTTTTCGTCAGAAATAGATACATATGTAACACAACACGCGGTGTAAACCGCCCGAAACAGATGGGTTTACACCTCAAAACCAAAATCTTTGATTGAGAGAATGAACGATTGGAAACAGCGATTGGGAATGGTCTACTCGACGGATCCCAACTACCACTATGAGACCGAATCGGAGCCGGAACCGATGACTTTACCCCCTTCGCAACAGAATTTGCGTGTCTGGTTAGACCGCAAGCAGCGTGCCGGAAAGGTGGTTACCATCGTGCGTGGATTCCAGGGTAGCACCGCCGATTTGGAGTCGTTGGGACGCATGCTCAAACAACGTTGCGGTGTCGGTGGTTCGGCCAAAGAGGGCGAAATCATCATACAAGGCGACCATCGCGACCGTGTTGTCGATATCTTGGTGAAAGCAGGGTATGGTTGCAAAAAATCGGGCGGCTAACAGATGGGGTGTACAAACAAAAGAGGCACCCTTCTGCCTGTGTTGAGTCGTATCGGTCGACTCCTTTTTGTTGTCGTTGCATTACTCTCGGCACATATTGCTCACGCACAATACTATAGCTGGGGTCCCGATGCGGCGTCGTTGCATTGGCGCTCCATGCGAACGGATGATGTGCAACTTATCTTTCCCGACACGGCACAGCGTTTGGCACAGCGCACCCTCTGTTACATCGATGCGGTCCGACCCTCGATTGGCTATGGATTCCGATACGGACCTTTGAAAATCCCGTTTGTCTTACATCCCGACAATGCACGTTCCAACGGGTTGGTCATGTGGTTGCCGAAACGGGTGGAGTTCTTGACAACGCCCGATGTCGAGAGCTACTCCATGCCGTGGTGCAAACAGTTGGTTGCCCACGAGTATCGTCATGCCGTGCAATACAACAACCTCAATCGTGGGGTGATACGGGTGTTGAGTTATGTGTTGGGACAGCAAGGTTCGACCGTAGGGTTGCTCTTTATGCCCGTGTGGGCCATTGAGGGAGATGCCGTGCTGATGGAGACACAATCCTCCTCGTTCGGGCGCGCCTTGCAACCTTCGTTCACAATGGAGTATCGGGCAATCGGTTCGGAGATAGCGCGTCGTCGCAACATCGACCGCTGGTTTTGCGGCTCCTACAAAACCAATGTCCCCGACCATTACCACTTGGGCTATCAACTTACCGCCTATGCCGACACCCGCTATGGCGAGAACATCTGGGACAAGGTGGCGTGGTATAGTGCTCGCAATCCCTATATGCTGTTTACCAACTCGATAGCGCTGAAAAAGTTTTACAACACGAGTATAAACGACCTCTTTTCGGAGACCTTCTCGCAACTCAACTTCTACTGGAACGGATTGCCTGCGACGAAGGACTCCTCGCAACGCCTGACATCGGTCGATGAGCAGAACTACACCACCTACACACATCCTCTCTCCATCGACCGCCAACACCTGCTTGCATTGAAGAGCGATTTCGACCATCCCACTCGTTTTGTGACCCTCGACCCAACGAGTGGCACAGAGCGGGCAATCGCCTATACGGGCGATGTCTCCTCGCGACCGACATACGCTTCGGGGCGTGTGTGGTGGACCGAGTACCGTCGTTCGTTGCTCTTCGAGCAGAAGGTGACATCGCGCCTATGCTACATGGATTTGCGCACGGGCAAGCCCCATAGCCTCCGCAAGCGAGGCAGTTTCTACTATCCGACACCGACCTCTCAAGGGCTTGCGTGGGTCAGCTACACGGCAAACGGATGTTTTAAGGTGTGCGACGAGAAGGGAACATGGTGGACAGCGCCCGACCTGTCGGAGATACACGGCTTGGCTTGGGACGATGCCACAGAGCGCCTCTATGTCCTTGTGACGGACGATTCGGGAATGTGGATTGGCCGTATCGACGAGCGCGAAAAGGTGACACCGCTGATGCCGGGAGCCTATGTTACCTTGAGCAATCTGCGTGCACAATCAGGCTCGCTCTACTACGGCTCGATTGCATCGGGCAAAGATGAGGCCTATCGATTCGATTTGCGCACGGGACGAGCCTATCGCTTGTCTACCTCCGCCTATGGCTCGTTTGCGCCTGCACCTCTTTCGGCCGATGAGGTCGTGATGACCACCTATGCGGCCGATGGCTACCATCTGTCGCGCCAGCAGTGCGACACGTTGCACCCCGCACCGAATGTGCACCTGCCACTCAATGTGGTGAATCCGCCTCGTCGGAAGTGGCCGGTGGTGAATCTCGACACGGTGAAGTTCTCCACACACGATTCGTTGCAGATTGCGCACAAGCAGCGGATACGACGCTACTCCAAGCCCTTGCACCTGTTTAAAGTACACAGTTGGATGCCGGTGGCTGTGAATCCGTTCAAGATTGTCGACGAACACGACATCGACATGCAATTGGGTGTGACGTTGGTCTCGCAGAATCTGCTCTCTTCGGCAGAGAGCTACCTCTCCTATGCGTGGAACCAAAGCGAAGGTTCTGTGGTGAAGGGAAGCCTGTGCTACAATGGGTTGGGTGTAGAAATCGACGTGTCGGGCACCTACGGAGGCAATCAGGTAATCTATCCGGTGGGTGAGGAGCAACCGAAGCCGATTCCCGACAAATACTATTCGCTCTCTGCCGGACTCTCGCTCCCGCTCTATTTTGCATCGGGCTACCACACACGCGTACTGAATATCTCCTCTGCGTGGAATTTCTCCAACGGCCTTGTAGCCAATGTGGGGAAGTTGACCTACGACTCCGAGCAGCATCGCTTCACCAATGTCGAACACATCGGCTATCTGCAAGGGTTGCACAAACTGACATTCGGCGTTGGATTCTCCGATGTGGTGCAACTTGCCCATCGCGACTTTATCACCCCTCATGGCTATGTGCTCACCGCCACCTATGCCCTGAATCCCACCAACTCGCAGTTCAGCGATTTGCTCTCTACCTATGCAAAGGTCTACACCCCCGGCTTTGCACTTCACCATTCGCTCTCTGTGGCTGCCTGCTACCAAACCTCGTTCGGTGGCTTCAAAAGTCCGGCCGGAGAGTCGTTTCTGACCTACAAATCCTCACGGCTGATTCCGCGAGGCTTCACCACCGGCGACATCAACAGCCGCAACTACTTTGCCGCATCGCTCGACTACCAACTTCCCGTGTGGTATCCCGAAGGAGGTATCCCTTCGGTGTTGTATATCAAACGCATCCGACTGAACATGGGAGCCGACTATGGCCAGTTCGATGCGTACAACAAAACGTACCGCATCCACTCGTTGGGGGGCGATTTGGTGTTCGACTTCAACCTGTTCCGACAGCCGGCATCGGCCACCTCTTCGCTGAAAATATCGTGCTATGTACCCAGCCGGGGCAGTGTTTGGTGGTCTGCTTCGTTGGGTTTGCCTTTTTAGCCGAAATGTCGTAAATCGAAAGGTAAAAATTCGTAACTTTGTCCCCTCGAATACAAATGCTACTTCACGTGAAAAAGAAGAATCTCTCGACATCCACTCCGAAATATGCCAAATGGTTGTGGTATGTGGCTTTAGCTCCGTTTGCACTACTCTTTCTGATGCTCATCCTCACCGCATTGGGATTGTTTGGACGTATGCCTTCGTTTGAGGAGTTGGAGAATCCGCGTAGCAACATCGCTACCGAAATCTACTCCGAGGATGGCAAAGTGTTGGGAACATTCTTCGTTCAGAATCGCTCGTATATCCAGTATGAAGAGTTGTTTGCCTCCGATTCGGTGACACATACCTACGTCGACGGACGCGAAGTGCCTCCCATTGTTGCGGCACTGATTGCCACGGAGGATGTGCGTTTCAACTCCCATTCGGGCATCGACATCCGGTCGCTGGCTCGTGTCTGTGTGAAGACCATCTTGTTGCAGAACCGCTCTTCGGGAGGTGGCTCCACCATCACCCAGCAACTTGCCAAGAACCTCTTTCCGCGCGATACGGCACGACGACAGAATGCGCTCTTTCGCAAGAGCAAGTTGGTTGTGTCCAAGTTGAAGGAGTGGATTACCGCATTGAAACTGGAATACAACTACACGAAGGAGGAGATTGCCGCCATGTACCTCAATGTGGTGGAGTATGGTTCGGGTGCCTACGGCATCAAGTCGGCGGCACACACCTTCTTTGCCAAAACCCCCGATGAGCTGAACCTACAGGAGGCTGCCATGTTGGTAGGCATGGTCAATGCCCCCACTCGCTACTCGCCCGTGCGCAACCCCGACAATGCCCTGTCACGCAGAAATCTGGTGCTGTCGCGCATGGTCAAGGCCGGAGCCATCACACACCGTCAGCGCGACTCGTTGGCCGCATTACCCATTCAACTAAACTACCAACCGGTGTCGCACAACGACGGTCAGGCAACCTATTTCCGCGAGATGTTGCGGCAGGTGCTGAATGCCGAGCCTCCCAAGCGGCGTCAGTTCTACACCGAATGGGATTACGAACAGGCACTTCACGAGTACGAAACCAATCCGCTCTATGGATGGTGTCACAAGAATCGCAAGGCCGATGGTACCCCCTACAACATCTACAAAGATGGCTTGAAAATCTATACGACCATCAACTCGTCGATGCAACAATATGCCGAGGAGGCCATGCTCAAGCAGATGCGCACGGTCATCCAGCCCAAGATGGAGGCACAATACAAGGCCTCTAAGGTGCTCTTTCAGGAGACTTCGGCCGAGGAGCGCGAACGCATCATCCGTAAGGCTATGCGTTACTCCGACCGCTATCGTTCCCTCAAAGACCGGGGCTGTAGCGATGCGGAGATAGACAAAATCTTCAACACCCCTTGCCCGATGCGCGTATTTACCTACAATGGCGAGCGCGACACGGTGCTTTCACCTCGTGATTCGATTCTTCACCACAAGCGTATCATGCGTTCGGGCTTTGTGGCTATCGAGCCGCAAACCGGACGGGTAAAGGCCTATGTGGGAGGACCCAGTTTCCGCTACTTCAAGTACGACATGGCAAAGCAGGGAAAACGTCAGATTGGCTCTACCATCAAACCGTTTATCTACACCTTTGCAATCGACCACTTGGGTCTAACACCCTGCACGCCGGTTCCCAATCTGCCGGTGACTATCGACACCGACAACGGCACACCTTGGTCGCCCAAGGAGGCGGGAAAGGTGGTCTACGACGGCGAATTGCATCCGTTGAAGTGGGGACTGGCTCGTAGTCGCAACAACTATTCGGCGTGGATTATGAAGCAGGCCAAACAGCCCGAGGCGGTGGCCGACTTTATCCACAACATGGGAATTCGCTCCTTCATCGACCCCGTTTACGCCCTCTGTTTGGGAACCTCCGAATCGAGTGTGTTCGAGTTGGTAAGTGCCTACACGACCTTTGCCAACGGAGGGGTACACACCGACCCAATCTTTGTCACCCGCATCGAAGACCGACAGGGCAACCTGATTGCTTCGTTCATCCCCGAGTCGCAGGATGCCATCTCGGAACGTACGGCATATACCATGCTCACCATGCTCGAAGGTGTTGTAACGGGGGGTACGGCAAGCCGATTGAAGTGGCAATTTGGCTTGGGCGATGCCGAGTTGGGAGGTAAGACAGGTACCTCGCAACGCAATCGCGATGCTTGGTTTATGTGTGTGGCACCCAAGTTGGTTGCAGGCGCTTGGGTTGGAGGCGAGGACCAATCCGTCCATCCCACCTATGGAGGTGAGGGTAGCATCATGGCGTTGCCTATTGTGGGCGATTTCCTCTCGCGTGTGTACAAGAACCCCTCGTTGGGTGTCTCGCCGCAAGACCGGTTCCACCGTCCCGACCGCTTGCCCGGTTACGATTGCGAGGCAGAGATGAACAGTGCATCCGAGGACGATGACGAAGAGTTTTTTGACTGATAACCATAGAAAGAAAAGACGATATGAAAATAGCTATTGTGGGTGCCAGTGGTGCCGTTGGACAGGAATTTCTGCACATTTTGGAGCAGCGACCCATCGCCATTGACGAGCTGTTGCTCTTTGGCTCAAGTCGCAGTGCCGGACGTAGTTACCCCTTTCGCGGACAACTTCTCACGGTGAAGGAGTTGCAACACAACGACGATTTCAGGGGGGTAGACATTGCACTGACCTCTGCGGGTGCATCGACCTCCAAGGAGTTTGCCGAGACGATTACACGTTATGGAACGCTGATGATTGACAACTCCAGTGCATTTCGCATGGAGCCCGATGTGCCGTTGGTGGTGCCGGAGGTGAATCCCGAAGATGCCCTGCTCGCACCTCGTCGCATCATTGCCAATCCCAACTGCACAACCATCCAAATGGTCGTGGCGTTGCAGGCTATCGAGCGGTTGTCGCACATCCGGCGTGTACACGTAGCCACCTACCAATCGGCAAGTGGTGCGGGTGCTCAGGGCATGGCTGAGCTCGAACAGCAACATGCCGACCTTGTGAACGGCAACCCTGTCACCGTCAATAAGTTTGCCTACCAGTTGGCATACAATGTCATCCCTCATATCGATGTCTTTACCGAGAACGACTACACCAAGGAGGAGATGAAGATGTACAACGAGACGCGCAAAATCATGCACTCCGATGTTGAGGTGTCGGCCACATGTGTACGTGTCCCCGTCATGCGAGCCCACTCCGAGAGCATCTGGGTGGAGACGGAGCGTCCGGTGACTCCCGACGAGGCACGTGCCGCATTTGCCACGGCCGAAGGGATCGTGCTGGTCGACGACCCTGCCGCGAAGCGCTATCCCATGCCGTTAGAGGTTGCCGGCAAGGACCCCGTTTATGTGGGGCGTATTCGTCGCGACATCTCCAATCGCAATGGTCTCGCATTCTGGTGCGTGAGCGACCAGATTCGCAAGGGCGCAGCTCTCAATGCGGTGCAGATTGCCGAGTGGCTGTTACACCACAACAACAAATAGCTGACACAACATACCTGCTTTCATGACCTCGTTTCTTGAGTTGGTGACCCGTCGATATTCTGTGCGCAAGTATGTTCCGCGTGCAGTCGAGGCATCGAAAATCGACTATTTGTTGGAGTGTGCGCGGTTAGCTCCATCGGCGGTGAATCGCCAGCCGTGGCGTTTTATCGTGGTCCGGCAGGCTGCGTCGCGCGAGGCATTGCACCAATGCTATGCGCGTGAGTGGTTCAAGGAGGCTCCCCTCTACATCGTCCTTTGTGCCGACGAACACCAATCGTGGAAACGTTCGTTCGATGGACGCGACCACGGTGACATCGATGTTGCCATTGCAGCCGAACATATCTGCTTGGCCGCTGCGGAGCAAGGTCTTGGAAGTTGCTGGGTTTGTAATTTCGACCCCGAAGCGTGTCGTCGTGCGTTGCAACTTCCCGACGAAGTGCATCCCGTTGTGATTATCCCCGTCGGCTATGCCGCAGACAGCCCCACCGAGAAGCAACGTCGCCCGTTGCACGAACTTGTTGAAAACCGCTAAAAGCTACAAAAGAGAAGCATATATCGTATGATGCAGAAGGAGAAATCAGCCATAGCTTTGGGTACGGAGCCTGTTCGCAAACTGCTTGTGCAGTATGCCGTGCCGGCCATCATTGCCATGACCGCTTCATCACTCTACAACATGGTCGACAGCATCTTCATCGGGTTGGGTGTCGGCCCCATGGCAATTTCAGGTTTGGCACTCACCTTTCCGCTGATGAATCTTGCAGCGGCCTTTGGCTCATTGATTGGTGTGGGTGCCGCTACGCTCATCTCCATGCGATTGGGTCAGCGCGACTACGAGTCTGCTCAGCGTGTCTTGGGCAATGTGGTGGTGCTCAATGTGATTCTCGGTGTGCTCTTTGGGGGAGTCACCCTTCTCTTTTTAGACCCTATTTTGCGTTTCTTCGGGGCAAGCTCGGCAACGATAGGCTATGCGCACGACTACATGTCGATTATCTTGTTGGGCAATGTGATTACACACCTCTATCTGGGACTTAACTCGGTGCTACGGGCTGCCGGCCATCCCAAACGGTCGATGTATGCCACCATCAACACCGTGGTCATCAACACTCTTCTGGACCCGCTGTTTATCTATGGGTTCGGTTGGGGGATTCGGGGTGCTGCCATAGCTACCATTTTGGCACAGGTCATCTCGCTGGTTTGGCAATTCCGGTTGCTCTCCGACTCGTCACAACTGTTGCACTTCCGCAAGGGGTGCTATCGGTTGCACCGACGTATCGTGCGAGAGATTGTCTCTATCGGCATGTCTCCTTTTTTGATGAATGTCACCGCTTGTGTCATTGTAATTCTCATCAACAAGGGGCTCAAAACCTATGGGGGCGACTTGATGATAGGTGCCTATGGTATCGTCAATCGACTGAGTTTCTTCTTTGTGATGATTGTCATGGGACTCAACCAGGGGATGCAACCGATTGCCGGCTACAACTACGGCGCTCGTCAGTTAGACCGGGTGATTCAGGTGTTGCGAATGACCATCATCTGCGCTACGGCCATCACTTCGCTGGGCTTTGTGCTGGGTGAGCTGTTCCCGCGTTGGGTTGTCTGTGCCTTTACCACCGATGCTGAGTTGATACAGATTGCTACCGAAGGTATGCACATCGTCTTCTGTAGCTTCCCCATCATCGGTTTCCAGATGGTTACCGCCAACTTCTTCCAGAGCATCGGCATGGCTTCCAAAGCCATTGTACTCTCTTTGTCGCGCCAATTGCTCTTCTTGTTGCCCAGTCTGCTCTTCTTGCCACGCATCTTCATTGCTTGTGGCTACGAGGGGGCATGGGGTGTGTGGGGAAGCATGCCACTCTCCGACCTCTTTGCATCGTCGATAGCAGCGGTGATGCTTGTGCGCGAGATGCGCCGATTCCGCCGTCAAGTAGACTAACCTCCAAATACCTCTATTCTAATGAACAATCACTTCGTTATCAACATCGGCAGACAGTTAGGCAGTGGCGGAAAGGCTGTGGGCGAGGTGCTTGCCCATCGGTTTGGCATCCAAATCTACGACAAGCGACTCATTAAACTTGCAGCCGAGCAGAGTGGCTTGGGAGCGGAGTTCTTCGAGAAGGCCGACGAGAAACCTCAGCACACCGTATCGACCTTGATAGGCTACCTACGCAACCCCTTTGCCGGTGAGTTGACACTCTTCGACAACCCCTTAAGTCGCGATGCGCTCTTCAAGGCACAAAGCGATGCCATTCGCGATTTGGCGGCACGTGAGTCGTGCATTTTTGTGGGACGTTGTGCCGACTATGTGTTGCGCGACCATCCGCACTGTGTCAATCTCTTCATCTCGGCACCCGATGCCACTCGGGTACAACGACTCATGCACGACCGACAAATCGACGAGGCTGAGGCTGCACGCTTGGTGGCATCTGACGATAGTCGTGCGGCCTACTACAACCACTTCAGCAACCGCACGTGGGGCATGGCATCTACCTATCACCTTTGCATCGACTCTTCGGTATTGGGAATAGAGGGGACTGCCGACCTTGCCGAACACTTCATACGTCGCAAGTTGAGCGACATCCTTTGATGGACCTCCGATACCTCCGCCGAAAAAGCGTGCGCATATTCCCGATGCCGATTTGTCAGATCGTAGAATTTAGTGTAATTTTGCCGCGCAACCTTATTATGTTCTGTGGCTATGACTTTAACTGAAAGACACGAATCTATCATGGAGATTCTGCAACAACGCGGTTCGGCGAGCGTGGTTGCTTTGGCTGAGCAGCTCAATGTCTCGGAGGTGACCATTCGCAAGGACTTGACGCTATTGGAGGAGAAGCAGATGCTCTATCGGGCACATGGTAGCGCGATATTGATGAATCCCTATATCAACGACCGACCGATTAACGAGAAGGAGAAACACAATGCGGTCGAGAAACGTGCCATCGGCATACAAGCCGCATCACTCATCAAACCCGACGACTCCATCCTCATCGCTTCGGGAACGACCATGCTCTATTTGGCACGCGAAATCAAGGCGCAAGGCCGTTTGACGGTCATCACTTCGGCCATCAATATCGTGCCCATTCTGACGCGTGACCGCAATGTCGATGTGGTGCAACTGGGAGGTATGGTGCGCAATACATCGGTGTCGGCTGTGGGTGTCTATGCCGAGCGGATGTTGGAGGATTTCTCGTGTAGCAAACTTTTTCTCGGTGTCGATGGCATCGATTTGGATTACGGTCTCTCTACCACCAATCTCATGGAGGCAAGCCTCAATCGCGCGATGATTCGTGCCGCACAGAAGACCATCTTGCTGGTCGACAGCTCCAAGTTCGGCCGTCGAGGCTTTAGCAAGATTTGCGATTTAGACGAGGTCGACCAGATTATCACCGACAGTCGTATCTCCCCTCACATCCTCGAGCAGTTGCACAGTCGGGGTATCGAGGTCACGGTTGTGCCGGTGTAACTCCGGCATACAATTTTGCCGGGCGTCACGGCTCGGCAAAACCATTTAATAGGGCAATCTCTTCGGCCCAACGTGTCTCATCGGGAGTCTCCAAAATCAGCGGTATCTTCTCAAATCGGGCATCGCGCGCAATGTAGCGGAAACACTCCAACCCGATTTTTCCCGCGCCCAAGGAGGCGTGACGGTCGACGCGACTTCCCCGCTCTTTCATTGCATCGTTCAGGTGCATCCCTTTCAGATAGTTCAGCCCGACCACCTCGTCCAGCTCCCGAAATGTTGCATCGCATGCGGCTTCGGTCGATAGGTCATATCCTGCGGCAAAGGCATGGCACGTATCCAGGCAGAATCCCACGCGCGATTTATCCTCGACCCGTTCAATGAGGTAGGCCAGATGGTAGAACGAGAAACCCAAGTTGGACCCCTGTCCTGCGGTGTTCTCAATGACTGCCGTAACCCCGTGCGTGCGTTCCAATGCACGATTGATGGAGGTTGCAATGCGGTCCAACGACTCCTCTGTGCTGATCTGTTTCAGATGGCTTCCGGGATGAAAATTAAGTCGGTCAAGGCCCAAGGCTTCGCAACGCGCCATCTCCTCGTAGAAAGCTTGTCGCGACTTCTCCAACGCCTCTGCATCGGGATTTCCAAGATTAATCAGATAACTGTCGTGTGGCAAAATCTGTTGAGGCGTGTAGCCGTATTGGTCGCATGACTGACGAAATGCATCGATTTGTGCCGATGTGAGTGCCGGAGCACTCCACTGACGTTGATTTTTGGTAAAGAGGGCAAAAGCGGTTGCCCCGAGTGCGTGCGCATTGCGTGGGGCATTCTCCAATCCGCCCGATGCGCTGACGTGTGCTCCGATATATTTCATCCTGACTTAAAATTACAAAAGTTCGACTCGCCTCTTTTGGCGAAAAAATCCTCTTTTTTAGGGTTACACGAGGTAAATCCTCTCTACAAATATACGCTATTTCCTGAATAATTTAGTAAATTTGCAGAAAATAACACTTTGTATGAATAGACTATCGCTATTGCTGTGTGCAGTCGCGCTTTTGGGTGTGAAGAGCACTTGTGCGCAGATTACCATCGACCATGTGGAGCCACAATCCGACCGTGTCAATTTCGCCGACTCCATCCGTCGACAGGGCCAAATCGAGCGGGATGCCTTCTCTTTGGCACGCTACCGAGCCGAGCGAGCAGCAATACGTAAGGAACGTAACTATCTGGAGATATCTGCCGCAATACAAGGCA
>CAYUJP010000030.1:0-13276 GCA_964445055.1 uncultured Alistipes sp.
CTTTGTCGCGATAGGTGGCATAGGCCTCTTTCAGGAAGGGTACTTCGTGCATGCAAGGAGCACACCACGATGCCCAAAAGTCGAGCAACACATAACGGACATGCTCCTTGTTGAGAACATCGGAGAGTGCCACCTCCTCGTTGTGGTTTGAGACAGCCTTTATGTCGGTGTAGGTCTTGCCCACACGCACAGCGATTTCGCGCTCAGCCGTTGTACGCAGATCGTTCAACTCGGGACGTTGCTGCCACTCCTCCGAGAATGCATCGAGGTCCTCAAGCAACTCTTCCTGCGTAAGGAATACCGGAGCTACCTCTGCCAACATAACCATGCCGCAGATATTGTCGCGATTCTTGGCTATCATTTGGCGCAACTGCTCAATGAAGTACTCCTCAAGCTGTTTCTTGTCGCTCTCCAACTCGGTCACAAGCCACCGTTCACGGGTGTCGTAAATGAGGGTATTGAGTTCGTTGAAGTCGTCGTTCTTGGCCGTTCCCGACACGAAGACTTCGCTGTTAAGGTAGCTACCCTCAACCTGCATCTTTCCTTTCTCCAAGAAGAAACGACAGAAGGGTTGTACCTTATCGACACTCAGATAGGCCACCTGCGCCTGTTTGGCCTTGCCTTTCAAGGTGAAGATGCCATTTTCGACCTTTGCCGAATCTAAAATTTCCAAGTCGCCGGGCTTGTAGGTACATAGGTAGACGTACGGTTTGTCCAACTCGGGGAGGTTGCCCTTGATGACGTAGTTGTTGCAACCGGCAAGCAACATCGCAGCCGAAGCTGCAAGTAAAAATTGTTTCATGACGAATATCTATTTTTTCTGTTTTTCTGTGTCGGTGTAGCCTCAACGCCACATCGACTCCTTATCTTTTGTTTAATTTAGTTCGTACCTAACAGTTCCTCCAGTTTCGCGGAGAGTGCTTCACCTCGCAACTGGGTTGCCACAATCTGACCATCGGAGCAACGAATCAAGAAGTTGGAAGGGATGCTCTCTACCACATAGGTCTCGCCCGCGCGGTTGCTCCATCCAACCAACTCGCTCACCTGAATCCAATCCATGCCTTTGCTTGCTACGGTCGACACCCAGCGATCGCGTTGCGAGTCGAGCGATACACCGTAGATTTCGAAGCCTTTGTCGTGATAGGCGTCATAAGCCTCCTTCAAGTAGGGTACCTCGCGCATGCAGGGGCCACACCACGATGCCCAGAAGTCGAGCAACACATAGCGATTGCCCTCTGTCTCCACAACACTTCGCAACGAACGGTCGACATCCTCCATGTCTTTTACGGTAATATCGATGTAGGGTTTGCCGACACTCACCTGCATGCGACGCTGTGTCTTTTCGAGCACCGTCTGCAACTCGGGACGCTGTTGCCACTCCTCCGAGAAGTCGCCCAACTGCGTCAGCACCTCCTCGGGTTCCAACGTGCGTGCCACCGAAACAAATTGGGTCACACCAAATATGTTATCGCGATTCTCCTCGACGGAGTGTTGCATCAGTGCATCGTATGCCGCATCAATCGAGTCGCGCAGTGCCTCATCGTCCGTAGCATCGTAAGCCTTTTCCAATGCGGCAGCCTGCTCCTTGAAGCGACACTGTGCATCGTTGGCAAGGGTACCTCGTGCCGCAATGGCATCGGGCGACTGCCAATCACCCGTCACCTCGATGTCGCCCTGCTCCAAGTAGAGTCGCAAGAAGGGATTCTCATCGGCGGCTGTACTCAAATAGACCTGTTCGGAGTGCTCGGCCTCCCCTTTGAAGGTGAATGCGCCGTCGGTTACACGTGCCGAATCGATTACCTCGAATGTCGCGCCACTGCGGTGCAACAGATAGACATTGGATGCCTCCAGACCTTGAATGTTTCCACGCAAAGCGTACCCTTTCGGCGAACCACACGCTGCCAACAACAGGCAAAGCCCTGCACTCACTACAACTCTTTTCATTGTGCTACTCTTTTTCGGTTAATTGTTTGACACTACGCTCCAATTCGGTGAGTCGCTGTTGCAACTCCGGCAAGTTGCGGAACACCGCATGAGCACGGTGGAATTTGATGCCCGGCAATGCAGGTGTACCCAAACGCACTTCGCCCGTAGGTACATCGCGGTCGATACCACTCTGTGAGCCGATTTTCACGCGGTCGCCCAAGGTGACATGGTCGGCAATACCCACCTGACCCGCCAGGAAACAGTTGCTCCCTACTTTTGACGAGCCGGCAATGCCCATCTGTGCCGACGATACGGTGTTCTCGCCAATCTGCACATTGTGTCCTATCTGTATCAGGTTGTCGAGCTTCACACCCCGGCAAATTCGGGTCGAGTCGGTCTTGGCACGGTCGATGCAAGTGTTGGCACCAATCTCCACATCGTCTTCGATGACCACATTTCCCACTTGGGGTATCTTATCGAAACCTCCCTCAGCATTGGGTGCAAAGCCAAAGCCATCGGCTCCAATCACGGCACCGGCATGCACAATGCAACGGTTGCCAATACGACATCCTTCGTAGATTTTCACTCCCGGATAGAGTGTCGTGTCGTCGCCAACGGTCACGCCATCGCCCACATAGACCTGAGGGTAGATGCGACAGTTGCGCCCGATGTGAGCACCTGCCTCTATCACGGCAAAATCGCCGACGTAGCAACCTTCGCCCACCTCGGCCTGCTCAGATATGGAGGCACGTTGCGAGATGCCGCTCTTCTTGGGCTTCGAAGCCTCGTAGAGTTTGAGCAGTTGCAACATGGCGGCTGCCGCACTCTCGACCTTTATCAAGGTGGCCTTCACCGGTTTCTTGGGGGTGAACGAGCGGTTCACCAACACAATAGATGCCTCGGTTGTGTAGAGAAAGGGTTCATACTTATCGTTGGTCAGGTAGGCCATTGTTCCTGCCTTGCCCGCCTCGATGGAGGAGACCGTGTGAACCTTCACCTCCTTATCTCCGATGATATCGCCCTGCAAAAATCCGGCAATCATCTCGGCTGTAAATTCCATCATATCGCTGTTGTTTGTTGTTTTTTCTACAAATAGTTGTTCAGGTCGATGCCTTGGGGCATGAACTCCGACACCGAACGGCCGAAACCCAACACTTCGCGCACCGTCGACGATGCAATGTCTGCCACATCGGGTGGAGTAAAGAGCATCACTGTCACCACCGTGGGGTAGAGCCGACGGTTGGTGGCCGCCATCGTGCGCTCATATTCAAAGTCAGTCGTATTGCGCACACCCCGAATCACCGCCACAGCCCCTACCTGTTGAGCAAAGTCCCCGGTGAGTCCCCGGTAGATGACCGCTTCGACTCGCGGATTCTGTCGATAGAGATCGTCGATGAGTCGTTTGCGATTCTCCACACTCAACAGTCCGTTTTTGGTTGCATTGACCCCTATGCCCACAATGATACGGTCGAAAAGGTGCAATGCCTTGTCGACAATGGCTTCGTGACCTCGTGTGAAGGGGTCGAACGAACCCGGGAAGATGGCAATTTTCATGTATTACCCGACAAATGGTTTCGACAAAGATAGAAAAACTATTCAAATATTTCGGTGTGCAATGCCACAATTTATCACCTATATATTATAAGAGCGAGGCTCGCTGTCGTTGCCGACCGCGAGCCTCGATGTGAAACTATGCCACCCATTTGAGTTGTACCCCTTCATCGGATGGAATGATGCGTACACGCATGCCTTCGGTGATGCGTCCATCGACGATGAGTGCCGAGAGCGGTTCCTCCACTTGGTCGCGCAACATGCGACGTAGCACCCTCGCTCCATCGTGTGCGGTGTAGCCCTGCTGAGCCAGACGTTGCTTTGCCTCCGGGGTGAAGCTGATGCGGTAGCCCAGTTTGGCCGCACGCTCGGCAAGCGATGCAAGTTCCAACTCCACAATCTTGGTCATATCGGCTTCGGTCAGTGTTCGAAACAGTATCACATTGTCGATTCGATTCAGAAACTCCGGAGCAAAGTGGCGTGCTATCGCTGCGCGGTAGGTCGACTGCGCCTGCAACTCCTGTTGGTTTGTCGCAGTGGCGGTGGCATAGCCGATGGCACGTTTGCGACTTGCTACTTCGCGCGATCCGAGATTCGAGGTCATGATGACGATGGTGTTGCGAAAGTCGACACGACGTCCCACACCATCGGTGAGTATCCCTTCGTCGAAGAGTTGCAACATCACCTGAAACACCTCGGGATGTGCCTTCTCAATCTCGTCGAGCAACACCACAGCATAGGGGGTGCGACGTACCGCCTCGGTGAGTTGGCCACCCTCGCCATAGCCCACATAGCCCGGAGGCGACCCAATGAGGCGAGATACGTTGTGCTTCTCGCCATACTCGCTCATATCGATACGAATCAAGCCCCGTCCCTCGCCAAAGAGCCAATGCGAGAGTTCCTTTGCCAGCAGAGTCTTGCCCACTCCCGTTGGACCTACAAAGAGGAATACGCCCTGCGGACGATGGCCCTCCCGCAACCCTACACGCGAACGCAAGATGGTGCGAGTGATTGCCTCCACCGCCTCGGTCTGCCCCACTACACGGTGATCGAGGTGCTGTCGAAGTCCCTGCAACCGCACCTGTTCATCGCCCGCAACACGTTCGGTGGGGATGCCCGTCATGGAGGTAATCACAGCTGCCACCTCTGTAGCATCGACCGTTGTTGTTGCGTTGCCCGACGATTGCTGTGCGCGAAGATGCCGACACGCACCGACCTCGTCGAGTAAATCGATGGCCTTGTCGGGCAAAAAACGGTGTGGCAGGTATCGTTCGGTGAGTGTAACACACGCCTCCAGTGCTGCATCGGTGTAGGTCACGTGGTGATGTGCCGCATAATGCGGGGCAATGCGATGCAGAATCTGCAATGTGTCTGCTACGGTCGTAGGCTCCACTGCCACACGCCGGAAGCGTCGTTCGAGTGCAGCATCCCGTTCGATTGATTCGCGATACTCGGCCAGCGTTGTTGCTCCGATGAGTTGCAACTCACCACGCGCCAGCATCGGTTTTAAGATGTTGGCCGTGTCGAGACCACCCTGTGTGGCTCCGGCTCCGACAATGGTGTGCATCTCATCGATGAAGAGCACGGTGTCGCCCATGCGATGCAACTCGTCGAGTAGCTGTTGCATGCGTTCCTCGAACTCACCGCGATATTTTGTTCCGGCTACCAACGCTGCCATGTCGAGTGCATAGAGTCGCTTCCCCAGCAGCGTGTGTGGCACTTGGTTGCTCGCCATACGTAGCGCTAACCCCTCGACAATGGCACTCTTTCCCACACCGGCTTCACCCACCAACAACGGATTGTTTTTGCGACGTCGCGAGAGGATTTGCACCACTCGCTCGATTTCGGCATCACGCCCGACAACGGGGTCAAGAGCCCCTTCGCGTGCCAACCGAGTCAGTTCCACTCCATAGTGGTCGACTCGACGTTGGGGTTCGCTGTTGCGTATCGGCATGACCTCAACGGCGATGCTTTGTATGGACTCTTCGTGGTCGATGCGACTTAGTTCCCGCTCCACACGCGAGGCATCGATGCCATAGATGGCCAATGCCAACGAGGTAAGGGTGGTGGTATCGCAAAGGATGTAGTGCAACGCATGGGCTGTCGAGATGCTGCGTGCGGTGGGATAGGCGGTCTGCAACTGCGTTGTCAATGCCGGGTAGAAGTGCGACGGATCCTCCGCGACACATCGTTCGTCCTGCGGTAACTCCTGCTCGATGCGGTGACAGATGCGTTGGATTTCGTCGTAAGAGAGCAGGCTTGCGAGCATCTGGCAGGCTATCGACCCCTTCTCCTGCATCAGCCGAAGAGAGAGTCGGTCCTTCAGTCCCTGTCGATCACCTCGTTTTGAGCTATCGAACGCTACCCGAGCCAATATCATCTCGAGGCGCTTTGAAATTCTGGTCTGCATATCATTCTCTATCTTTTGATTCGATAGAACAACGATGCAGTCGCTTGTGTTATTGTATTATGTTATAGATTTCTGAAAACTATCAGTATTCGCAATACCTATTCGACCGCGGCCACTCGCCAATCTCCATATCGCGGATGTCGGCACCATCGATAGTGAAGCGCAGTGCGGTACGCTTGCGGTGAATACCATACTCGCCTGCTCCGCCCGGATTCAGGTGAAGTAGCTTGTAGACAGGGTCGTAGATGATGCGCAGTATGTGCGAATGACCCGCCACAAAGAGTGTGGGACGTGCCGACTGTATGCGTTGGATGATGCGTGGGTCGTAATGACGAGGATAGCCTCCGATGTGGGTGAGCAACACCGTAGTCTCCTCGCACTGAAAAAAATCGACCATGGGCCACACGCGTCGCATGATCCCCCCATCGGTATTGCCACACACCGCACGTAGGGGCTTGAAGGCGGCAATCTCATCGGACAGCTCTATGGAGCCGATGTCGCCCGCGTGCCAAATCTCATCGACATCGGCAAGGAAGCCCCGCAATGTATCGTCGAAGGTGCCGTGTGTATCGGATATCAATCCTATTCGTCGCATGTTAATATTTTCCGTTCCATAGGGTGCGAATGCGCTCCGAGAGTTTCGCCTCCGCCGGATTCCGCTCGTTGGGGATGTAGAAACGTTTGCCCGACATCCCTTCGGGCATAAACTCAAGGTCAACAAAACCTCCGTAGTCGTGTGCATACTTGTAGCCTTGCGCATAGCCCTCCTGCTCCATGAGTTGGGTGGGGGCGTTGCGTAGGTGCAATGGCACGGGACGGTTGGTGGTGTCGTGCTCGACGTAGCTCAGCGCACTGTTGATGGCCATGTAGGCAGTGTTGCTCTTGGGCGAGGTCGCCAGATAGATGGTGGCCTCAGCCAAGGGAATGCGCGCCTCGGGCATTCCGATTTTGTGAACCGTGTCGAAGCAGGCATTGGCAAGCAGCAGAGCATTGGGGTTTGCCAACCCAATGTCCTCGGATGCCAGAATCACCAATCGGCGTGCAATAAAACGAGGCTCCTCGCCTCCCGCCAACATGCGAGCCAAGTAGTAGATGGCGGCGTTGGGGTCGCTCCCTCGCACCGACTTGATGAAGGCCGAGATGACGTCGTAGTGTTGTTCGCCATTCTTGTCGTAGAGCGCGATGTTCTGTTGCAGGCACTCCGTGACAAAGGCATCGGTGATGCAGAGCGTCCCTTCGGTGGCTGAGAGCAAGATGTCGAGGATGTTGAGCATCTTGCGGGCATCGCCTCCCGCAAAACGGAAAAGCGCCTCGGTCTGTTGCACCTCCACACGGCGTTCGCGCAATTCGCTATCTGCCGTGAGGGCCCGTTGTAAGAGTTGTTGCAGTTGTTCGTCGGTCAGCGGACGCAACGTATAGACCTGGCAACGACTCAGCAACGGCGATATGACTTCGAACGAAGGGTTCTCGGTGGTGGCACCCACCAGCGTCACCACCCCTTGCTCGACCGCTCCTAACAACGAGTCTTGTTGCGACTTGTTGAAGCGGTGTATCTCATCGATAAAGAGGATGGGAGGCGGCGTGTTGAAGAAGTGTTGCTTGCGTGCCGACTCAATCACCTCGCGCACCTCCTTGACACCCGACGTCACTGCCGAGAGGGTGAAGAAGGGACGTTTGAGCTCTGTGGCGACAATCTTCGCCAGTGTGGTCTTGCCCACACCCGGTGGACCCCACAGGATAAACGAGGGGACGTTGCCCGTCTCCAGAAACTTGCGAAAGACACCCGTCGGACCCACCAGATGTTCTTGCCCGATGTAGTCGTCGAGGGTGCGAGGCCGCAATCGCTCTGCCAAAGGTATTGCCATACGCTCTTTTTTCGTTGTGCGACACAGTGACACCGCGTCGCCTATTTGCTCGTAAAATTACACTTTTTTCGGCACAAATCCTAACCGAGACTTCTGCACTCGTTGTCGTTGCCGATAGGGTTGGTCCACCTGCAAAAATAATAGAACTTCAACTGCTATTTTCGGTAAAAATTTCTCTATCTTTGTTATAAAACCTATTTCCATGTCAGCCATTGCACCCCTCATATCCGATTTAGCCCTTATTCTGGTGGTAGCCGGTATCTCGACCCTCATCTTCAAGCGGTTGCACCAACCGGTCATCTTGGGATACATCGTGGCGGGTCTGCTCGCAGGACCTGCCGTGCCCAACCTGCCCACCGTCACCGAGTCGTCGAGCATACACGTGTGGGCCGACATCGGAGTCATCTTCCTGCTCTTTGCCATGGGGCTTGAGTTCTCGTTTCGCAAACTCATCAATGTAGGAGGTACGGCCATAGCGGCCGCCACCACCATCGTGGCAGGCATGATGTTTCTCGGCTACGGCACGGGGGCCTTGTTGGGCTTCTCGCACATGAGCAGTCTCTTCTTGGGCGGCATGCTCTCGATGTCGTCGACAGCCATTGTCTTCAAGGCGTTCGACGATATGGGACTTCGGGGACAACGTTTCACCAGCGTGGTCATGGGAATCCTCGTTGTCGAAGATCTTGTGGGAGTCGTGCTGATGGTGTTGCTCTCGACACTGGCTGTGAGCAAGCAGTTCGAAGGGATGCAGATGCTCGAAAGTGTGCTGAAGTTGGTGGCCTTTCTCATCTTTTGGTCGCTCTTGGGTATCTATCTTGTACCCAGTTTTCTGCGTCGCGCACAACGTCTGCTCAACGACGAGACGTTGCTCATCGTGGCATTGGGTCTCTGCTTGGGTATGGTGATGGTTGCCATCAAGGCCGGGTTCTCGTCGGCACTGGGTGCCTTTGTCATGGGCTCGATACTCTCCGAAACGGTGGTGTCGGAGCGCATCATCCGACTCACCGAACCGGTGAAGAACCTCTTCGGAGCCATCTTCTTTGTCTCTGTGGGGATGATGATTAACCCTACAATGTTGCTTCACCACCTGGGGCCCATCGCGTTACTCACCCTGCTTGTGTTGGTGGGACAGTCACTTTTCGGCTCCTTGGGGGTGCTCATCTCGGGTCAACCGTTGCGCACGGCCATTCAATCGGGCTTCTCGCTCACCCAAGTGGGAGAATTTGCCTTCATCATCGCCACCTTAGGCACCACATTGCACGTCACCGATGACTCGCTCTACCCGATTATCGTTGCCGTGTCGGTGATTACCACCTTCCTCACGCCCTACATGATTCGCAGCGCCAACCCTTGTTGCGATTGGCTCGAACGGCGCATGCCCTCCAAGTGGCAGGAGTTGCTGGCACGCTACGCCAGCGGTGCCGGCACCGAACGTCACCCCAACACCTGGTTGCGACTGCTTAGACGCATGTTGCTTCCCGTCGGGATATGCCTCATATTCTGCATCTTCGTAGAGACTGCTTTCATGCATTATGTCACTCCCCACATCTGCCGTCACATTCCCGGGCGGTGGGGAGCCTTGATCTGTCTGGGACTGTTGCTGAGTATCCTCGCTCCCATTCTGCTCACCATCATTCGTCAAGGCAATCATTCGCCCGAATTTCGGCGACTGTGGAGCGACAGCAAGTTCAACCGAGGGCCATTGGTGTCGCTCATCCTGCTCAAGTGTCTGGTTTGTCTCGGTGTGTTGATGTCGGTTGTTGTGTCGCTCTTCAACACAGCATCGGGTATCGGATTCACCATTGCACTGGTGTTGTTTGCCGGCATTGTCCTCTCCAAACGGTTGCACCGTCGCTCGTTGGCCATGGAGCACCGCCTGCGTGCGAACTTCGGTGAGGAGACAGAACGTCCGCGCACCGCACCCGACACACTCAATGCCGAAGCACTTCCCTTTGAGACCTTTCACTTGGCGGAATTCACCGTGGCAACCGACTCGGTGGTTGCAGGACGGTCGCTCCATCAGATTGACTTCCGCAACCACTATGGGGTCACAGTCGTCGCCATACAACGAGGCGACAAGCAGTTGCAACTGCCCGATGGCGGCACCATTCTCTTTCCGCATGACCGAATCACCGTGGCGGGCACCGATGAAGAGTTTCGCAAGTTTCGTCGCATCCTCGAAGAACAGCGTGCCACACATCGACAGCAGCACAACGAACCCCATCCCGTGCATCCGCGCATCGAGTCGTTTACCCTACCCGAACACACCGCACTCGAAGGAACCTCTATCCGCGAGTCGCAGATTCGCGACCATGCCATGGCACTCATCTTGGGCATTGTGCGCGGAGGTGTCGCTACCCTGAACCCCGGTGCCGATGAACAGTTTCATGCCGGCGATGTGGTGTGGGCTGTGGGTGATCCGGTGCGTATGGCAAACTTCTTCCGCGCCACCAAACGCGAAGCATAGAGAGAGGAAGGGGAGAAAGAAAAGGCCAATGCGAATTGGCCTTTTACTCGACAAGATTGCCCCTTATCAAATCTGTATTATTTTCAAAAGCAACACCTTAAGAAAAACAAGAATTAGAGCAGGAACTATAATGACTTTTTAAACCGCTTTCAAGAATTTAGCCATTACAGGTTTGTGTAGCCTCCACTCCACGTTCATAGGTTTATCGCCATAGGAACGTACATAGTCAACCAAGCCAAAGCAATAAAATGGAGCTGTATTACCATAGCCATCTTTTTTATCTTCACGCACAAAGAGCAAAAAACGTTTCCCATTGCTTTGTTGATTCACAAAACGCGCACCCGTACCTTGATGCGAATCGGTATTCTGCGACTGCCAATGGAAAAGGGTTTCGCTCATCACATAGTCATCGTATTGTGTACTCGGCGAAAAGTCAACATCCGATTTATTCAACGTAACAAAGAGAAGTTCGGTATTCCACTCCTCAACGTTAAAGACACCCGAAACCATTCCCTGCATTTTTTTCGTTGCAGTTTGACGACCGAACAGCGTGAACACCTCCTCGCGGGTATAACAACCATATTGCTCCAACAGCGCAGGAAGTTGTTCATCCAATGAATATGTGGTTTGTTCGATGTGTTCCAATAGGTACGCTACCAGCTCTTGTATCTCTTGCACAAACATCGGATAATATTGCAATTTAGCTATTGCCTCCGCAATAGAAGATACGCCCAGCTCTTTTATACGCACTTGAAACAGCGCATAATAAAGCATTATGATATAGGGTTGTTCTCGTTGTTCTACCCAAGTGATATCTTCAGGTTTTCGCATCACTTTTTCAATAAAACGGAGGTATGAGATTGTATTAACATGTGCCAAATTGCCGATTCCTTTTTCAAGATGTTTCGTAATATCATCATCCTTATATGCAGATTTACCCGCATCCCTTTTCAGACGGGTCCAACAATATCCACCCTTATACACAATTCGGACATCTTGATCTAATTCTTCTATAAACTTACTCAAAGTGGGGCACTCCAAATAGTTGCGCAACTCATTTACAAGACGTCGCTTGTCGTAGATTGCTGAATTTATGTTACTTAAGACATATTGCCGAGCCTTCTCTTCCATGTGGATAGAGCAACCGCTTGGCAAGAGTGTGAAACCTTGCTCTATTTGCTTCTTTAAATCACCGTCTGTGCGCACCATCAATCGACGGAATCGACCCGCATAGTCGTATTTGGAGTTTAGTTGTGCCACATAATCGAGTACTGTCAGCACCTGTTTACCCGGCGACAAACGCAATCCTCGTCCCAACTGTTGCAAGAAAATTGTCAAACTCTCCGTAGGACGAAGAAACAAAACGGTATCAACTTCAGGAATATCGACACCTTCGTTGAACATGTCGACAACACACAGGTAGTTAATTCCACCGGAAGCCAACCGTTCGTTTAGAGATTTTCTTTCATCGGAATTATTAGAAGTCAAACACGCAGCATTCAAACCGGCCTCACGCAGCATCTTAGCCATATACTCTGCCTGACGTTTATCCGCACAAAAACACAAAGCGCGACATTTATGTTCATCGGCAAGATATCGTTGTAGACTACGTACAATCAGGCCCACACGTTGTTTTGTGCATAGCTTGTCATAGATTTTTGATGTAACATATCTCCGGCCTTCCATCAATTCATTATCCCGCAAATCGGTAACAGAATCACTGATGCAGAAATACTGAAATGGCGTCAGCAGCCCCTCATCCAATGCTTTAGGAAGACGTATCTCCGCGCTGATTCGATTATCAAAATCGGGCAGCAAACTTGCACCATCCATACGTTCCGGTGTCGCAGTCAACCCCAAAAGTAGTTGCGGTTTGAAGTGCTCTAATATTTTGCGGTAACTATCAGCCGTTGAGTGGTGTGCCTCATCGATGACAATGTAATCGTAGTAATTCTCCGATAGTTTAGCAAAACAATCTTCAAAACGCGAATTAAAGGTTTGCACCGACACAAATAGATGTTCTAAGCTATTAGGACGAGAGCTACCCACCCATAAATCACCAAAATTACCATCTTGCAGCACATTTCGATAGGTTTGTACTGCTTGTTGAAGTATCTCTTCACGATGTGCGACAAACAATAATTTATGAAGAGGTTGCTTTACCCGACAAAATTGTTGGTAATCAAATGCTGAAATTACGGTCTTTCCGGTTCCTGTAGCAGCTACAATCAAGTTGCGCATCACTTGATTTTCTCGTTCGACTTGCAGTTTGTCAAGTATCTGCTTTTGATGAGGCAAAATAGTATATTTGCTAAAGGTATGTGCATCCCCCTTTTTACCTCCCATACGTGCCAGATTCATCTGCTGTTCGAACCGTTCGATACCGCCTTCCCGATAGTCTTCAAAATTGGGGCTATTCCAATAGCAGTCAAACGTTGCCAAAGCGCTCTTTATGATGTGTGAATTCTCCACATTTGTTACCCGAATATTCCACTCCAACCCATCCGTTTGCGCTGAACGAGAAAGATTTGAAGAGCCAATATAGGCGGTGTTCATACCCGAATTGCGTTCAAAGATATAGGCCTTGGCATGCAAACGTTCTATTCGCGTCTGATAGGATATCCGCATTTCTGTATTCGGTAACTCGGCCAACCGTTGAACAGCCTTAGCTTCCGTCACACCGCAATATGTCGTTGTCAGAATGCGTAATTGATGTTCCGGCACTTCGCAAAACTTACGTAGAGCGTCATATATTAAATTTACCCCCGACAACTTCAAGAATGAAACAATCAAACTAATGCGGTCAGCACTGGCAATATCTCGTTCTATCTCCGAACTCAAAGACAACTTACTTTGACCTCCTGTAAAGAGGTTGCTTACACGAAACCCTGAAAGGGGTCGCATAGGACTTTGTTTCGTTGCATTTCGTACCGTCTTCTCATCCTCGGTAATAATTTCTGTCAATATGTGCTCTTTCCGTACAATCTCATCGTCCTGCTCGGCACTGACCATTTGAATAATTTTATTGGCAAAGTCAGCACGTTCTTGCAAGGAGAG
>CAYUJP010000031.1:0-13198 GCA_964445055.1 uncultured Alistipes sp.
TATTGACTGCGTATGCCACAAAACGGACCAGAGGTAACCACTGCGTTCGTAACACTCGGTAGTAGAGTTGTTGCATAAGCCCCACCGGTTGTTCTCCGGATTGGAACAATTGAGGCCAATATTCCGAGAGCGGCAAGCCTCGTTTCAAAATCCACTTGGCAATATTTAGTTTCCCCAACATAAGATCGGGATACCAACGGACATAATCGGGACGTGTTCGGAAATAATCTGACAACAACATATTGGCTCGCACATAGGAGTCGGCAGAGCGTTGTGTAAGCGAGTTCATGTAGGACCCCGCACTCATCGTACGATATGCATATAGCGGCGTTTCGACTGTAGCAATCGCTGTAGCCGAATAGACCAACCGTGGCATCAGCGCATAATCTTCGGCAAAATTTAGCCCCTCAACAGGCCAAAGTCCAAACTGTTGGTGCAACGAACGACGAATCAGCACCCCCCAAATGCGATTCGAGACACGATAATCCTGTCTGAGCAACGAGCGGAGCACCTGCTCGCGATGTGTGTTTGGATTCACCACTTGTCGAATTTTCCGGTCGTTTTGTTCGCAATACCCACCATAAACCAGGTCAGCAGAGGTATGCACAGCCTCCTCAAGCAGATACAACAATGCTCGCTTGTCGCACAATCTATCATCGGAATCGACATGTACAACCCACACTCCTCGCGCCGCCTCGATAGCCGTACGACGAGCTGCCGCCAATCCCCTATTTCGCTCGTGGTGCAGGATACGAATACGGTCCCTCAATGTGGGGTATTCGGCAATCACCTTCTCCAAGCGTTGCACACTGCAATCCTTAGAGGCATCATCGACAAAAATATATTCGGCATCCACCGCTTGTTGCTCAAATAGTGACCGAGCACAAGTGGCGATATAAGGCTCAACTCCATAGATGGGGACAAGCACCGAAATCATCGGACTATATTCCGCATTTTGTGACATATCTTGCAAATGTAGTGAACTTTTGATAGCTTTGCAATATCAAAAGTTAGTCGCGTGACGCTTTCACAGAAAATCATCACAGGATGTAGCAACTGTTGCTCAACCGTTCTCTACTTTGCAGTTATGGCTGTCAAGGAGAATTTTTGCAATTACATCGGGCGATATGGCCGGACCGAAGGAGCGACAGCCGATAATTTGGTGATTTTGGGTAATGGGCCCTCCTTAGCCTCGGAACTACAACAGATACGCTCCTCATCGCATTGCGACTATGTGGCGGTCAACTACTTTGTTCGACACGAAGCATTCGTTGCATTGCGTCCTGCCTATTACATACTCTCCGACCCGAAATTTTTCCGAAATGTGGAGCACAATCCGGAGGTCTGCGAATTCTATCAACTTCTCAACGAACGGGTATGTTGGCCCATGACACTCTATGTGCAATATTATAATCCCGAACGGTTCGATTATCGCGCGGTGCTTCCCAATCCGAAGATTCGCATTGTCCGCTTTCACACGCAGCCCTATCGAGGATTCCAATCCTTGGAGTTTCGTCTCTATCATCGCGGATTGGGGAGTGCGAACTTCGGGACAGTCGTGCAACACGGCATCTACATAGGCATTTTATTAGGGTACAAACAACTACATCTGTATGGCGTAGATCACACACTCACCGAAGGAGTGTTTGTCGACTCTTCCAATCGACTTTGTCGCATGGATCGGCATTTCTACGATGTCGAGGCACCTGCCCCCAAGCCTCTCTATGTGAATGCTACATACCCTCCCAAGCCCTACACGATGGCCTCTTATATGGCAGAGTTAGCAGAGTTGTTCCGTGGTCACGAGGTGCTACGTGCCTATGCAGATTGGGCAGGTGCGCGTATCCTGAACCACACTGCAACATCAATGATCGATGCATACGAGCGCGCTACAACCGACGACTCCGAGCAATAACCTCTGCCAAAGCAAAATCTTCGGGGTAGTCGATATCAACTCCCTCGATGCGATCTACTACAGCCACGTAAGGATGGTCTCCTATTCGTTGCCGTCGCTCACACCATAATTCCCGTCGAAAAATAAAAAATGCACTGGTCTCTACATACACCGGTTCAATCTCCTGCGTACGCGGAATCTGTCGCAACGAATAGTTAAGTGGCTGACCGTTGTACCAAGCAAAGGTTTGCATCTTTTCTGCGCTGAATGCCGAATCGTATTGCCCGGATAGCACTTCATCCAGGGCAGAAGCGATGGTAGTCGAACGGATGAATGGCGATGTCGCATGAGCCAACACATAGATGTCAGCCTCAACTTGTTGCGTAAACGCATCGTAAATCTCGCAACCCAATGTTTCATGTCTATCAAGCCATGGATCTCGCGCCAGGAACTTCACCCCCTCAGGCAGATACTTTACAACTACATCGTCACTGCAAAACAGATAGACCTCATCGATGTGTGGCACTGCAGTCAATGCTCGCAAAATGTGGCACATAAGGGGCTCACCTGCCAATAGTCGCAGATTCTTCCCCGCAACACGCTGACTATTGAGCCGAATGGGTACAAAAGCAACAACCTTCATAAATCATACTTACTTATTGAACCAACAGGTTGCATCCACGTATGTCACTGTGGTCGATGCGACCCTCAATCACAAACGAGCCATCCTCCAAAAGTCTCCCCACATCCTGTGTTTGGATGAAGGCACACGATGACACATTGGCTAAGTCGATAATATCGATTCCTCCCCTACATCCTGTCGATAGGTGGCAGAAAGGGTCATTGATATCGCGTACAGACACCGACATCCAACCCGGAGTTCGAAAAATACCTTCGCCACAAGAGTAGGCTTGCGAGGTAAGCTCGGCCATACCATACTCCGAATGGATGTGGTCGACCCCAAAGGCACTACACAAAATGTGGTGAAATTCCGCCTTGGGCAACTCCTCGCGGCGTCCCTTCATGCCCCCCGTCTCCATCACAATCGTGTTGTGAAGTTTTGGAGCATATTGCTCTGCCAGTTCCCACAGTGCATAACTTACCCCAAGCAGGATTTTGGGCTTCGATGAGTGCTCCATATCGGATAGCAATCGATCATAGTCGTTCAAATAGAACCCTCCCGAACCACATTGAGCAATCAGTCGATCGACCATGTATACCAACGATGAACCTTCGCGTTGCAGGTAGTTGGGCAACAACCCATAGATGCTCCACTGTTGGGGGTCGCCATAAAATCGACGAAACGCCTCCGTAAAGACCTGCTCGTAATGGCTAAGCGAGGACATGGCGTGATGCGATGCTACCGTACCCCCTGTGTTGCTGGAGGTGAAGACCACCTGAGGCGGAGTATCTCCACAATAAACGTCACACCACTTGAACAATTCGATGGGGAGGAACGGTATCTGTTCGACCTCGGTAATCGAATCGGCTACTACTCCAATGCGCTCGAGATACTCCCTATATACACCACATTGACGTGCCTGAATACGAAAGAGTGCAAGTGCCTCGCGGTTGCGACGCTCTGCCCCATCTATGCTCAGTATGCGTTCTGTTGTACCCATTGCAGTAGTATTTGTACAAAGATAGTGATTTATTCGCAAAGGGATGGTTACTTCTGCCGATAAATGGTGGGAGAACAACCCACTTTACTCTTGAAATATTTGCTAAAGAATGACTGGTTGGCGAAGTGTAACATCTCCGAAATCTGCTGTATGGTATAATGTTCACTCTTTACAAGAGCTTTTGCCTCCAATATTACATGGTCGGCAATCCAATCGCCTGCCAATCGTCCGCTCATCTGCTTGATAACTTGCGATAAGTATTTGGGCGTGACACACAGAATATCGGCATAATAACCGATGTTGCGTTGCTCCATGTAGTGAAGTTGTACTTCACGCATAAAACGTTCGTAAAGTTCTTGTTTACGGGTGTTGGGTTGGGAAGACGGCACGTTATCGGTCATTAGCAGGTAGCAGGCGTTATAGATAAGTGCCTGCATAAAGCCCTGTACCGCCCCACTTCGAAACGGATTATCCTTGCATCGGATGGTTGCCATCATCTGTCGGAAGATGAGCAGGCACTCTTCCATGTGTTCCCGAGGCATGTGATATAAGGGTTTGTCATAAAGTTTTCCGTGTAATGCAATCAAACTGTCGGTGTGTGGTATCGATTGCAGATAGTTCTCTGTGTAGGCCATGACGATGACCTTGCAGTCGTTACTTCGTGCAATCAACTCGCTAATCATTCCTCGTTGGATGATGAGCACGTCGTTTGCTTGCAAGTCGAATTCTCGCAGATTGACACGGAATTGCATCTGACCCGACAAGCAGCAGATTACTATTGAGAAGGAGAGTTTCACCGGATAGTAGGCAAAAACAAACTTTGTGTCGAAGTTTGTCTCCGAGAAGTTATCGAGAAGGATAAACTCGTCATTCAAATTCGCAACGCTATCGTTCGACGGCAATTGAACGATGTCGAGATTGACATAAGGAATTTTTTTCACGACAAATTTCACACTTAAAAACCTTTCAACCTGCTAATATAGTCTTTTTTGTGTAAAATATCGCAAAATATCATCCTTTAGAACAATTCTGTTTTCCAAAGGGACGAACTTATCTCACAATAAAATGAGACTTTTGTGATTTAAAAAGATACTTTACAACATCAAACGGTTCTACCATGCAGCAGAAGAGACTTTTCGTAGCAGCTACACTGCTTCTCTTGTTGGGAGGTTGTCGAGAGCAACAACAGCAAGATAAATTTATCAGAAGTGTTTTTTTGACCACACCTCAACAGCAAGCGACCTCCTCGCAGAAGTGTTTCTCGGGCATCGTACGCGAAGCAAACGAGGTGAGTCTTGGATTTAAAACTCCCGGACAATTAGCTCAAATCTTCGTCAAGGAGGGCGATTACATTCGTCGAGGACAACTACTCGCCACACTCGATGACGCTGACTATCAGCTATCGGTCGAAGCATTGCAGATACAGTATGACCAGTTGTACGATGAAGTAGCGCGTACACGCCAACTCTTTGAACAAAAAAGCATCTCTGCTAATGATTACGAGAAGGCTTCCGCAGGATTAAAACAACTCGGCGTGCAACTGCAAGCAACTCGCAACAAGCTCAACTACACCAAACTCTACGCTCCCACCGATGGATATATTCAATCTGTGAACTTCTCCGTAGCCGAAATGGTCGATGCCGGGACAGCGGTCTTCACGCTACTCGATGTATCGCACATGGAGGTAGTAGTCGACCTTCCGGTGAACGAATATCTTCAGCGTGACCACTTCGCGCGCTTCACCTGTCGCATCGCCAATGAGGAGTACCCACTCACCCTGCGAAGTATCACACCGCGTGCCGACGGCAATCAGCTCTATCAGTTGCGCCTTGCCTTTGTCGGCAATACACGGAATCGGCTCACAGCGGGGCTGAATGTCGAGGTGTATATCGAATCTACCGACACAACTGACTCAGACGATGTATCGATTGAGGCATCAGCCCTCTTTCAAGAGGATGGACAGAGCTATGTATGGGTTTATCAAGCCGATTCGACGGTAAAACGGCATCCCGTCACTGTTGAGCAGATCAACACATCGGGACGAGTTGTTGTCAAAGGGCTCAACGACACCGAATCTATTGTTCGTGCCGGTGTGAACGTATTGCAGGAGGGCGAACAGGTGCGTGTTGTCACAGCAAGCAACGATACTAACGTAGGAGGAGTACTGTAATGAAATTGACCAAATTTTTCATGCAACGACCGGTGCTTTTTTGGTCACTCATCGTGGCTATGCTGATTGCCGGTGTTCTCTCCTTTGCGCGCATGCCAAAATTGGAGGATCCTGCCGTTGCCGTCAAACAAGCAATGGTCGTTGTGATTTATCCCGGAGCCAGTGCTCACGAAGTCGAGCTGAAGGTAGCACAACCGGTAGAAGATGAGTTGCGCACCCTTCCCGATGTCAAAAAAGTACGAACCGAATGTCAAAATGGGTCGGCAATGTTCACCGTAGAGTTTCAGATGACTGTGTTACTCAAGGATATTGAACAGCACTTCGACCTGCTACGGCGCAAAGCAAACGATGTTGCTACGCGATTACCCCAAGGATGCTATGCACCCATGGTCATCGACGATATGATGGATGTATATGGTATCTTCTATGCGTTTACTGCCGATGGCTACGACTACCCGGAGATGTATAAGTATGCCAAATACATTCGACGAGAATTGCTTGCTGTTAAAGGTGTTAAGCGCATCAACATTGTAGGGAACCGTGACGAGGTAATTAATATCATCCTCTCTAAGGAACAAATTGCACGCAATGGGGTGATTCCCACCCAAATTATGTCGGCTCTGCAAGATGCAGGCAAATGCGTCAATGCCGGGAAATACCTCAATGGCGATAGTCGTACGGCACTCTACGTAGATGGAGCTACGGCCAATGAACAAGATATACGCGACCTGCTTATTCAAACCTTAGATGGACGACGACTCCGATTGGGAGACATTGCCACTGTCGAACGAGGCTACGCCACCCCTCAACGCAACGGATTCTTTGTTGATGGGAAACCTGCCTTGGCGCTCTGCATTGCCTTGGAGAATAATGTTATTGTCCCCGATGTCGGTGCTGCGGTAGACGCTCGGCTAAATGAGGTATTGAAACATCTTCCCGCAGGAATGCAAACCGACAAGATATTTTTCCAACCCGACAAAGTCAGTGATGCCATCTCCTCGTTCATGTGGAATCTTTTGGAGTCTATTCTCATTGTCATTGTCGTGCTCGTCTTCACGATGGGTTTCCGTAGTGGCATCATCATCGGCTTTGGTTTGTTGCTGACCGTTGCCGTGTCGTTTCCCATCCTGCTCACTTGTGGGACTACCCTACAGCGTATCTCATTGGGAGCATTTATCGTTGCCATGGGCATGTTGGTAGACAATGCCGTGGTGATTATGGATGGTATTCTGATTGACAAACGACGAGGTCTCTCACCCGATGTCTATCTTTATCGCATCGGGCGCAACACAGCTATGCCTCTACTGGGTGCCACCATCATTGCCGCTTCGACCTTTTTGGGAGTCTACCTATCGCCCGACTCTGCAGGTGAATATGCCCACGACCTGTTTTTGGTACTCTGCGTGAGCCTTCTTGCCAGTTGGGTGTTGGCATTGGTGCAGGTCCCCATTTGTGCCAAAGCGTGGCTTCCTCAGCACGATAAGGAAGATGACCCCGCACAGAATGGGGTAATGAACTCGTCCATGCATCGTTTCATCCGGCATACCGTTGCTTTGTTGATTGCACACAAGCGACTTACCATAGCCTCTGCATTTGGGCTGTTAGCGCTCTGCACAGTGGGTATGACACATGTAAAGAATCTCTTTTTCCCCGATTTCGACTACAAACAGTTTGTCGTAGAGTGTTTCTTTGCATCAGATGCCGATGCCGACCATGTACGCGACCGTCTGTTGGATATGAGTGACCTCGTTGAGCAACACGAAGCCATCGAGCGAGTTGCCGTGAGCCAAGGGAGTGCCCCAGCACACTATTGCTTGGTGCGTCCCATGACCTCCGGAGGTGATAGTTATGGCGAATTGATTGTCGATTGTAAGGACTACAATACCGTTTTGGAGCAGATACCGCTCATTCGCAAAGAGTTGAGAGAGGCCTTCCCCGATGCCTACATCCGCATTCGTAAATACAACTTCTCCATCTCCACCACCCACACCGTCGAGGTGGAATTTGCCGGTCCCGACCCAGCCGTATTGAAGCAACTGAGTGCACAAGCTGAAGCTATCATGCGACGTTCACCCTACATCGACCCCTATTCGGTGCAAAGCAACTGGCGACCCGCCGGGAAAAAGTTAGTTGCCGACTACATACGTCCCAATGCATTACGTGCCGGCATCAACCGTGCCGATATCGGCAATGCCCTACAAGCTGCTACAGATGGAATGACAGTAGGTGTTCTCAATGACCAAGAGCACACAGTGCTACTCAACCTTCAAGTGCGTAATGACGATGGTAGTCGTATTGAACATCTGCGCGATATTCCGGTATGGAGCACCATGAACCTTCACCTCACCAACGAGGAGATGCAGGCAGCGTTGCAGGGAGGCCAGACGATGAGCACCCTACAAGATAAGCTCTTCCGAGCCATGCCTCTTGGTAACGTCATTGATGATATGCAACTTCAGTGGGATGAGAATCTGGTAATCCGTCAAAACGGACAACGCGTCATTGAAGCCGAGTGCGACCCCAATCCCGACAACGACGAGGCAACACCTGCCAAAGCGGTAGCCTCCATTCAGCAAGAGGTCGAAGCTATCGACCTTCCGGAAGGGTATACCTTGCGGTGGGTCGGTGATGGAGAGATACAAGGTGAGGCTATCGGGAACCTTATGAAATATGTACCCCTCACCCTCTTCTTGATTTTAGCCATTCTGCTCCTGCTCTTCAACAGTTGGCGCAAGGTTATACTCATTCTGCTCTGTTTGCCCTTTGTCATCTGTGGCATTGCTCCGGCACTGTTGCTCACCGGACAACCCATGACCTTCATGGCTATCATCGGATTCCAAGGGTTGGTTGGCATGATGGTTAAAAATGCCATTGTGCTGGTTGATGAAATCAACCGACTACAATCTGAAGAGCATTTCCATCCATACACCGCTGTTGTCGAGGCCACTGTCTCGCGCGTGCGACCCGTGCTGATGGCATCGCTGACTACCATTGTGGGAATGTTGCCTCTTGCCACAGACCCCATGTATGGTTCGATGGCGATATTGATTATGGGAGGCCTGACAGTAGGCACTCTCATCACACTGATGCTGTTACCGCTACTCTACACAGCTATGTTTCACATTCAAAAACCTGCGAATCAACAATGAACACGCTGAAAAATCATCTATTTCTCTTGAGTTGTATTGCGCTGTTTGCCTCCTTCGACTCATCAGCGCAACCCACACTCCAGCTCTCGCAAGCACAATGTCGCGAGATGGCATTGGCTTGTAGCGAAGATTTGCAGATAGCAAACAACAAGCAACGTCAAGCCGAGATGGACCGACAGATTGCAATAGCCGCAGCGCTACCCAACATCGAGGGCTCTGCAACCGGTAGTTACATCTTCCCCGACATGAACCTCATGGGGATGAAATTGTGCATGCATGGCACCTATTTGGCGGGGCTTACACTGACTCAACCCATCTACACCGGAGGAAAATTGTCGGCAGCCCGACAACTTGCCAAGATTGGTGCAGAGGCCTCCTCGGAGCAGCAACGCATGACTACGATGGATGTGCTTGTCGATGCCGACCGAACCTACTGGAGCTATGTTGCCGTGGAACGTAAGATACATGTAGTGGAGAGCTATTGCAGACAGATGGATACCCTCTATCGCCAAGCTGAAGTAGCACTCCGTGCGGGGCTATCGACATCCAACGATATGTTGCGCATTGAGGCCAAACGTAGCGAGCTCCGTTACCAACTGCAACGGGCACAGTGTGGAGTCGAACTTTGCAGACTGGCACTGTGTCGCACGATAGGGGTCGACTACACCACCCTCATACAAGCCACCGACACCCTCATCAACTGCTCCACGACACCGACACTCGATGTCGACACCGATGCTCGGCCTGAATTGCGACTTCTCCACAAACAGATTGAGGTCAGCCGCCAGCAACTGCGCATGAGCAAAGCAGAGTTGTTGCCCACAGTCGGCCTTTCGTTGGGCTATACGTATTACGATCGGATTCAGGCGAAGGGAAGTGTCGATGCAGGTGACGGAATCCAAATCCCCTATACACAGAATTTCAGCGATGGCATTGGCATGGCGATGATTGCCATCAAGGTCCCTATTTTTCATTGGGGTGAGGCGCGCAAGAAGGTGGGCAAGGCACGCTATGAACTACAAAATGCCGAGTTGACATTGCAAAAGAACAGCCGACTGATTGATATCGAGGTACAGCAAGCTGTTTTCAATGTGCAGACCGCGCGACAACTCATTGAGACAGCGCAACTCGGCATAAAACAAGCTGATGAGAATCTGCGGGTTATGCAGAATCGCTACGCCGCACGGTTATCGTCCCTTACCGATTTGTTGGAGGCACAGGCTTTGTGGCAACAAGCCTCAAGCAACCTCATCGAAGCACAGACCCAGTACAAAATCTACGAGACCGAATATCTTCGGGCAACCGGCAGATTGGAGTAATCGCGTCTATATCAGCAAAAAGGGGCGGATGGCTTGTCGCTATTCCGCCCCTTCGGTTGTATCGTAGCAGAGGTTTGGCACAATATATGCTATCGAACTTGGATATGTCACACTATCCCAATCTCGCTATGCACACAGATATCTCAGTCCTGAGTCTGATTGCAAAATCGACACCGAAGGTGAATTTATCGCTATTTATCGCTATCTTTGTTATACTCAAAGGTCTGCGATTGTGGGCATATTGGGCACACCAAACCTATTTGTTGAAGCATGATTGATTCACGACAGAACATGGTGATTATCGATGGAGATATTCGCACATCGACCATCGACAGTTGTTGGTACACGCGCGGATATCGTTACCTGAATATCATCTTCAACACCTCCGGCAAAATCTACACTTACGCATCCGACAAAGCGCAGTGGCTCAAGCGGCCTGTCACGGTCGAACCGCAGCACTGCCAACTTTTTGTTCGTGGTGTTCCGTTGCGTTCGGTCGCCTACATTGCGTTGTTTCAGCATGAGAAGCGCCACTACTGGTACATCGAATACACGAGTGGACAATCGGTCAGTTATGCCGATTCGGAGATTGAGTACCGCACCTCTTGTCTGAAAGACGATCTTGCGTCTAATCGATTTGCCTATCTGAGACAGGTGGCAAGTCTCAATACACTTCGGAGTGATGACGGGCAATCGCTTCTGCAGATGCAATACGACAACATCGACTTCATTGCCCAATGTTCGGTCGCTGCGGCTTACCTAAATCCGCGATTCAACCAAACGGGGTACTTCAATGCGCGGTCACTCATCTACCCTTTTGGATGCAATGCAAGTCAGCAGCGTGCCATACGTGCCGCATTTGAGCATCAGGTGAGCATCATTCAGGGACCTCCGGGTACCGGCAAGACACAAACCATTCTCAATATCGTTGCCAATCTCGTTTGTCAAGGCAAGACGGCACTTATCGTATCGAACAACAACTCAGCTATAGAGAATGTCATTGAGAAGTTGCGCAAGCAACGTCTTGACTTTCTTGCCGCACTATTGGGAAGCAACGAGAACAAAGCCTCATTCATTGCCTCGCAATCCACCGAGAAGCAACTACCACACGACATCGAGTCGTGGCACAGTCAGGAGGCCGATGCACCGCCCTATCTCAGTGCCATTCAGCGAGAGGCACGCGCACTTAGACAACTCTTTGCCCAACAAGAGCAGTTGGCGACATTACGTCAGGAGTTCGAATCGCTCAAGGTTGAACGCGCGCACTTCGAACAGGAGGTGACACCTACAGTCGGCATCACATTGCGACAACGGCTCACAGCCAAGCAACTTCTGTCGCTGTGGTCGGACTTGCAGTTTGTGGCCGAGCAGTCCCCCGGCAAAGGCATCACGGCATGGCTCGACAAGGTGCGTTGGTACCTGCTACGACGCAAAGTACTACGTCTTTTTCGAGGCATTCGCACGTTGCAATATCGGAATGAGCTCTTTGCACTCATACCCACACTACAACAACACTACTACGCTGTGCGATGCGAAGAGTTGTCGCGCGAGATTGCACAATTGCAAGAAACATTGCAACAACTCGACATCCAACAGCGGGTGCAACAGCTCACCGACCGCTCCATGACCTATCTACACAATCGGCTCTACCACCGCTATGGCAAGGGGCACAAACGAACACTCTTTCGCTCGCTGACACCCCTTTTCACCCAGGAGTATCCGATTGTCCTCAGCACCGCTTTTTCATCGCGCACCCATTTTGGTTCGGAACAACTCTTCGACTATGTCATCATCGACGAAGCATCGCAACTTCCCAACGAATTGGGGCTATTGGCACTATCGTGTGCCCGCAATGCCGTGGTGGTGGGAGACTCCATGCAGTTGCCCCATGTCGTTACCGAGGCCAACAAATTGCGGTTGCAGGCCATCGCAGCAAGTCACCGTATTGAGGCACGCTACGAATGTGCGAATACCAATTTTTTGGAGTCGATGTGTAGCGTTTTCCCCGATGCTCCTCAAACCTTATTGCGCGAGCACTATCGTTGTCATCCCAAAATCATCAACTTCTGCAATCAGAAGTTCTATGGCGGTCAGCTCGTCATTATGACACAAGATAGAGGCGAGGAGCATGTTATCGAGGCATGGACCAGCGTAGCCGGCAATCATGCTCGTGGTAAGATGAATCCCCGTGAGGTGGAGGTCATCACACGAGAGGTGCTTCCTACAATGCCTTACGATGTCTCGGAGATAGGCATCATCGCCCCCTACAACGAGCAGGTTAATGCTCTGACCAACCGATTGGAGGGGCGCATCGATGTAGCTACCGTACATAAGTTTCAAGGTCGCGAGAAGCGTGCCATCGTTTTATCTGTTGTCGATGATGTCATCACTCCTTTCACCGATGACAGCAACCTGCTAAATGTGGCGGTGTCGCGAGCGCAACAACGATTCTGCTTGGTCGTATCCGGCAACGACCACCCACAGAGCCGCAACATCGCCGACCTGCTTGCCTACATTCGCTACAACAACTGCTCCGTCACCACGAGTAAGATTCATTCGGTGTTCGATTTGCTGTATGCACACTACGAGCCCTTGCGACGCGCGCTCCTTGCACGTCACCGTACCATCTCGGCATACGACTCCGAGAACATCACCTATGCACTCTTGGAGAAGTTGCTTCACCAGACACCTGAGTTTCGACAATTAGGAGTGCTCTGTCATCAACCGTTGCGGTTGCTGATACGCGATTTCTCGCTTCTAAATGACGAGGAGCAACGTTATGCCTCAAACGGAGCTACGCATGTCGATTTTCTGGTCTACAACATAGTGAGCAAGTGTCCGCTCCTGGCGATTGAGACCGATGGATATGCCTTTCACAAAGAGGGTAGCGCACAGGCCGAACGCGACAGTCGCAAAGATCGCATTCTTGCGTGTTATCATATTCCACTGCTGAGACTCTCCACGGTTGGGGTCGATGAGGAGAAACGAATCCGCGAGGCACTTTCGCAATTGGTTCAATCGTAATCGAAAGCGGTTTCTACTTC
>CAYUJP010000032.1:0-2380 GCA_964445055.1 uncultured Alistipes sp.
CGCCGTGCTTGTTGTGCATTGACCAGGTTCATATTCACCGTCCGAGGATGCTCGATGGCCTCCAATATGGCGCGCTTGGTGATTTCGTGAAAGACAATTCGCTTGGTGTCCGCAACGGGGAGTCCCAACACCTCTGTCAGATGCCATGCGATTGCCTCCCCCTCGCGGTCTTCATCGGATGCGAGCCACACGGTTCGGTCCTTTGCTGCGCGGGTCAACTCGTCGACTACTTTCTTTTTATCTTTGGGTATCTCGTAGATGGGATGAAATCCATCTTTTACATCAATGCCTAAGTCCTTTTTGGAAAGGTCGCGTATATGTCCAAAACTCGACTTCACCATATACTCTTTTCCTAAGAACTTTTCAATCGTCTTAGCCTTAGCCGGTGACTCAACAATCACTAAATTCTGTTGCATTTCAGATCGTATACTTGTGGTTTATATATGCGAAAAACCTAAGTGTGGAAACTTAGGTTTGTCCGCGTTATATGGTACTCTATTTTATCAATGTGTAAGTCAGTTCCATGTGTATCGGCGCATTCTCTCCAACCTCTAATCCACCTTGCAGGGCCACCCTGTTGAATGTAAAGAGGTCGGTTGCCTCGGGAGCGATGTAAAGTGTCATTAGTTTTTTCTGAGCATCGGTGTATTGTTTTTTGCCGTCTTCACCGACTGGTGCCTCTTGGTAGGCTCGCCAAAGTCGTTGTACATGCCCCGCAATGTTGCAGACATAACAGCCCAAACTTCGATTGAGGTATCCTCCATAAGGGAGCGTTATGTCGTATTCATCCTCATAGTCCCATGCATAGTCAGCTGCCGGTGTCAGCGAGTTGTAGCTGGTGTACAAGCCCAATCGACTGATTGAGTAGTCGAATCGATTGACCAATGCATCTGAGAAGTCTTGACTCCATCCACCATTGGTCACCCCATCTACGTAGATGTTCAGCAAAGCTTGGTTGATGGCCACCGACCGATACTCGGGATACTCCTCTTGCAGGGTACCCAACTGCTCCATGAATTCGTCGGTAAAGGTCAATTGAATCATCGAACCACCCATACCCTCAACATATCCTATGGAGATAGGCTCGCTGGCATCGATTGTGCCAGAGGCAACTTGCGACTGAAGCCCTGCATAATCGATATACTTCGAGTCGCTATGGTCTACCATGTTGATTGAGACGTTGCCGTAGTCCGTAGAATAGGAGTCGTAAAAATAGAAGACCGTCTCCGTGGTATCACGAATCAAAGTTTGGTCGATGGAATCACGATTTCGACCATAGAAAATCATACCCGACTCGCTCAGGGTCGTAGCAAACGTTGCACCCGTTGACCCCTCGCACTCCAAAGGCAGAATTGCCAAGCCGCAGAAGTAGTTCACCCACAACGAATCGGTAACGTAGACCGTCGAGTCGTTTTTGTAGTCGCCCTCGAGCATCATCAGTTCGTTCACATAGGCCAAACCCTCGGCGGTAGGTTGCATGGTCACGGTTGTAGTTGCGGGACCTGTTGTCTTTCCATCGGGGAATACAAACGTAAACAAGGGCTTGCTCTCGTCGATACATCCTGCCTTCACCGGGTCGAACGAGGTGAAGAAGATGGAGTCAATGACACCGTCGCCATCGCCATCGTGGTTGTTGATGTAGTCGTTGTTCAGCACCCGATAGACTCCGAATTTCTGAGGTTGCAACGTATCCCCCGTGTACGAAGAGATGCTCAGCATCAGCTGCATCGAGTCGAAAATCGGACGATAGCCATACCAATTGATGCGGTCTGTAATGGTGACCCACATATACTGAGAAATAAATCCGGCCTTGCGTATGCCAAATGTATCGCTCTTGGTGATTCCGAAATAGGCATAGTCGAGATTCGACGATTTGGTCGAATCGCTCAGATACATTCGTGTTTCGAAACCTTTGCGGATACTCTTCTGGAGCATCTTCATCTGCTGACTCCCCGGTACCAAATCGTATCCTACCGTATCGTCAACATCCGTACATCCTGTGAAGGTCAACAACCCCATGACACCCAAAACAGCCAAGGCGTTGACCCACCTGCGAATGCCGTTATAATTTCTCATAAAACTTATTGTAATTATCGTATCCTTCTGCCGTACGCTCCTGATGCTCCAATATGGGTTTCCCAAGCGAGCGTGCAAACTCCACCATCTCGCCATCGACCTTTTCGGAGGCTATCACCACACCGTCGGCATATTCCATAACGAAACGCATGAGATTTTGGTATGATGGATGCTCTATTATTTTCAATTTTTCATCTTTTACCCCCTCATGTTCCACTTTGGTTCGGAGATTTGCATCCAACTCGCCTGCAAAGGCATCGTCGTAGAGCGAAACGACAATCTTCACATCGCGGAAGAGAGGATC
>CAYUJP010000032.1:2480-5612 GCA_964445055.1 uncultured Alistipes sp.
GACGGGATGGAGGCTACCTTGATAATCAACTGATGGTCATTGTCATCGATGATAAGGTTCATTCCCGAGAGACGAATCACCTCGTGAAGCTGATTGCGCCGCTCGTTGATACATCCATAACGCGGCATGAACGTCCGGATTTCATTCCCACGCTCCTGCATTGCCTGAACCAAAGAGCGACATGTCACAGCCATCTCTGACTCCGGGAGGTAAGGGTAAATCTCTTGACACACGTATAAGATTTTGCTCGCCATTGCCAATGTGGGTTTATTTTACAAAGGTAATGTTTTTTTTCTAAAAAACCGAATTATACCGAAAAACAGCCTTTTGCAAACCTTTACAGTATCAGCATCGCATCGCCGTAAGTACCAAACCGATACTTCTCTTCGCGTGCAATACGATAGGCCTCCATCACTCGCTCGTAACCGCCGAAAGCGGCCACCATCATCAGTTGTGTGGAGTAGGGCAGATGGAAGTTCGACACCATGGCTTCGGCCACCGTAAATTCGTAGGGGGTAAAGATGAATTTGTTGGTCCATCCCTCACCGGCATTGATGTGACCATTGGTCGACACGACACTCTCCAATGTACGCATGACGGTGGTACCGATTGCTACTACCTTGCGGTTCTTCTCCTTGGCCGTGTTTACCGCCTGCGCTGTCTGCTCGGAAACAATATATTGCTCGGAGTCCATCTTGTGTTTCGACAAATCCTCCACATCGACCGTACGGAAGTTGCCCAATCCGGCATGCAGGGTCAGGAACGTGCGGTCGATGCCCCGAATCTCCATGCGCTTCATCAGATGTTTGGAGAAGTGCATTCCCGCGGTAGGTGCAACCACTGCGCCCTCTTTTGCGGCAAAGATTGTCTGGTAGCGCTCTGCATCGATCGGTTCGACCTTCTCGCGCACCCATCGTGGCAGAGGCGTCTCGCCCAAACGAAAGAGGGCTGCCTTGAACTCGTCGTAATCGCCATCGAACAGGAAACGCAACGTACGTCCTCGCGAGGTGGTGTTGTCAATCACCTCGGCCACCATCATATCGTCGTCGCCGAAGTAGAGTTTGTTGCCGATACGTATCTTGCGTGCCGGGTCTACCAACACATCCCACAGACGCAACTCGCGATTCAACTCCCGAAGCAGGAAAATCTCAATCTCGGCTCCGGTCTTCTCTTTGTTTCCGTAGAGGCGTGCCGGAAAGACCTTTGTGTCGTTAAACACAAACAAATCGCCCTCGTGAAAATAGTCGATAATATCTTTAAAAATGCGGTGCTCAATGGTACCTTTTGCTCGATTTATCACCATCAAACGTGACTCATCGCGATTCTCCATGGGATATTTTGCCAACAATTCCGGAGAATAATCGTATCCGTACTGCGATAATTTCATCTCTTTTTCACTAATAGTTACGCTTCAAGAACTTCCCTTTTCGCCGAAGTTTCCCGAGTGCGAGACCCTTTGGCAGACAACAGCGAAACATTATCTATACGATTTTTTTTCGCTTTTGTTTCACTCGCCCTGCAATTTTTTCAAAAAATCTTCCAATTGCCAAGCCTCTTCCACGCGATGCGAGCCACTCCGCGTCCGTCGGAGTGCGGTCAGATGAGCCCCACTCGCAAGCTCTTCACCAATCTCGCGAGCCAACGAGCGGATGTAGGTACCTTTCGAGCAACGTACGCGAATCTCCAACTCCGGCAGGTCACATCGCAACAGTTCCATCTCGTGAATGGTAATCCACGCCTTGCGCATCTCCACCTGTTCGCCCGCACGTGCCATCTCATAGGCACGTGTGCCCTCAATCTTCTTTGCAGAGTAGATGGGGGGCACCTGCCAACGCTCTCCGGTGAGTGCGGCAAGGGCCTGCTCCACCCCTTCGCGCGTGATGTGCTCTGTGGGGTAGGTTTGGTCTATCGGGTGTTCGCAGTCGTAGCTGGGTGTCGTTGCACCCAGTTGCACTGTTGCGATATACTCCTTCTCTTCGGCCTGCAGTTCCTCGACTCGCTTGGTTGCACGGCCTATGCAGACAATGAGCACACCTGTAGCCAGAGGGTCCAACGTCCCGGCATGTCCCACTTTGATTTTGCGGAAGCCCTTCCGGTGTAGCGCAAACTTCACCTTGCGCACCACATCTGCCGAGCTCCACCCATAGGGTTTGTCAAACAGGGCGACATAGCCCTCCTCGAAGTTTATGTGCTGTAAATCGACTTGCTCCATCAAATCCAATATGAGATTACAGCAATTGCTCCCACCACCGCACAATAGAGTGCAAACCAGATGAGTTTTCCACGTTTCACCATCTCAATCATCCATCGGCAAGCGAGGCACCCCACGACGAAGGCGGCCACAAATCCGGCAAGCAACGTCATCGGTGCGATACTTTGCGTAGCGAAGTCACCTTTCAGCACATCCAACAGTGCCTCACCCAAGATGGGAGCCAATATCATCAAGAAGGAGAATTGTGCTACCGACTCTTTTCGATTTCCAAGCAACAGACCGGTTGCAATGGTCGAGCCCGACCGCGACAAGCCCGGCAACGCCGCCACAGCCTGTGCTATACCAATCACAAAGGCATCGCGGTAGGAGATGGTCTCGCGCGAACGGACCTTTGCATAGTAGGCAAACGCCAGCAACAGCGCTGTAAGGAGCAACAATGCCCCAACGACCAACAGAATGTAGGGTGCGTCCAACAACGCATCCAGATAGGTTTTGCAGGTGAAACCCACGATACCGATGGGAATCATCGACAAAATCAGTTTGAGTATATAGGCCTGCTCCTCGTTGAACGTTCGCGAGAAGAGCCCACCCAGCAGGCGGATTACCTCGTGTCGCAAGACAACCAATGTACTCAACACCGTAGCCACATGCAGTGTCACATCGAAGAGTAGATTTTCCTCCACCTCGACACCCAACAGTGCCTTTGCAATCTGCAAATGACCGCTGCTCGACACGGGCAAGAACTCGGTGAGTCCCTGCACAATGCCCAACAAAATAGCTTGAATTGTATCCATGGGCTATCGTTTCAACACGGCATAGATGCCCATCACATATCCTCCAATCACCAAGATGGGAGCCAACGTAATCCGTCGCCACGAGAACATCTCGTAGTTGAATGTATCGGCCGAGTCGCTACCCCC
>CAYUJP010000032.1:5712-7027 GCA_964445055.1 uncultured Alistipes sp.
GGCAGTGCCTGCTCCATGCCATAGAGCGATGCACCGAAGAGCAACGATGCCACCACACCGGCAATAGCTCCCTGCCAGAGACTGCTTGCAAGGAATGGACGCATGATGAACCACTTGGTTGCACCTACTAATTTCATGGTGTTTATGAGGTATCGCTTTGCGTAGATTGACAGACGAATGGTATTGCTCAGCAGGATAAGCGAGATGATTGCCAGAGCCACGACAAAGAGTATCAGCACCCACTCGACTTTTCCGACGGTCGCATGCATACGCTCTATCATGGCAAGCGGACACGAAGCACGCTCCACCCCTGCCCACGACTCAACTTGTGCGACAAACTGCTCCACACGTGCCACATCGGCCGATTCCTCGGTGAGACTCACCTCAAAGCTGTCGTTGAGTGGATTTTCCTCGAGCACCTCCTCAATCTCGTTTTCAAACATACGCCGAAATTCGGCATTGCCAATCTTCTCCTGTTTGGAGCAGAATGTCACCTCGCGCACCATCGCGTTGGCCTGCAACCGCGCACCAATCTCCGCTTGGTGCAACGAGTCCACCGTGGGGCTCAACTCCACACTCATCGTCACATTCTCACGCAACGTATGTGCCACCTGCATGGCAGCACTCATCAGATAGCTCACCGAGCCTAACAAGAAGAGCACCAACGCAATGCTGACTGTCGAAATGACATACGAATTGCGCACTCTCCGTCTGAGTATCTTATCCTCTTTCATCTCTTCGTTTTTTGACGATTTCACACACTATCATAGCAACCAATGCCAGCAGAATCAGTGCCGAAGCCACACCCGTGATTCCCTCGACGACACTCCAACGCGGGGCACGGAAACGCCACTCGACCACGCCCTCCGTAGCTGCCGGAAGCACCATTGCGCGCAACAGGTAGTCGGCCCGCACATAGGGATATTCCTCTCCGTTGACCGTCACACGCCATCCTTTGTCGTAGAATATCTCCGAGAAGAGTGCCAATCCGCCCTGCTCCGAGGAGTAGGTGTAACGCAGATAGTTGGGCCGATATTCCACCAATGCGATTGTATCGCAACGCTCGTTGAAGAGTTTCTCTGCAAAACAGGGCTCCACACGGCGTACTTTGTCTTTGTCGGCCATCGCCACAACCGCTATCTTTCGCAGGTCGACTTGGTGCAACAGGTCGAACTCCTGCCGAACCGAATCGGCATAGATGACATCCGACACAAACCATGCAGCACCAAATGCCGATGGACGCAATGTCGCTGTCGGTGTGCCGTCGGCACCCCAATCGATGGTGTAACGTGTGTTGAGCATATCCAGCACCTGC
>CAYUJP010000032.1:7127-11552 GCA_964445055.1 uncultured Alistipes sp.
ACTTGCCACAAATCGACAACCAGCAACAAGCCGATTGCCACATAGGCCACCTTCCGCCAACGAAGTTGCGAGGTTGCCACCCACAGTGCAGCCCCCGTAAGCAGAATGAAGAGCAACGAGCGCCACGCATCGGCGCACATCAGTTCGTTGCGCTCGACCGCCATTGCCGAGCCCACTTCCTCGCCCAAGGTCACATCCAGCCCTTGCCGCAGCAGGTCGTCGGCCCCATTGTAGCGCAACAGTTGTGCAAACTGATCCGTCATCTGTGCCACCGATGCCTCCTTGCCAAAATCGAACAACACACCCCCGGCAACGATAAAGAGCAGGCAGATGCCTCCGGTCACTCCTACCGCCCAAGCGAGGGCACGACGCAGACGAGGCAACGTCACATCGCCCTTCCACACACGTTGCAACGCGATGGCGGCCAGCAGCGGAACGCTCCACTGCACAATCACCAGCGTCATTGACACCGTGCGGAATTTGTTGTATCCGGGCAACCACGCAAATGCCCATTGGGTGAGTCCCATCCAATGACGTCCCCACGATAGCGCCAACATGAAGAGTGTGGCACCGAGTATCCACCATCGCTCGCGAGAGGGTGCCAACAGCAGTCCCATCACGGCAAGCAACACCACCACAGCGCCCAGATAGGTAGGCCCCCCCGTGTAGGGTTGGTCGCCCCAATAGGTCGGCAACTGCTGTGCGGCAGACTGCATGCCATAGGGTCTCAGCGCCGCCGCCACCGCACCGTCGCGCGCAAACGAGTTCGACGAGTCACCACCCATGAAGTTTGGAATCAACAGATTCCAGCTCTCGGCACGGCCATAGCTCCAGGCCGTAGCATAATCGAGGTCGAGACCGCTCTTCTCCGGCTGTGCTGCCGAGGCAAGCTCCGAGCCACCGCGGATGGTATCTTTCGTATGTTGCATGGTGTACCACAGGGGGGCAAAGTTCGACCCCAAAGCCACCACACCTGCGACAAGCAGTATGGCCGTACGGCCCGCAAAGGCTCGCACCAGACGTGCGCGCCACGCCACAACCGCCTCACTGAGCCAGAAGAAGGCGGCGGCAAGCACAAAGTAGTAGGTAATCTGCGGATGGTTGGCCCCTATCTCCAACGAGAGGAAGAGAGCGGTCAACACGCCCCCCCACCATCGGTGGGGAGTTCGCAATGTGAGGTAGATGCTCCCCATCACAAGCGGAGCGTAGACCAATGCCCACATCTTGGTGATGTGACCTGCACCGATAATCAGGATAAAGTAGGTCGACAACCCATAGGCCATGGCGGGAAGAATCGCCACACGCTGCTCGATGCCCATCATGAGCAACATGGCCCACATGGCGCACATGGCGAAGAAGAGAAATCCGGCAGGGGTATCGACCACACGCACCACACGCCCGATGCTCAGCTTGACCCACTGTGCCGGATATTGCACATTGACCAGATAGGCGGGCATGCCGCTGAACATCGACCCAATCCACTGGGGGTCTTCGCCATAGGTGTCGCGCGACTGGTAGATTTCGTGACTGGAGCCCTCGTATTGTTTCACATCGTGTTGGGGTAACACATCGCCTCCAAACTGGGGAGCAAAATAGAGTGCTGCAGCGACAAAGAAGAGCAAAACGGCCACAATTGCCGGCAGAAATTTTTTAAGCATAGTTGCAATAGCAGTCATGACGCATGGATTCGACGGTCAAAGGTACTAAAAAAGCACGAGTCCACCGTAGTTGGTGCAAAAAAATAACTACCTTTGTGAAACAAATATAGGATAGAGTATGATAACACTCGATGCTATACGCTTGCCTGTGGCACAAAATCTGGAGGAGCTTGAAGGATTCATTCAACGCAACTTCAAAGTGGAGGACAAGCTCGTTGCTGAAATGGTTGACTATATTCTCTCATCAAGAGGCAAGGGGATTCGTCCCTTGCTCGTTTTGTTGGTTGCCGCCATGCACCTGCCACAAGGTCGCGCTGTGGGGCAACGTAGCTATCTTGCCGCCACCCTGATAGAGATTATCCACACGGCATCGTTGATTCACGACGATGTGATTGACGAATCGGATATGCGTCGCGGAAAGGCTTCGGCCAATGCTCGTTGGCAGTCGCGCAATGCCGTGGTCTTGGGCGACTATCTGCTTGCACGCAACATGGAGATGGGGCTACGCAGCGGACAGTATGACCTGCTCACCTACGTCACCTCGTCGATTTCGACGCTTTGTGAGGGAGAGTTGCAACAGAGCGATCGCGCCAAGCGGTTGGACACCAATCGGCAATCTTATCTTGAGATTATCTACAAGAAGACCGCCTCGCTACTCGGCATCAGTGCCGGTGCCGGAGCCCTCTCCGCCCGAGCCACCTCTGTACAGGTGAGCCGCATGCGTCGCTTTGGCGATGCACTGGGCATGGCATTTCAGATTCAGGACGACATACTCGACTACACACGAGGGGCAAGCACCGGAAAACCCTCGAACAACGACCTGCGCGAGCGCAAAATCACCCTTCCCTTGTTGCTGTTGTTGGAGTCGGCAGATGAGTCCCAACGAGCCAACTACCTTGCCCTGCTCAGCCGATGCCACGACGATGCCGATGCTGTCGATACGTTGCAGTGTGCTGTCGAGGAGGGAGGCTATCTGCAACAAGCTGCACAAGCCATGCAACACTACCTGCAGCAAGCCACCTCGCTATTGGCCGACTACCCCAACTCGCCGTTTCGCTCGTCGCTGGTTGAGTTGTGTGCCTACGTAGCGGAGCGCAACTGCTGAGACAAATCGCCAGAAATCCTGTCATCATGACCAACTAATAAACTTTGTATGAAAACAACACAAAAAAGCAACATCTTGGCCATCGCCGTCATGTTCTCGCTCTTCTTCATGATTGCCTTCGTGACGAACTTCGCGGGTTCGATGGGTGTCATTGTCAAGACACAATTTGGAGCAAGCAATGCATTGGCTCAGTTTGGTACATTGGCCAACTTCATTGCCTACGCCTGCATGGGCATCCCCGCCGGTGTGATTCTCAAGCGCCGTGGCTACAAATTCACCTCGCTGGCTGCCGTCACCGTAGGTTTCGTAGGGGTAGGCATTCAGTTCTTGTCGGGCTATGTATCCTCGTTCGGAGTCTATGTACTCGGTGCCTTCGTGGCCGGTTTCTCGATGTGCATGCTCAACATCGTGGTGAACCCCATGCTCAACACCTTGGGTGGTGGTGGCAACCGTGGTAATCAGCTCATTCAGCTGGGTGGCTCGTGCAACTCTATCGGAGGTACCATCGCCCCGATTCTGTTAGGCTACCTCATCGGAGGTAATGTAAAGGATGCTACGGTGAGCAGTGCCGCTCCCGCTATGATTATCGCCATGTTCATCTTTGCTGTGGCCTTTGTCATCATCTCGCTGACCAACATTCCCGAACCGCACATGGAGAGTGCCGAGGAGCGTGCCGCACGTCTCAGCGGTCAGGTTGCACGCGACCCTCACGGACCCATGTCGTTCCGTCATTTTGCCTTGGGAGCCTTGGCCATCTTCTTCTATGTAGGTATCGAGGTGGGTATTCCCAACATGGCCAACCTCTACATGTCCAACAATCCGGCTGTAGGTCCTACCATTGCAGGTTCGTTGGTGGGTGCCTATTGGTTCTTGATGATGTGCGGCCGTTTGATTGGCGGCTCTGTCGGAGGTAAGATTTCGAGCCGTGCCATGCTGTTGGGTGTCAGCATCGTGGCGCTCTGCTTCATCGCTTGTGTCATGCTCATACCGGAGCAGGTGACCCTCTCGTTCAAAGGGACCGAGTTGCCCATCAACATGCTTTTTGCCGTAGCTTGCGGACTCTGCACCTCCATCATGTGGGGTTCGATTTTCAACCTCTCGGTCGAGGGCCTCGGCAAGTACACCCCCATGGCATCGGGTATCTTCATGACGTTGGTTTGCGGTGGTGGCATCATTCCTGCACTGCAAGGTTGGGTAGCCGATGGCATTGGCTACATTGCCTCCTATGTGGTTACCGCCGTCTGCCTGCTCTATCTCGTATTCTACGCGCTCATCGGCTCCAAGAATGTCAACACCGACATTCCCGTCGAGTAGGTAGTCGCACTGTCAACTTGTTATCGGGGAAGAATCATCTGCGGATGTTCTTCCCCGAATTAGTTTGAGGCGACTCTTAAAACTTCTTAGTCGAAGCGAGTCAACGGATTCATCTCAGCCGGACTTCGCCAATCTATGCCATACTTGGTTTTGAGTATTCGTTTTTTGTAGGCCCATATGTTGTGACACATTCCGAGTCTTGGAGATCCGAGTTCATCGGAAAAATGCTCTTCAATCAGTTTGTCAACTTCATCGGCAATTGCAAGGTATTCCGGTGTTTCTTCTACCGGATCTCTCTTTATTCCGTCGCTCATAGTTAAATTTATTAGTAGGTTGTTTGTTATCGCT
>CAYUJP010000032.1:11652-13191 GCA_964445055.1 uncultured Alistipes sp.
GAGACGAGCGATTGCAAGGATTGCATCAAAGATTCTTGTTTGTTCGGAATATTATTACAATATTTGCGTTACAATAATTGCGTAACGCAAAAATAGCAATCACATGAAACCGAATAATCCTTTTCTGATTGCAGGATATTACAGTCCTGAATTTTTCTGCGACCGTACGGTCGAGACAGAGACCCTTATCGATGCGCTCAACAATGAGCGCAATGTAACACTGATTGCTCCACGCCGTATGGGTAAAACAGGTCTGATTCGTCACACTCTCTACCGTTTGCGAGAGCAAGAGACAGATGTAGTCACACTCTACATGGATATCTATTCGACACAGTCGCTGGGAGATTTTGTACAATTGTTTGCCCATACCGTATTGGGAAAGTTGGACACAATCCCCCGGAAAGCGATAAGTCGCATCCATCAATTTATTCGTAGCTGTCGTCCGGTATTCACGCTCGATGAGCTGACGGGCACTCCTAAAATAACAATTGATGTTGCTCCCGGTGAGGAGCAACGAACGCTAAAGGAGATTTTCGACTACCTCGGGTCTTCGGAAAAGCGGTGCTGTATAGCCATCGATGAGTTCCAACAGATTGCCGAATATCCTGAGCATGGAGTAGAGGCGCTATTGCGCTCCTATATTCAGTTTTTGCCGAACGTTCACTTCATATTCTCCGGTAGTAAACAGCATGTCATGCAGGAGATGTTCGCATCGTCGAAAAGACCTTTTTACCAAAGTACGCAGTTGCTCACGGTTGGAGCTATTGACCGCGACAAGTACGCTGATTTTGCAATACATTATTTTACCCGGCACAATCGGCAACTTTCACATGAGGTTTTCGAGACGATTTATGACCGTTTCGATGGACACACTTGGTATATACAAAATATTCTTAATCGACTATATGGTTATGACAGAGATGTAGACGAGGAATTAGTTGCGTATGCCACAGAACAGATTATTTCTGAACAGAGTTATTCGTACGCTAACTTATTGAGAACATATTCACCCGGGGCCGTACGTCTTCTGAAAGCCATAGCCAACGAGGGGTGTGTCAAAGAAATTTTGGCAGGAGATTTCATAAGCAAGTACAAACTTCGTGCTGCAAGCAGTGTGAGGACCTCATTAAAAAAACTATTGGACAACGAGTTGGTCTATCAAACGGATTGTGGGTATATTATATACGACCGATTTATGGGAAAATGGTTACAACATCAGTTGTTCTGATTGACGAACGTGTACGAAGTACAGCATTATCGTTTCTCGGTCCATTTGCACTCGGATAGGCATAAAAAAACCGAGGCTTGACAGACTCAAGCCTCGGTTAAATGTATTATAGGGTCAATTACTTGATGACTACAACACGGTTGTTCTCGATATTACCCGAGAATGGTTGCTCGGAAGCACCGTAGCCCTTCACGTCGAGACGGTCGGCAGCAACACCCTTGTTAATCAAGTAGTCGGCGACAGCCTGTGCACGCTGCTCCGAAAGCTTCTGGTTGTAAGCCTCGCTACCGGTCTGCTTGTCGGCATAACCT
>CAYUJP010000033.1:0-2139 GCA_964445055.1 uncultured Alistipes sp.
GCAAAACGCGAGATGGCCGATACCATCGAAAAGGTGAAACTCATCGACCAAGAGGCGGCAAAGCAAGAGCAAAACGAGTCCCGTGGTGAGTAGGGTGTAACAGCTCTCTTTTCCAAAGGTTTGAAGGTTAATGTGAACATAAGTTAAGAAACAGTTTAATATATGAAATTAAAGAAACCCAAATATATCTTCGTCACCGGAGGTGTAGCCTCTTCATTGGGCAAGGGCATCATCTCTGCGTCGATTGCGCGACTGTTGCAGGCACGAGGATATACCGTTACCATTCAGAAACTCGACCCCTACATCAACATCGACCCCGGCACGCTCAATCCCTATGAGCATGGCGAGTGTTATGTTACGGAAGATGGTACGGAGACCGACCTCGATTTAGGCCACTACGAGCGCTTTACCTCGATTACCACCTCCAAAGCGAACAATGTCACCACCGGTAAAATCTACAAGAGTGTCATCGAAAAGGAGCGTCGAGGCGACTATTTGGGTAAGACTGTGCAGGTGATTCCGCACATCACCGACGAAATCAAGCGTCGTATACAACTTCTCGGTCAACAGAAAATTTACGATATCATCATCACCGAGTTGGGCGGTACCGTGGGTGACATCGAGTCGTTGCCGTTTATTGAGTCTGTGCGTCAGTTGCGTTATGCGTTGGGCTATCGCGATACAGCTTTGGTTCATCTGACGTTGATTCCCTATATGTCGGCATCGGGCGAGTTGAAGACCAAGCCCACGCAGCACTCGGTCAAGGCACTTATGGAGAACGGATTGCAACCAGATATACTGGTGTTGCGTACCGAACATCCCCTTTCTGTGAACCTACGCCGCAAGGTAGCTCTATTCTGCAATGTCGATGCAAATGCGGTTATGGAGTCTATCGATGTACCCACCATCTACGAGGTGCCCTTGCGTATGCATGCCCAACATCTCGACGAGGTAATTCTCTCGAAACTCGACCTTCCGGCCGACTGTGAACCCGATATGGAGCAGTGGAAGGCCTTTGTGGAGAAGGTCAAGCATCCGCACCACAACATCGACATCGCGTTGGTGGGCAAGTACACCGAACTTCCCGATGCCTACAAATCCATCAGCGAGGCTTTTATCCACGCTGGTGCGGTGAACGATTGCAAAGTGAAATTGCACTATGTCAACTCCGAGAAACTCGAAGAGGGCGACTTGGCTGAGAAGTTGGGCCGTATGTCGGGTATCTTGGTGGCACCGGGTTTCGGCAATCGAGGCATCGAGGGTAAAATCCTGGCAGTGCGCTATGCACGCGAACAGCAGATTCCCTTCTTAGGTATCTGCTTGGGTATGCAGTGTGCTGTGATAGAGTTTGCACGAAACGTTCTGAACTATAGCGATGCAAACTCTACGGAGATGGATCCTTCGACCTTACATCCGGTGATTGACCTGATGGAGGAACAGAAGGGAGTAACAGCAAAGGGAGGAACCATGCGTTTGGGAGGGTATCCTTGCCAATTGCGTCCCGATTCGAAAGTTGCTGTCGCCTACGGTCGCACAGATATCGTGGAGCGTCACCGCCATCGCTATGAGTTCAACAACGACTATCTCGCCGATTATGAGTCGCATGGAATGATTCCTGCCGGAGTTAATCCCGAGACGGGGTTGGTCGAGGTGGTTGAATTGCTCAATCACCCTTGGTTTGTCGGAACGCAATACCATCCCGAATATAAGAGCACGGTGCAGTGCCCGCATCCGTTGTTCGTAGCCTTTGTCGCTGCCGCCTTAAAATACAGTGGTAACTAGCAGAACAACCAATTGACGAATGAATAGAAACACACTTATTGGCATCCTACTCATGGGTGCCATCTTCTTGGGATTCACTATCTACAGTAATCGCGAGCAACAACGCTATCAGCAGGAGTTGGAGGCTTATCAGGCCGAACACCCTGAGCTTTTTGAACAGAATACCGATGCTCCCGACGAGGCTTCCCGCACTCCGGAACTGACTGCCGAAGAGGAGGGCTCACTCGATTCGTTGCGCATCGCACGCGAGAAATCGGTGCTTGGCGATGTGCTTGCCGAGGCTAAGAATGCTCCGGCCGAGTATATCACGGTTGACAACGATGTTCTTCGATTGATTTTCTCCACCCGAGGAGGTAT
>CAYUJP010000033.1:2239-5995 GCA_964445055.1 uncultured Alistipes sp.
TGTTGCTGGATCGTCTCATCCCGATGGGGTGGGGTATCATCGGTTGGGTGAGTCGTTGGATTGTGATTCCGGTGTTCGACTTCTTGCGACAATACATCGCAAGCTTCGGCTGGATTATTCTGATTCTTGCCATCCTCATCAAACTCATTGTGTCGCCACTGACCTACCGGAGCTACCTGTCACAGGCGAAGATGCGCATCATCAAGCCTGAGATGGATGCACTCAATGCCAAGTACCCCAAGCAGGAGGATGCCATGAAGAAACAACAGGAGATGATGGCGCTCTACAAGAAGGCGGGCATCAATCCTATGGGAGGTTGCATCCCGATGTTGATACAATTCCCCATTCTGATAGCCATGTTCCGATTCTTCCCCTCATCCATCGAGTTGCGTGGTGAGTCATTCTGGTGGGTCGGTGACCTCTCTTCGTACGATAGTATCGTGAATCTTCCCTTCTCGATACCTTTCTATGGCGATCATGTCAGCCTCTTTGCACTGCTTATGGCACTCTCGACCTTTGCGTTCTCCTATATGAGCTACCAGCAGACAGCCTCGGCACAGCCGCAGATGGCAGGCATGAAGTTCATGATGGTCTACATGATGCCTATCTTCATGCTGTGTTGGTTCAACGGCTATTCGAGTGGCTTGTGCTACTACTATCTTCTCTTCAACTTGTTGACCATTGTGCAGACGGTTTCGATTCGTCGTATGGTCGATGACACCAAGATTCGTGCGATTATGGAGGCCAATGCCAATAAAGCCAAGAACCGTAAGAAGTCGAAGTTTCAACTGCGTTACGAGGAGCTGATGCGTCAGCAGGAGGCTATGCAAAAGAGCAACCGCAATAACCGTCAGCGTTAAGCGCAGGATATACATAACCTGAAGGAGTGGGGTAGCAATGTCCCACTCTTTCTCTTTTTACTGACGGACCAACTTCTGCACAGCAGTTTGATGGATGTAAAAAATCTGCTATCTTTGATAGACCAAACTACCTACATCATGAGACCCTATTCGCTGTTGTGCGCCATGTTGTTGCTTCCGTTTCTTGCGCAGGCGCAGACCTCTTCGTTCCTGCAATTCCTTCCCGCGCGTTTGGCGGTTCCAATGACCGACTCGCTGGTATGGCGGGCCCATGTCGAGTTGCGTGCTCCGCGTCGTGTGATGCAATCGTTCGACATAACGACCGACTCCACCCTCTATCTATCGCAATTGGGAGCTTTCGAAAATCATATTCCCGGTCGTACCCATTCGCACGAAATCTATATCCTCGAGTTACCGTTGCATGCTACCTCTCCGACGGCTTGCATGACGTTGCGCTATTTTGGCCATGCGGCAAATATTGCTGTAGAGGAGCGCTCCGCTGCTCGCTATGTGTGGTGCGACAGCAATGCTACTTGCATCGAGGGCGAATATTGGGAGTCGTGTACCGTGTCGCGCTTTGCCTTCGAAGCGGGTGCTGTGCTCGACTTCTGCGGAGGTGATACCTTCTACCTTGACGATTCGGCGTTCAACCTTCTTCCGGCAGTCAATGTAGAGGCCGATCTGCTCTCCCTCTCCTATCGCAAGCGCGATGGTACACACGGTTTCTGTCACTTCCGTCTCAGCGAGGCTTTGTCACTTCCGGATACCACCATTCTGCGCGAACGTTGTTGGGGCGGGGAGGCTGTCGGTGAATCCCGTCAATGTTGCGAACGCGCCATTCGGTGCAAAGATTTGCGTCGTCTGCAACCTGTGGCCGCATTTACGTTGGCACACGGTACAGACCCACTCACCGATTTCTGTAGCTATCCTTTTCAGGGGTTCGACATCGATGGTCACTACTGCTACCTCTTCGAGGGGGCGGGCAATGGCAACAAACCTACCAATGGACCCTCGCATGCCCGGCTGACCGTCACAACCCTTCGGGGCGAAGTGCTCTATTGGCGTCTGCCGTTGGAGGCCTACTCCGATAGGGCGGGTCTTGCCGCTTGCAACATCACCGACAGTGGCTATGTGGAGGCCGAAGGGGTGAAACGCAAAGGCGACCGTTTGTGGGTGGGAGCGGCTTCTCGTTGCTTAACCGATGCCATTCGTCGCGCAAATGTGCTTTGCTACTGATTGATTTTGCTTTCGTTTGGACGATGATTTCGTGTGATGAGTGGCCTAAAGAGACACAAAAAGATAGAAAGACAAACTTTTTGTTGCAAATACAAAGAATAGCAACTATCTTTGTGTGATAAGAACCAAATGACAATTTAAATTTTTTTCGATATGAGTAAAGTAGAGAGTGCGTTGCAGCGCACAACCGACACAAAGGCGTTGGTGATTGGGGCGGATGCTTTGGAGCGTTCGGCTGCAATGTTCAAGAGCCTATTCCCCGGCAAGCGTGCCCTCATCGTTGCCGACAAAATCACCTATCCTCTGGCAGGTGAGGCGGTGAAGGGCTATTTCGAGGCTGCCGGCATTGCACAAGATGCCCCCCACATCTTTGGCTATGATGACTCATTTGCCGAGTGGACCTACATTGAGGAGCTGGAGCAGGTGCTCAATCAGACCGATGCCATTCCGGTGGCTGTAGGTTCGGGTGTAGTAAACGACCTTACCAAACTCAGTTCGCATCGTTGCGGTCGTCGTTACATGTGTGTAGGTACAGCTGCTTCGATGGATGGTTATACCGCCTATGGCGCTTCAATCACCTATCAGGGCAACAAACAGACCTTCGATTGTCCGGCACCTTATGGCATGGCACTCGACCCTCGCATTGCAGCACGTGCACCCAAAGCAATGTCTGCATCAGGTTATGCTGATTTGATTGCCAAGATACCTGCCGGTGCCGACTGGATGATTGCCGATGCAGTGGGTTCTGAGGCTATCGATAAGTTCGCTTTCGATGTGGTGCAGGATGGATTGCAGGAGGCATTGTGTGACCCCGAAGGTGTCTACAATGGCGATGTTCACAAGGTCGAGCAGCTGGCCGAAGGCTTGCTGTTGAGTGGCTTTGCTATGCAGGCTGCCAAGTCGAGCCGCCCGGCATCGGGCATGGAACACCAATTCAGCCACTTCTGGGATATGGAGAATCTTGAGTATGAGGGGAAACACGTCTCTCATGGCTTCAAGGTAGGTATCGGCACATTGGCTTCGACAGCCTCCATCGAGTTGTTGCTGGAGGCCCCCATTGAGTCGCTGGACATCGATGCTTGTGTGGCTCGTTGGAAGAGCTGGGAGCAGACCGAGCAAGATATCTTGCGCATCTTTGCCGGCAAGCAAGGTTTCATCGACCGAGCACTCACCGAGACGAAAAACAAATATGTCGATGGTGCGGGGTTGCGTCGCCAATTAGAGGCATTCAAGGCTGCATGGCCCGAGTTGAAGGGCCGCATTCGCAACCAGATTATCCCCTTCGAGGAGGTGCGTCGTCGTCTGAAGGCGGTAGGTGCGCCCTACGAGCCCGAACAATTGGGCATTTCGCGGGCACGTTTCCGCGACACCTATGCCAAGATTCCCTACATGCGTAGTCGTTTCTCCAATATCGACATCGCCTACCGTTGTGGATATATGGACCAATGGATTGAACGGCTCTTCGGCAAGGGCGGCATCTGGGAGGTTCGATAATTCAATGAGCCGGAGGCCTTGCGGTCTCCGGTTTTTTATAACATGATTAGACTTTAAAATAGATGGAAACATTACATTACGAGGGAAGTGTCGAGATTAAAGGTCACTACGATGTGGTGGTCGCCGGTGCAGGCCCTGCCGGAATATGTGCTGCGGTAGCTGCTGC
>CAYUJP010000033.1:6095-13150 GCA_964445055.1 uncultured Alistipes sp.
CGGTTGGGTGACGAACGTTTTCTCGACTATTGCAAGCGCCAGGCCGATGCAGGTCATTTACCTCAGGTACTTGCCGCTGTGCGTCTTCATCCCACGACACGTCCGGGCGAGCGCCAAGTGAATACAACGCAGGTCAATGGCGTCGATATCACCCATGTGAACGAAATCTTTACAGCCGACCTCGAACTTCGGCGTCAGATGGCACTCCTTGTGGAGTTCTTTCAAAACTACCTACCCGGTTATCGGCAGTGTCGTTGCATCTCCAGTGGCACCACCACCGGTGTGCGCGAGAGCCGACGTGTGATGGGCGACTATGTGATTACGGCCGAGGAGCTGGCTGCAGGCAAACGTTTCGACGATGTGATTGTTCACAATGCCGAGTTTATCGTCGACATCCACAACCCGGCAGGTGCAGGGCAGGCCGAGGCGAAGATTCAGTATGTGAAACCTTACGATTTGCCTTACCGTTGCTTCGTGCCACGAGGTCTTGAGAACCTCTATGTTGCGGGTCGTTGCATCTCCGGCACACACCGGGCTCACGCCTCCTATCGTGTCATGTCCATCTGCATGGCTATGGGCGAGGCGGTAGGTATCGCCGCAGCACTGTGCGCACAACGCAACTGCACCCCTCGCCAACTCGATGTCAAATCGCTACAGCAGACCATGACCGCACAGGGTATCTCCCTGTTCGATTAGCTACATCTCCCATAAGCGGAAATATTCCCGATTCTATGCAATATAGAATCGGGAATATTTCCTCTTTTTAACGAGTTTTGCCGAACTACTCGCTCTCAAATTGTCCGATTAAGTTCTATGTAACTCATAATACCATCCTATAATTGCCAATAACGTACGAGCGATATTCCAAAATAGTGTTGCTTGTTATAGGTCAAACTTTTGAAATTCCCCGCATCTTGTCTGTAGTAAAACGACCAATCAAAATGTTTCCATGCCAAACCAAATCCAACACACCACGACATATCACTCTCCACATGCTGAATTCTTACAGCATTGTATTGATATTGACCATAGACAAAGAATCGTGAATTTTGAGAAATGTTGCATAGGTTTAGTTTGAGTAGACCGACTGCTGGTAGATGAAACCCATCAGAATCATAGTCGTAATGAATGAATCCGGGCTTAAACCCAAATGCAAATTGTACTTTATCCCGATAATTGCCTATGCGAAGTAATAGCCCAATATCGTAGTACCATATAGTTCCATCTGTAGAAACACCGTTATATCCAACATCCATAAAATTAAGACCCAAGTTTACTGTTCCTCCGTTGCGCTCCCGTTTTGATGCCTTGTTCTGTTTAATAAGCGATTGAACAAGACTTTTCGTAGATGAATCTTGGGCATAACTTAAAGCTTCCATATAATCATTAGAAGATGCATCATCTCTTAGATTGCGTGCTTTGGCGGTGGCAATTAGGTTGTAAACTTGGGTTGAGTATTTGCTATCGGGATATCTCTTCATAAAACCGAAAAGTTCTGCTTCCGATGAACAAGTTTCCAATTTCGAGAATTCGCCATATTCTATTACCTCGTCGTAAATGGCCAAATTTGCGTAAGAAACTTTCTCTCTACTGAGTTGGATAAATTCTGAATATGCCGAATTTAAATCGTTATCGTTGTAGTATTGGCAACCTTTCAATTCATGAAGTCGGAGTGCCGCAACGGATATCTCCTCCGTAGCATTGGGATAAGAATCTATAAAGCGTTGCAACTCCTCAATACGATTTGTTTCTTTAATATTTTCCCAAACAGATGCACCATGGAGTTTATTGATGGCATTCTCTGCTTCGATGCGATATCCCGACGATGGATGCTTGTCTAAATACTCCTGATAGGCTTGAATCGTATTAATGGCAATAACTTTGTTCCAATTGCGTTTTTCAGAGGCTTGTTTTAAGCCTCGAATTGCATAAGTTGCTTCGTTATCATACCAATGGTATTTTGTGCGAGCAAGATAGTTTTCATAAGCTTTTACCGTATTCGATGCTTTAGCCTTGTTCCATGTCCGAATCTCCTCTGCACGTCGTTCTATCTCCGATGTATATCTTCCACAAGGATAATCGTGTATAAACTTCTCATAATCAGCAAGATTCTTGGAGTCTAAAATCTGATTATACCGAGGTTGTTCAACTTTTTGTAATTCCTTAGCTCTTTCTTGGGCTATCTTTGCAATCTCCTCTAAAGATTGTGCATCTGCATGAAAGCTACACAATGTAATGATAAATGCACCAGAGAGTAGTGCTATGATTCGTCTCATTTCCACAATCCATTAGTCGCTTTTGATACATAATAATTATTAGCAAGTTGAATCCAATATATCGCTTTTGATTCCAGCGCTGATATATCCGGTTTTTTGTCGTTGCCATAAATAGTCGTTTCTTTATATTCGACTATGGCTTTATCTATAGAGGGAACTAAAATATCATTGTAATAGGAACTCTCAAACTTCTTGAAGTTTCCAAGAGAAGAGATACGACTGCGTATATAGTTATAGTGCGATTGGGCTATGCGACCGGCAAGAGCATCAAGAGCATCTACAAGTTCGATATTGTTTTTTAGATAATCCGATGAACGGTAAAACGCCGCTTTGACTATCTTTGACTTAGCATTCTCCATCCCTCTGAACGATACATTCCTCGATAGACGAAGTGCAGATCTGTAATCGTTGATAATCGAATTCAGTTTATTGGCTGAAGCAATAAACTCAACTGTTGCAACCTTTTCTCCGGTGGTGAGTCGATCTGCATTGAGGGTAGCCAACATCCTACTCAACCCATCGATATCCTCTTTTGGCCATACAGACTTCTGTAATAAATCAAAGCCATATGAGGTCAAACAATCCCCATAGGTTGCATCAATTTTCTTTCGATATCTGTCAGAAGTTTCACTGTCAATTGCATGCTCGTGATAAAATCGTTTGATTTTGTCATCAAGTCGTATGTATTCCTTTTGACTTCGAGCGAAATCCTTGACAAAACTATCCTCTTTGACAACATCATCCAATCGGTCTACTTCAGATTGTAGATTTGTTGAATATGGGTCAATCGAATCTATCTCGATTGGTGGCGCTACTCGTGTCTTGGCAAAAATAAGTATACCACCGATTGCTCCGATTGAGAACAATAGGAGAAACAGTATTTTTATGGATGTCTTCATGTCTTATTTTTAATTAGTTGATTGAGTACTATTAGCAGATTGTTCACTACATTGCGCTGACGAAGAGGTGGATTTTGTACCTCCATCAGATTGTTCGGGATTTTTTGCTGTGTTGTTATAGCTCGTCGTCCGCTTATTCTCGTTATTAGTGATACTGTATTCCCAATGTGCTTTCTCAAAGGTAAATGTAAACTTTTTCCCTTTTACTCCCAGACCATATAACCATATTATCGCTATAGATAGAATATATGCTACACAAAATCCAAGGATACGTTGTTTCCATATAGAGCCTTGATGGGAAGGTGTGTAGCTTAATATTATCCCTTTTGCAGAATATCCCTCGAGAGGACTCTCTGAAACGTCCTCGGAAATCTCTTTAGATTTAAGGATCATATCAACCTGTATTCCATCCTTAAGTTTAATTTTCCATTGTTGCATACGTTCTTTCCGATGCATTTCGATAGTGCGAGATTCTCCATTATCGATAAAATTTTCGTCAAAGGTAGTTGGCTCATATCCATCGGCAGAGATTGTTACTTTAGCTTTTTTTGCCTCATCTTCAGTTAATGTTATAGGCGGCTGATAGCTATCATAAGTTTGTCCATTAATCGTAAATTTAATATTGTCTTTAATCTCTTTCCCTGTGGACGCTGCACGAACTTTAAATCGGTCTTCTACCTTTACCTCAAGTTTCCACTTCTTATTGGGTATGCCGCATGTTTGGATATCTTCACAAACCTTTTCCGTGTACGGAATAGGAAGAAATCCCGCTCGGTTGAATACAATCTTAACACTATCCCCCTTATTGCAGAGGACGGGTCGGTTAAATGAAGTACGAGTACCTTCCCCATTATCGAAATATACAGAAACGTTCTCTTTCTCAACTGGAGGACAGAATACACAAGTCTCCTTCAATTCATTTGTGCTAATCCTTTTAACCGAGGAGTTTACTACTTTCAGACTATCATTGCCATTTTCAATGAGAATGGCATAATATTCTGCATAAGTCAGTTGATAACGTTTTTTACCAAGTAGGTCATCTAACTTTTGACAATCGTCTTGCACCGCAAAAACGTCTTGTCTGGATGAAGAAGGTTTAAAATCGGCAGATTTGTCGTAGGTTTTGTACTCCCTGGAAAATGCTTCACGAAGTTGTTCTGGATCAGATTCAGTAGCTAAAAGATCTTTTTTTACAATCTTTATGAACTTAACAACCTCTTCACCGCTAATATCTATGTTGTTTGGTATAAACAGCCATGTAGCTATATTGTCACCTATGCGTCCGGAGATAGGGTGCGCAACAATGATGTAGGTACCTCGTTCGCTAAAACGCATGAACATGGCAAATTTCGATTTGTCATTATCCGCTGTGTCATATAATTTTAGGATATCTCGAATATCATCAACTTTCTTTGTCCACTCGTTGTCGCTATTTAAGATTAGAAGCTCTTGGGTACCCTCTTTGCAACGAAGTTTTTTTAGTCCTATTTTGTTCATCTCTTGAATATATTAAGGAATTTTTGAAATTTTCCGGTTTTGAAACCTTTGGATCGGGTTAATAATTTTTTTACAACGTTGGCCGCAGGTTTCTCGTTAAACAAACAGTAGTCCTGAAAACATACTTGTCCCAACGAGAATGGAATGCGTTCTACTATACCTCCGTTAATCTCGCAATCGCGGCAGATTCTCTCCAATCCTTGGTAGAATCCTCTGTAGTTGGTATCGATATATTCTTTTAAAACATCACCCAATTCTTTACCTATCACTCCTGCTTTGTCGACCTTTGTAACCATTAGATAGATAGCATCTGTGTCTTCTCTAAAGATTTTCTTCTGCTCAATATAGCGTAGTGCAGCTTCAAGATATTCTGCTTGGCTAAGCCCCTCATACGTGCGATTTTCACCGCCATATTCCAGTACAAAAAAGTGAATTTTTCGGTTCGTGGTTCGATTGTCAATCAGTATATTGGTGAGCGTTTGAAGAGCCTCTTTTTCATCATCCGACATCCTTTCGTGGGCATCCTCTTTGAACATACAACAAACAAGTTCACCGGCTAAATCAATGCATGTTATGGGATGAGAGGTCCCTTTTTCGTCTTCGAGGTCAAATCCCATCTCATAGGTTGATTTGGTCTCGGTTCCTTCGGGCAGAGTTCCAACAATTCCATCGCTTCTAAAAAGCCGCGACAATCTAACCATGTAACCATAACCTTGGCAGTTATTATTTTTAGTCATGCTTCTTGCAACAGAACCGTTGCCGGCAACACTCAACACTGCACCCAAAGCGCAACTTTTGCCGGATGAAGGTATCCCCCAGAAGTACACCTCGGTAGATATTTTGTTGATTTTTTCCAATGGACCCGGTCTTTCAAAACCTTGTCTGGCTCTGCCGCATTCAAGATATCGAATAAAACGCTCGTCAATCCCAATCTCATAAAGGTCGGTATATGCCAAATATCTCCTCTCAATTAAACCTTTCAACACTGAGGCTCTTAGCAGATTGTTATCCTTCCTAATAATGTCAAGCAGATTTTGCCGATCTATCTGACCACGGTCGAGAGAATTGATAATCTCTGCTTTGATTGCTGCATCAGGATCATTAATGCGTTCATCTGTCGGAATGCTATTTATTCTCTCAATTAGGGCGTTCACATTAGACTCGAGAAAGCGATCTTCAGCTGACTCTCTGACGGATTGCTTTTGCGCTTCGCGCAGTTGGCAAATTGCGTTGCGTGCTTCGTTAGCGTGAGCACTATCCGGATACGAACGGAGAAAATTCAAATACACATCCTCCGTGTTTGCTTGTTGTGCATTTTGCCAATCCGTCTCTTCAGAATCGGTAAGCAGGCGTTTAACTTCTTTTCTGACATCGGCAGAAAAATAACTACCTGCCTCGTTGCATAGCTCATCGAATGTAACTACTCCGGACTTGATGTAATTTGTCAATTCCGAAGCCGTGTACTGTTCAATGTTGTCAATTATAGCTTGTTTGTCGGACATATGTTATAGATAATAGTCGTTATAATTTGCTTTTAGAGTTGGTATCGCTGACCTAGAATGATGGATAATCGTCACCGTTCTGTGATTTCTCATCAGGCAGTTCCTTGTCAACTTGTTGTGTGCGCTTACCGCTCCAAAATCTATAAATGCTTTTCGTGTGACGTTCTTGCAAAATATAGGGGAATAGAAGCATGAGATATACAATTACCCCAAAAGCTATGGCTGGAACAGTTGGCAATTCCAGCGATATGAATGATTCTGTCAAGCTATCAATCCCATTTATAGCCGATTGAACGCCATTACTCGAGAATTTGGGCACATCCGTTCTAATCGCTTCGTTTGACATCTCCTTGGAAGAGAAATTCCTCAATTGGCTCTCCCACGAGCGAAGAGCCGCCTTAATCTCTCTCGTATTGCCGAGAATAAACACATTCCATGTGCTTGCTCCCTGATTTGCTTCATCTATCCACTCGATAGCAACATCCTTGAGCGAATTGTAGTTCTGCGAAAGGAGTTGAAGCCGAAGTGTTTCAATCATATTCTCCTTTTGGGCATTGGCTTTATCATCTTCAAAGCCTGCTTCGCTAAAAGTCTCAGAATCAGATGATCGTTCTTGGATAATCTGCTCCAATGTCGCTGAGTAGGAATCTATTCGTCGGATGGCGTAGGCCTCGTAATCAGAAAAAAGCTGTTTGGCACCCCTAATCGAGCTTGCAAATGTTGCTACAATTTCAGCGTTCTGACTTCTGACGCTCCAAAAGTGAGACATCGGAATCATCCCTAAAATGAAAACGAACGGTGAACCTAAAATAAGGATTCGTTCTCCGATAATTTTTCTGTGCATATTTACTCCCGATGCTTTCAGTTGTTGAGCACCTATA
>CAYUJP010000034.1:0-2724 GCA_964445055.1 uncultured Alistipes sp.
CAATCTACTTTAAGGTATTCAAATCACGTGAACCATTGCCCTGATAGAGGTAGCGAATGGTGAGTTGTTTGGTGGTGCGGTCGTAGTTGAGCACCTGCAACTTGGCATAATTGCCCGCTGCCGTGAGCAGGGCAAAAGGCGAGGTGTAGGGTACACCGAGATTGTCGACCCAACCGGTGGCATTGGCCGAGGTGGTGCGTAGCGGTGTCGTTGCTACGGTGAAGATGTTGGCCCCCTTCTCTAATGTGACTGGACCATCGAGTTCGCACCGATACTCCTTAGGGGTGCCACTGCGGTAGTCGACTACCGAGAAGGCATCGAGGGTACCGCTACCCAGCGTTCCAATCTCCGAGCGAGTGACGGTGAGAAAGTATTTCGGCTCGCTGTAGGAGGCATATCGCGACACTGCATCGCTGAAGTCGAATGCCATCTCGATGGTGTTGCTACCGTAGGAGCCGCACATGGGGTGGTCACCACCCTGATTCGAGGCGATAGCACTGTTGACAGATACGGTTGCTACGGTGGCATAGGGTTTGTCGGCTACACCCATGATAAAGGCCAAGTCGTTGCGAGAGTCGTAGCTCACCTTCACACGGAAGACCACTTGAGGGTCGAAGTCCACACAGCTACAGCCCGTGACATCGTGGCTCAGTTGTAGTGCGGAGCGGTCGCTCTGCAAGAAGAAATAGTAGGGTAGGTAGCAGTGGCCCTTGTCGGCCCACCACGTACCGTAGGAGTTGACGATGATGAATGCACCGGTCTGCTCGGTGCCATCGATGGTACACTTCACCGTATCGTCGTAGCCGACAATGGTCATGGCGTGTGCGCCGTCCGTAGCCAAACGAGTGATGACGGAGCGGTAGCCCGAAGCATCGTTGGGTTCGATGGTCTCGATTTTCCACCCCTCGGCAAGTGTCGAGAAGGAGAGGATACCTCCGTGCTTGCTCCCATCGCCTGCGTCGTAGAGGTAGCGACGGGCCTTGTCGAGTCCCTCTTGGTCGGTCACATCGAACGAGATAATCTCCTTCACACGGTTGTGCATCGAGCGCAGATATTTGTCGTAGCCCGAAGCCCACGGGAAGTAAAAATACGACGAAGGGTCGGGTAGGTCGGCCAACGACATGACGCCCTGCGACCGAGCGATGTTGAGCCCCTGCTCGGCAAATCCACCTTGGTCTTTGCCCTCGTTGACAAAATCCCACGTGTAGAAGTAACTATAGGTGTTCTCATCCGAGGCTTGTGCATCGACATCGCGCACGCGATTCATCTCATAGGTGAACAGGTAGCGGATGCCCGATGACTGGGCACACGAACCTCCGCGTTGTTCGAAGACTGCGGGGAAGTAGGGAAGTTTCGAGTTGTCGACATACGACGGCAGTGTTACATTGGGCGTCGAAGGCTCCCATGCCTTGATGTCGATGGCGCGTACTGCGTCGCTACGCAATGGAATGGGGTAGCACTTGTGCTCTTGTTGCGCCACACCGTTGTAGGTCGACGCTGCGAGCAGTGCCAAAGCGAGTAGTCGTTTCATCGTTTGAGTCTGTTATATGTTTTCAAAGCTTCGTTACGTACAGCCGGAGCAAGTTGTTCGTCGCGACTCATGCGCAGTGCTACAGCAGCAATGTGGTCGCACTGTACCGAATAGCCAAACCAACCAAATGCCTCGAGCATGGCTTGTTGTACCTCGGCATCGGTCGATTGTTGCATGTAGTCGAGCAATTGAGGTACGAGAAAGTGAACTTGGTAGTTGCGCATCGCGCGGATATCCTGCATACGTCCCTTGGCAGAGCGTTCGGGGTCCATAATCTGTTGCATGGGGGTAATCCAACGACGGGCATTCACCTCAATGGCGTGGCGTATTTGGTCGTGTACGAGCTGTGCATCGGCATAGTTGGTCGAGGGGAACTGGCGTTCAAACTCATCGAGCATTGCCTGCTCGGAGAACATCGGCATCGCCTGTTTAAGGGCAAACTCCACACGTTCGGAGGTGTTATTGCGTATGGCCACACTAATCATAGCAGGCAACAGCCGCTCGTCGCCACTCTTTGAGAGCATGTTGGCGGCAAAACGCTCCACCATCTCGTATCCATCGCTCAGCCCCAATTGAATGGCCTCGATGAAGTTGTCGTCGCGACACTCCGAGAGATTGATGAAGGTCTGCATGCGCATCTGGTGCGAACGGCTCTGCTTGAAGAGCGACAACAGGTCATCGGAAGAGAGCTCCCCACGACGGAAAAGTTGCTCGACAGCCATAGCCTGCAAAGCGGGGTAACGCTCGTCGTTGAGCAGACGACGCCATGTGGCACTCTTTGCCTCGCGCAACAGTGCATCGGCATCGACTTTGTCATCAGCCGAAGCAAAGGCAAAGGTGGGGTCACCTATGAGGTGTTGCTCGAGATAGGGAGCATACTTGGCAAGATTGCCTACACGCATACCCAAACCCAACAGACCGACATAACGGTCGACCCACTTGTCTTGCAACACATTCACCGAATTGGCCAATACCGCTACGGTACGTCCTTCGCTGAAGATGTAGGCATTGGCGATAGAGCTATCGCGATGGAATGAACCATTGAAACAGGCATCTAACGACACTACTCGACACTCGGGACGGTAGCTCTTGAAGTCGGCAAGATAGAGGTCCAAGTCACTGAGGTAGATGGAGTCCTTCTCGCGGATGCAACAATCGTCGTAACCCTCGTACCACGAAGTGGGGATGTCGCC
>CAYUJP010000034.1:2824-9488 GCA_964445055.1 uncultured Alistipes sp.
CTAAAATCGTCGTAGAAACGGTCGGTAGGAACCGACGACTCCCAACGGTCGTAAGCGATTTGGTCCATCTTAAATGCACTGGTGAGATGCTGTGCGTCGCGCACCATCACCACAGGGATGTCGCCCATCAACACAGCACCTTCGATAGGCTCCTGTCGCTGCGTGTAGAGCGAGTGCAATACCGCGCGCAACGAGTCAGGTTGCCCCGTGCGGTCGATGACCAATTGCACCTGCAGTCCACTTTCGGCAATCTGCGTTGCATAGGCATCAATTTCGGCACGAGCCTCGTTGTAACTGCGTGCGTCGACAACGATAGCAAAGCCACGACGTGTCGTGGCTATAGTATGAGTGGCGACAAATAGAAAGGTCGCCACGAGAAAGAGTTTCTTAATAACGTGCATATCCATCGTTTTAGTGAATGTTTCAGAACAGAAGTTCAACACCACACTTCACACGTCGGCGCTCGCTCCGCTCCAACAGAGACGAGTAGGTACCATCGCCGATAAAGCGACGGTAGCCTCCCTCTACAAAGAGACTGCCCCACAATTGCCCGAAGCGGTGGTAATAGTGTATCGAGGCATAACCACCTACATAGGTGGCTGTGAGGTACTCAAATTGGGGCGCAGTGTAGATTGCATACAGACGCTCGTTCGCTTGTAGCGAGGAGTCGAGGCTGGAACGTCCCTCTACACCGAATGTGACGTGTAACCGATCGTTCTTGCGACGTCCGAGGTCGAAACGATAGGTTGCATCGACATATCCCTCCACGCAAGTGTATTTGCGAAGGTATTCCCCTCCGTCGTGTTCGGTTTTCGAGTGGTCGAGGTTCGCTTGGGCTTGCAGAGTGAAGCGAGGCAGTGTGCCCTCCATGCGGTCGTAGCGATAGGCGAGCGCAAGCGAGGCGGCCTTCTCGTTGTGCAACGGCTCCACACTCTGTACTTTGTAGTAGGTTTGGTTGTTCTTGTTAGGGTCGATTTCAGCGGTTTGCGCATACCATAGACCATCAATCTCCTTATACTCGCCTCGCAGAGTGAGGGTGTGAAGATTGTTCTCAGCGTGTATCTGCAAGCGGTCGAAGAGCGTAACCGCCCAACGCGAATAGTCGCCTCCGAGGAAGGTGAAGGCGGCACCGCCATCGCGAGTCTCCTCTGAATTCGAGGCGTAGGTTGCCTCAAGAAGATTTGCGATGCCTTGTTTGCCGTCCCATGCCAATTGAAAAGCACCTTTATACTCCGTGCCGCTATATTCGCGCGGATAGGAGAGCGATGTGTTTGTTGAGATAGTGCTATAGTCGCCCGAACCTTTGAATCGGAAATAGTTGTAACTCTCACGTGTCTCGACTACTGCGTGTTCGATAGACTCGCTCATCAGGTCGAACGAGGCGCTGACGCCCACCGTCCACTGGTTACCTGCCCGATAGAGCAGACCGGGTGCCAACACGAAGTGCATGCCGTCGGTCTTCGGACGCGGGTCGGTCTGGTCGGCCGAACTACAAGCGTCATAGTTGACCTGCAGGGCCATTACCCAACGCGAAGAGGGATTATATGCCACCGTACCGTCGAGTACAAAACGTTGCAGGTTGTAATCCGATGCGATGGAATCGCCCAAGATGAAGGGATTGTCTGAAGCAATCTGTCGTGTCGAGTTCCAACGACGCGCATACTCCTTGCCATCGGCATAGCGAATGCCTCCTGCACAAACCACCTTCGCAAAGCGTTGCTGTCCCGAGATACCGACACCGTAGCGATTGACCTTCGACGATTCGTCGATGTCGTGCAGGTCGCCACGCTGTGTGTCGAAACTGAGTTGCAAGTCGAAGATGCTTTCATTGGGCGAGAACCACAAGGCCGTGGGATTCACACTGCCATTGTAGAGGTTGCCTGTGCGCTCCACTTCATCGTATGCGGGGAGTTGCTCCTTGCTCGATTGTGCCACAGCGGTGGTGGCAACAAACAACGAGGTGGTGAGGACGATTGCCGATAACTGTTTCATCTTGGTATAGAGTGATTAAAAGAAAAAGACAGAGGCAGTCTCGCCCATAGGAGCAAAGACTGTCTCTGTCTGAGGTAATTAGTCAGCTACTGTGGGGTGTACACCCGGAGTCAACGGCTGCTCGGTGAGGAAGTCATCGGTCGAGTTGTTCGTATCCTGATAGTAGGCACGACCATTCTCTACCTTAGTGACCTTACGACGGATGCTCTTACCCGACCATCCGGTGCAGAGTGCATAGCCTGCATCGTCGCGAGCCAACAGTGTGTGGTAGCGGTCCGAACTTGACGAGCTGAAGAGCTCGACAGCATCCAACAGATACTCGCTCGGAATCATGAAGTAGAGCTGCGTAGCACCTGCCTTGTTGGGCTCGGTCATGTAGTTCGACGACTCGGCGGCAAATGCTGCGGGAGTTACGCCATCGGGCAACTTAGCCATCACTACACCGCCACCGAAGAAACCGGCACCCAGACGACGCTGGTTCTCGAGATTGTAGACGATGTCCAAGTTAGGCGCATCGTAGTCGGTATCGGCCATGGTGGCATTGGCTACATAGCACTCCCAGTTGGCGTTGGTCAGGTCGATGCCTGCATCCTCCCACTTGGTAGCATCGTTAGCAACAACGACACTCTCACCGGGTTGTAGCGGATAGTCCTTGCCTGTGCCGGGGAAAGCAGCCACTACACCGTAGATAGGATACTTGTTCAACACTGCACCGCTCTCGTCAACCCATGTATTCTGTGCACTCAGCGAGGTAATCTGACCCAAGATTACTTGGTCGAGATACTGTACCTCGTCGGAGTTGTTGACAATCTCCATGTAGGTGTCGTTGAGCTTGTACAAGTAGGAGGTGTTGTAAATCTCCTTGAACACCAGCGGTGACTTGTAAACTTCGCTCAGAGCAACTGTAGCAGCTGCATCGGCGTACACATTGGCAGTAGTAGCACCTGTGAAGGTTACGGTTGCCGAATAGCGACCGCTGACGGTCACCTGATACTGACCCGAAACCACATCGAACGTTACAGACGATGTACCTGCGCTGATGGTCTCGGTGTACTCAACCTCCTTGTCGCTATTTACCGCTGTTACGCTCAATTCGGGAATCTGCTCGGTGGTGTAGCCCTCGGGAGCTGTTACGTTAACAGTGAGTGCGAATTTCGAAGAGGATGATCCGCCATCATCTTCGCTACTGCTGCTGCACCCTGTACCTAACAGGGCACCGGCTGCAAAAAGCAATGCTGCTTTTGCAAGAAAATTAGTTTTTTTCATGATAACTTATGATTAAAGTTTGTGTACATGTTGAGAGAGTCGCAACCATTATTTACCGATATGAACCTTCAACTCGGCACCGAAGTACATGTCGGGATAGACCTGCTTGTAACCGGTACGCGTGTCGTAGTAGTGCCAACGCGAGGTACGCGTGAAGTTGTTGGCCGTGAACGATAACTCCAACATACGGCCAATCTCTTTGGTCAAGCGGAAGTTGAACATCACCCACGGACTGAATGTCTCGCGCTCATAAGCGGTGAGCAGAGCTCCCGATACCATACTCTTGTATTTATTGTCGGTGGCGTAGGCATTGTCCCAAGCCGTATATTGCTCGGTCTGACGATTGTAGAAGCCCAACGGCATGACCACCATCTGCTTGCCGTCGGCCGATAGTTGTACGAGACTATTGCCATCGCCGTCCTCCCAAATATTTTGTTGGCTCTCGTACCATACCACCTGCATCGTGGTCGATACAACCAATTTGAGTTTGGGTATGTGTGTGATGAATCGAAAGTTGGTGTTCACACGGTCTTGCACGGTACCGCTACCTCCCGGCATGAGTCGCAGATACTCATACGACTCATTGATTTTCGAGTAGTAGGGAAGTGCATCGGTACGACGGATGTGAAACCACGCTCCATCGACAATCAACGAGGTGCGCAACGGTCGGCACTGTCCCAAATCTACACTATACTCAACACCCTGCTTCTCCGTGCGTGCGCGATTGGTGGGAGTGTAGTAGGTGGCAATATAGTCAACTTGTTTGGTATCGGCTTTTTGCGTCTCGCCATTGAGTTTATAGCTAACTTGACCGTTGTCGAATGCTAAATCAGTGGCACCCGTAGGCACGGTGTACTCATTGTAGTGCATGTAGTAGGGTTGTGTCGAGAAACCAAACTCATTGGTATGTTTCTCACGGAAGTAGGTCACTTGACCCGTTACACCGCCCCAACGGAAACGCACTCCGGCCTCGTATTTGCGACTGCGTGCCGGCTTCAAATCGGGATTTGCCGTGTCGGTGAGTACTTGCGTGGTCATTACCGCCATCGAACCCGATGCATCGGTCGAGGAGATACGATTCAGACTCACACGGTCGATGTAGACATTGTCGGGGTAGAGATAGAGCAGGGTGGGAGCTTTGTACGAGAGACCCCAACCTCCGGTTACGGCCAGCGAACCGGTAGCACCTTCAAAGAGGGTGTAGTTGACATTTACACGTGGCTCTGCCACGAATATATCGTCTCTGTTGGCTTGTGCATCGAGAAACATATTGGTCAGACGTACACCGGCTGTGAGGGCCAGTGTTGTGCCACCCATCTTCAGATTGAGTTTATCCTCGATAAAAAGGGCAAGGTTGTTGAGCGCAGGAATGTCGCGGAACGAGCGAGGACGTAGCGCTGCACTCGAAGTGTTTTGCGGAGGCAGTGTGATGTCGAACATCAAACCGCGACCGTAGTTGGCATCGTAGCGCCAATCGGCACCTATGCGTACATTGGTGAAACTACCTCCTCCCAACTGAATGATTTTATTTGCCTTGAGTTGTAGGTACGTGTTGAACGGTTTGCCCTCTATTTCGTAGTCCGAGTAGTAGGAGTTGGGCAACTGTACGCCCAATGCAACTCCCGGTGTATGCGTGTTGGTGACAGCACCCGATGCCGAAGCAATGTAGTCGTGCGAGATGTCGCTCTGATAGCTCTGCGACACCATGAAACTATAATCCACGGCCGAGATAAATGCTCCATTGAGTTTCCAACTACCCTCCAGGTTAAGACGTGCGCCGATGTTCTTATTCTTATAGGTGGTATTGAGTACCTCCATCTGAGGATCGGTCTTGCTGTTGTTGATGTTGGAGTAGAAGGTACCATTTATACGCATGCTGATGGGACGGCCTGCCAACTTGCCTCCTCTGGAGTAACCCAACGTGGCGGTTACGCGATCGTAGCCCAAGTAGTGTTTACGCGTGTCGCCATACGACTGTGAGTAGTCGATGCCGACATTCACGGCACTTCCGTCTTGCAGACCGAAACCCTTGCCCGCATAGACCAATTTCGAGTAGGGGTCGGCTTTGAATTTTGCCTCCCACGGAGTGGCCCCCGCTTTGGTCTTGACAATCACAACACCCGAGGTGAGATTGCCATACTCTGCCGACGGAATGCCTCGAATCACCTCCATCGACTCCACGTTGTCGGGCGATACCGAGCGCAAATCGACACCCTTGCCTGCTGTGGTTTGGCTACTCATGCCATTGAGCGATTGGTTCGATGCACTGCCTGCCACCGAAGTGGAGAGTGCTTGCAAGTTACCATCGTTGGACAGGGGTGCTCCATCGACCACTACGGCCGCACCCAACGCATTGTTGCTGTCCGAGTCAATCTCACGAATCGATGCTTGTGCTGCGCTGTTGAGTGAGGGATTTGCCGAAAGATTACCCGGCAACAATTGGAACATGTCGCTGATACTCATAGGCTGGATGTGCCGAATGGCCTCCTCGCCAATCTTCGATGTAGAACCGGCCGATGTCGATTGAGCGGTGACAACCACCTCTTGTAATCCCAAACTCAGCGGCGATAATTCGATTTTCAACCCCTCGATATTGGCATTGAGCGTAATTTTGCGCTCGACAGGGCTATATCCGAGAAACGATACGTTGTAGGTTATCTCGCCACCACGCAATCGCTCGAGACGAAAGTAACCGTTCTCGTCGGTGATGACACCGATGGTCTGATTTACCACAAACGAGGCCATTGCCACGGGTGTGCCATTCTCGGCATTGGTCACACGACCCGATATAGAGTAGAGTGCCTGATTGCTCTTTTGGGCTGTGGCGACCTCCGAAAAAAGAAGGGCCATCAACAAAAACAAGTTACCAAAGATTCGCATCCTCGTATCGTTTTACTCAAAAATATAGTTCCGTTTAACCTAACTGCGCGAAGCACATCGGCAAAGTTACTAAGTTTTTTTCAAAATAAGCATCGCAAGATGTAGGTATTCTCAATCAAAATAGCACAGAAAGTCGTCCCAACGGCTTTTTGAGGCCGATGGAGCGACTTTTTAGGATGTACTGAGCGCCCGATTACCAAGCGTCGGCGCAACACGTTGTCTCCGTGAGGTCGAGAAGCAACCCTTCGCGCGGGTCCTCTAACAACACGTAGGTAACGGTTACGGTAGGATTTTCCGTCGGAGGTGTTGTAATGGGGATGCGACAAGTGGCAATGTGTGTGCGGTCGCAACAGAAAGAGACCTCCACTTGTCGTAGGGTGGGTAGTATATGGCGACATAGGTAGTTCCACGCTGTCGGCAGCTGTTTGAGCATACGCTCCTTGGCCGTCGCCGGTTCGGTGCTGCGCAGAATCTGCAATACATCATTCTTGTTAGGTATTGCCGAGGATTCGACCATCGGCACGGC
>CAYUJP010000034.1:9588-13085 GCA_964445055.1 uncultured Alistipes sp.
TCTTGCGTGTTGCCCGAGAGTGCGGTGGAGAGACGCGAAGCATCAATGCGGTAACGAATACCGTAGTCGGTATTGGGGTCGACGGCTTGTCGCACGCGATAGCGTTTCACCAAATAACCATCGGCAAGGTCGGCCGTAAGCAATACACTGTCGGGTGTGTTGCAACAAGAACTCTTCGATTGCGCATGCAGTGCAACGGGAGTGAGACAGAGTGTGCCACAGAGGGCAACCACATGGAAAATTGTTTTCACGTTAATCGGTAGTTTTATTGTTCAGCATAGTCACTACCAACAATCGCGCCGAAAACATTCGAGGCGAAGTTTTACGTTGCCGTAGAACTCCGCCTCGAGATGTGCTGTGGTGTGTCGATGCTACATACGTTCGGGTACATCGATGCCCAACAGTCCCATGGCAAGACGAATGACACGCGCCACCTGCTCCGAAAGGCGCAGACGCATGGCACGTACCTCGGTCTCCTCCTCTTTGAGAATAGAGTGGTCGTGGTAGTAGGCGTTATACTGTTTTGCCAGGTCGTAGGCGTAGGCAGCCACAATCGAAGGCGCAAAGTTGTCGGCTGCGGCACGTACCGTGTTGGGGTAGTCGGCAAGTTGCTTGATGAGAGCCACCTCCTCAGGTAGGTAGCTGGTCGAAGTGGCGGTGGCAAAGGCGATACCGGCCTCCTCGGCTTTACGCAACACGGAGCGGATGCGGGCGTGAGTGTACTGAATAAAGGGACCCGTGTTGCCGTTGAAATCAATCGACTCGCGAGGGTCGAAGAGCATGGTCTTCTTGGGGTCTACCTTCAGAATGAAATATTTCAATGCGCCCAATCCTACCGTACGCGAGATAGACTGAGCCTCCTCCTCCGAACAATCGGCAAGTTTTCCCATCTCGTCGGACATGTCGCGAGCGGTCTGCACCATGTCGGCAATCAGGTCATCGGCATCGACAACCGTCCCTTCGCGCGACTTCATCTTTCCGTTGGGAAGTTCGACCATGCCGTAAGACAGGTGTGTGATGTGGTCGCTCCAATCGTACCCCAACTTCTTGAGAACAAGTTTGAGCACTTGGAAGTGATAGTTCTGCTCGTTACCCACCACATAAATCATATCGTCGAGTTGATTCTCCTCAAAACGACGATAGGCTGTGCCGAGGTCTTGCGTCATGTAGACCGATGTACCATCGCCTCGCAACAGAAGCTTCTGGTCCAACCCATCGGCAGTGAGGTCAATCCACACCGAGTTGTCCTCTTTGCGGAAGAAGATGCCCATATCCAACCCCTTCTGCACAATATCCTTTCCCAACAGGTAGGTTTGCGATTCGTAATATACCTTATCGAAATCGACGCCCAATGCCTTGTAGGTGACATCGAAACCCTCGTAGACCCAACCGTTCATCGTCTGCCACAACGCATAGACCTCGGGGTCTTTGGCCTCCCAGCGACGCAACATCTCTTGGGCCTGTTGCATGAGCGGTGCTTGATGTTTGGCCTCATCCTCGCTCACACCCGAAGCAACGAGGTCGGCTATTTCGGCCTTATAGTGTTTGTCGAACTCGACATAGTATTTTCCAACCAGGTGGTCGCCCTTCATGCCCGACGATTGAGGTGTTTCGCCGTTGCCATAGAGTTTCCATGCCAACATCGATTTGCAGATGTGAATGCCTCGGTCGTTGACCAAGTTTACTTTCAGTACATTGTGTCCTCCTGCCTTGAGAATCTGTGCTACGGAGTAGCCCAACAAATTGTTGCGAATGTGGCCCAGGTGCAACGGCTTGTTGGTGTTGGGCGATGAGTACTCAATCATGATGTTGCGTCCCGTTGGAGCTGCTTGTCCGTAGGTGGCATCGTTGGCCAGTGCGACAAATTGTGCGCCCCAAAAACTATTGGAAAGCGAGAGATTGAGGAAACCTTTGACCACATTGTAGCTCTGAAACTCTGTGTGCTGTGCTACGATGTGGGCGCCAATCTCCTCGGCAGTTGCTTCGGGTGACTTGCGACTGCGACGCAACAGCGGAAAGACCACCAATGTATAGTCTCCTTCGAACTCCTTGCGTGTCTTCTGAATCTGTAACTGTTCACCCTGCAACTCGCCATAGAGCGTCTCCACCGCGTGACGCACCACTTCTGCAATAAACTGATCGATATTCATTGTATATTACTTTTTGTCGAAATTTGTTGCAAAATTAGCGTTTTATTGCGGATTTACAACTACTTCACCGCGCGAGTTTGTTTGCACGCCTCTTTATCGTATCTTTGCGGAGCAGAAACTTTCCGATAACATGAAAATAGGGAACATTGAGTTGGGCGCGAAGCCCCTTTTTTTAGCCCCCATGGAGGATGTCACCGACCCCTCCTTTCGTGCTATGTGCAAGGAGTTCGGGGCTGATGTTGTCTACACGGAGTTCATCTCATCGGACGGGTTGATTCGCGATGCTGCCAAGTCGCTCAAGAAGTTGGAGATACAGGAGGCCGAACGTCCTGTGGGTATCCAAATCTACGGCCATCTGATTGAGCCGATGGTTGAGGCGGCACGCATGGCTGAGGCGGCTCACCCCGACATCATTGACATCAATTTCGGCTGTCCGGTGAAGAAAATTGCCGGACGGGGTGCCGGTTCAGGAATGATGCGCGATGTGCCAACGATGGTCGAAATGACTCGTCGCATCGTGGAGGCTGTCGACCACACGCCTGTGACTGTGAAGACACGCTTGGGTTGGGACGACGAACATCGCAACATCGAAGAGATTGCTCTGCGTCTGCAAGATGTGGGTATCGCAGCTCTCACCATACATGGGCGTACACGTGCACAACTCTATCGGGGTGAGGCCGACTGGACCCTCATTGGCAAGGTGAAGAACAATCCGGCCATACATATTCCCATCATCGGCAATGGCGACATCGATTCGGGACCCAAGGCGGCAGAGATGTTCGACCGCTATGGTGTCGATGGGGTGATGATTGGCCGTGCCACCTACGGACGACCGTGGATTTTTCGCGAAGTGAAACACTACCTCGCTACCGGTGAAGAGCTCCCGCAGCCCAGCGTGTTGGAACGTGTGGCAATAGCCAAGCGACACCTGCAACGTTCGCTCGAATTTAAGGGCGACTATGTGGGTATTCTTGAGATGCGTCGGCATCTGACCAACTATTTCAAAGGGTTGCCCGACTTCAAGCCTACGCGATTGCGTTTGGTGACAAGTAACTCCATAGACGAACTCTATGCCATCTTAGACGAGATTGCCGAACGTTGGGGCGATTTCGATGTAACCTCGGTTGTCCCAGCTCCTCTCTCGCACAACATATAGTTTTGTCGGCAAACACATACGGCGATAAAAAGAGAAGACGCTCATGAAGAGCGTCTTCTCTTTTGCAGTACACGAGACTGTTTCTATTTCACAACACTGAATCGATAGGTACAGTGGGTGAAGTATCTTCTGCCGGGGCGAATCTCCACCGAAGGCCACTGAGGCTTGTTGGGCGTATCGGGGTAGTGCTG
>CAYUJP010000035.1:0-13067 GCA_964445055.1 uncultured Alistipes sp.
TCCATGGAGAGTGAGCGGATGGCCGAGCCGGCAAACTCCACAAAGTAGCCTGTGCCTCCCGATGTGCCGATTTGCGAGATGATGTAGAGGATGATGTCCTTGGAGCAGACACCCGGACGAAGTGTACCCTCAACCGAGATGCGCATGCTCTTGGGTTTCGACTGCAAGATGCACTGCGAAGCAAGTGCCATCTCCACCTCGCTGGTGCCGATGCCGAATGCCACACAACCCAAAGCGCCGTGCGTAGAGGTGTGGCTATCGCCGCAAACGATGGTCATGCCCGGTTGTGTAAGCCCTGTTTCGGGGCCTACCACATGGATGATTCCGTTGCGGGGTGAGCCCACCGGAAAGAGGGTGATGCCGTTGGAGCGGGCGTTGTCGTAGAGGGTCGCCACCTGTGCCGCAGACTGTGGCTCGCGGATGGGGAGATGCTGATTCTGCGTGGGGATGTTGTGGTCGGGACTGGCCGTAACCTGCGCAGGACGGAATACGCCTATACCCCGCTGTTTCAGTCCCAAGAATGCTTGTGGACTGGTGACCTCGTGGATATATTGGCGGTCGATGTAGAGGACACACGAAGTGCCGTCGACCACCTTCACCGTGTGGGCATCCCAAATCTTATCAAATAGTGTATTCATAGGTGCGAGTTAAGCGATTTTGGAGAGGGCATCGATGAACGACTCCACCGAGGCGGTGACGATGTCGGTGTTGGCACCAAATCCGTGATACATCTTCCCCTTGTGAGAGATTTGAATGTGTACCTTGCCCAAATCGTCGCTTCCTCGCGTGATGGCCTGCACAAGATACTCCTCGATGTGAACACGACGTTTGGTGATGTTCTTCACTGCGGTGATGGCAGCATCGACAGGGCCATTGCCACACGCCGTCTCGGTGAAGGTATCCCCATCGAAACTGAGTTGCACGGTGGCTGTGGGGATGCTCGACTTTCCGCAAACCACCTGCAAGCCAACCAGACGAATGGTCATGTGCTTGCGTATGGCTGCAGTGCCAACCAGCACCTCCAAGTCGCGTGTGGTGACCATCTTCTTGTTGTCGGCCAGTTCGAGAAAACGTTGGTAGATGTCGTTGAGTTCGTCGTCGTTGTCGGTGGTGTAGCCAATCTCGGCAAGGTGATGCTTGAGGGCCGCACGGCCACTACGTGCTGTGAGCACAATGCTCGATTGGTCGACACCAACCTCCTCGGGGTCGATAATCTCGTAGGTCTCGCGACTCTTGAGCACCCCATCCTGATGAATGCCCGACGAGTGTGCAAAGGCGTTGCGCCCGACAATGGCTTTGTTGGGTTGCACGGGCATACGCATGAGGTTGGAGACAAGTCGGCTGGTGGTGATAATTTGACGTGTGTCGATTTGTGTCTCGAAATCGAGGTTGTTGTGACACTTGATGGCCATGACCACCTCCTCGAGTGCGGTGTTGCCGGCACGTTCGCCCAATCCGTTGATGGTGACTTCGACCTGTCGTGCACCATTCTCCACAGCGGCCAATGTGTTGGCTGTCGCCATGCCCAAATCGTTGTGACAGTGGGTGGAGATGACGGCTTTGTCGATGTTGGGGACGTGATTCTTCAGGAAAGCAATCTTAGCGCCATACTCGCTGGGGAGACAGTAGCCCGTCGTATCGGGGATGTTAACCACCGTAGCACCGGCCGCAATGACGGCCTCGACGACGCGTGCCAAATACTCCTGCTCGGTGCGTCCTGCATCCTCGGCATAGAACTCCACATCGTCGACAAAACGTCGTGCATACTTCACCGCCTCGACGGCCTGCTCGATGACCGAATCGGGGTTCATGTGCAACTTCTCGTAGATGTGGTAGGGCGAAGTGCCGATGCCGGTGTGGATGCGACCACGCGTAGCATGAGCCAACGATTTGGCCGCCACGTCGATATCGCCCTTCACGGCACGCGTGAGCGCACAGATGACGGGGCGCGTCACCGCGCGGGAGATCTCCACCACCGAGTTGAAGTCGCCCGGGCTGGAGATGGGAAATCCCGCTTCGATGATGTCGACACCCAACTTTTCGAGCTGTCGTGCCACCTCGATTTTCTCAACGGTGTTGAGCTGACAACCGGGCACCTGCTCGGCATCACGCAACGTCGTGTCGAAGATATATACTCTTTCGCTCATAGTGGATTGGTTTAGTTATTTTCGGGGCGGAGTTTACGTACCACGGCACCGGCTTGCCACATCTCCGTCTCACGCAACTCGCGGAGCTCCTCCTCGAGCTTCGTGCGGTAGTCGGGCTGGCTGTTGGAGTCGATGCTACGCTGCGCCTCATTGCCGGCAGCCACCTCCTGATAGAGTTCGTTGAAAACGGGACGTGCTGCATCGCGGAAACGTTTCCACCAGTCGAGCGCGCCACGCTGTGCGGTGGTCGAACAGTTGGCATACATCCAGTCCATACCCTTCTCTGCAATGAGTGGCATGAGGCTCTGTGTCAGCTCCTCAACAGTCTCGTTGAAGGCCTCCGAAGGGGTGTGTCCATTGGCACGAAGCGTGTCGTATTGTGCAGCAAAGATGCCCTGAATAGCTCCCATCAGTGTGCCTCGTTCGCCCGTAAGGTCGGAGTAGACTTCGCGCTTGAATGTGGTCTCGAAGAGGTAGCCAGAACCCACACCGATGCCTAATGAGATGACACGCTCCCAAGCCTTGCCCGTAGCATCCTGGAAGATGGCGTAGCTCGAATTCAAACCGCGGCCCTGCAAGAACATGCGACGCAACGAGGTACCCGAACCTTTGGGGGCTACAAGAATCACATCGACATCGGCGGGAGGCACAATACCGGTACGCTCCTTGTAGGTGATGCCAAAGCCGTGTGAGAAGTAGAGCGCCTTGCCCGGAGTGAGGTGTTTCTTGATGGTGGGCCAAACCGAAATCTGACCTGCATCGGAGAGCAGATACTCGATGATGGTTCCTCGCTCGGCAGCCTCCTCGATGTCGAAGAGTGTCTCACCCGGTACCCAGCCATCGGCAACCGCCTTGTCCCAGCTCTTGGAGTTGCGACGCTGACCGACAATGACGCGGAACCCGTTGTCGCGCAAGTTGAGTGACTGACCGGGACCCTGCACACCGTAACCGATGACAGCAATAGTCTCCTCTTTAAGTGTTTCCAAAGCCTTTGCAAGTGGATACTCTTCGCGTGTTACGACGTTCTCCTCGACGCCGCCAAAATTAATCTTTGCCATAGTTGTTGTAACGTTTATAAGTTTAACAGTTAAAAATTTATCGAATTTTGCGGTTATCGTTTATCGGTCGGCACAGCAGTCTGTTGCCGTGCATCGACAGATGAAAGATACTCGTTGAGCAACTCGCGTTGCGACTTGACGATGGCTATCTGACCCGAGCAAACATACTGGTAGACACCATAGGGTTCGAGCATACGGTAAAGCTCGCGTATCTCGTCGCGGTGGCCGGTCTTCTCGACCACAATGTAGTCGTCGTGAATCTCCAGAATGCGGATGTTGTGGCGTCGCACCATGTCCTCGACGGTGCGGCTACGTGCCACCTTGTAGAGTGCCAACTCCTGTAGCACCACCTCATCGGGGGTGTAGAGAAAGACCTTCAGCACATCGATTTTCTTCTCGATTTGCTTGACCAAATTCTCGATGCGCTCGGCATCGTCGCGCACGATGACGGTAAACTTGTGGATACCTTCAATCGCCGACTCCGATGCGGTGATGGAGTCGATGTTGACATTGCGGTGGGTGAAGACCGTGGTAATCTGGCTCAGCAGGCCCACCTTGTTTTCCGAAAAGATGGTAATGATAAACTCCTTGTCCATAGTGCTACATCTGTTACTCCAGTCGTATGTCGTGTACCGGCATTCCCGCCGGAACCATGGGGAACACATTCTCCTCGCGCTCGACACGTGCTTCCAAGAGGAAAGCACCGTCAGAAGCCTTCATCTCTGCCACAGCGACAGCCAGTTCGTCGGCCGTAGAGGCACAACGGTAGGCAATGCCATTGGCACGTGCAATGAGGGCGAAGTCGGGGTTGAGCAGTTCGGTGAATGAGTAGCGACTGTTGTGAAAAAGTTCCTGCCACTGTCGCACCATACCCAGATAGCCATTGTTCATGACCACCATCTTCACCGCCACCTGCGACTGATAGATGGTACAAAGCTCCTGTAGGGTCATCTGCAACCCACCATCGCCGACAAAGAGGCAGACCTCGCGATCGGGGGCGCCAATCTTGGCACCAATGGCGGCCGGCAAGCCAAAGCCCATCGTACCCAATCCGCCGGATGTAATCATGCTACGGGTACGTTTGAAACGAAAGTAGCGAGCGGCAAACATCTGTTGCTGTCCCACATCGGTGACCAGAATTGCATCGTCGAAACGTTGTGCCACAGCATCGACCACTTGGCCCATGCGCAACTGTGGTCCGCGGGGAGCAATGGCCGGTTCGATGACCTCTTCGTACTCGATGTTGTAGCACGAACGAAACTCATCAATCCAATCGTGTCGATTGGCCGGTGTCACCAGTTTGGTGAGCAGTGGTAAGGTGCGCTTCACATCGCCCAACACAGGAACATCGGCATAGATGAGTTTGTTCAACTCCGAAGGGTCAATCTCCAGATGGATGACCTTGGCATTGATGCCGAAGTTGGTCGGGTCGCCCGTGACGCGGTCGTCGAAACGCATGCCGATGGCAATAATCAGGTCGCAATCGCGATTCTTGACATTGGGACCATAGTTGCCATGCATGCCCAACATGCCCACATATTGCGGATGGGCGGTAGGGACCGCCGAAAGGCCCAACAGCGTAGTGGCAACCGGAATACCACTCTTCTCGAGGAAGTGTTGCAACTCCTGCTCTGCGCCCCCTAAGATGACTCCCTGCCCCACCATAGCCAACGGACGGTTTGAGAGGTTGATGAGGCGTGCCGCCTCAAGAATCTGGTCGTGGTTGATTTCGACATGCGGTTGATAACTGCGCACAAAGCGGCACGGACGATAGTCGAAATAGGTCTTGCCCACTTGTGCATCTTTTGTAATGTCGACCACCACCGGCCCGGGACGTCCCGATGAGGCGATGTAGAAGGCTTTGGCAAGCACTTCGGGGATATCCTCGGCACGTTTCACCTGACAATTCCACTTGGTGACCGATTGGGTAATCTCGATGAAATTGACCTCCTGAAAAGCCTCTGTACCCAACGAAGCCGATGAGACCTGTCCGCTGATGAGCACCAGCGGTGTAGAGTCGAGCATGGCATCGGCCAAACCTGTAACGGTGTTGGTTGCACCCGGACCTGAGGTAACGATACAAACCCCCGTACGGCCACTGGCGCGTGCATAGCCTTGTGCTGCATGTACCGCTCCCTGCTCGTGACGCACGAGAATGTGGCGCAGACGGTCGCGGTAGTCGAATAGGGCATCGTAGATGGGGATGACAGCACCCCCCGGATAACCGAACAAGGTGTCGACCCCTTCAGCCAGGAAGGAGCGGATGACCGCCTCAGCCCCCGTGATAAAGGGGTGAGGTTGCGCCGCGACATTGGCGACACCCTTCTGTTTAAAACTACTCGTCATGATATCGTTGTGTTGTTACTCTTCGGGAATAATACGTACAGCCCCTTGGTCGGCAGAACTTACCAGATAGGAGTAGGCACGCAGCGAGCGCGGAACCACGCGGTCGCGCCCAAGAGGGCGATGGTCGTGCCATGCGGCAAGACGTTCGCGCAGCTCATCGTCGGAGATGCGCAATGCAATGGAGCGTGCGGTGATGTCGATGTCGATGATGTCGCCATTGCGGATGATGCCAATCTCACCACCGGCGGCAGCTTCGGGCGAGACATGACCGATGGAGAGGCCCGACGTACCTCCCGAAAAACGACCATCGGTGATGAGTGCGCACTGCTTGTCGAGATGCTTCGACTTGAGATAGGAGGTGGGATAGAGCATCTCCTGCATGCCGGGTCCACCCTTGGGACCTTCGTAACGGATGACAACTACATCGCCTGCCTGCACCTCATCGTTGAGAATGCCATTCATCGCCTGCTCTTGTGACTCGAAGACCTTGGCTCTACCGCTGAACTGCATCAACGAAGGGTCGACACCGGCAGTTTTGACGATGCAACCGCGACGAGCGATGTTGCCCGTGAGCACAGCCAATCCTCCATCGCGGAAGTAGGCATGTGCCAAATCGCGAATGCAACCTGCAACAGCATCGGTATCGAGCGCATCGTAATAGCACTCTTGAGAGCCCATCTCGCGGCTATAACGACCGGCCGGAGCGCTGAGGTAGATGCGACGCGCCTCGTCGGAAAAGTGGGCGGCACCTCGGTAGTAGGTGGCAAGTACCTCGGCTAAGGAGTGGGCATCGACACGTCCCACTGTAGTGTCGATTAGATTGCCTTGGGACAATTCGCCCAGAATGGCGAGCACACCACCGGCACGATTGACATCCTGCACATGGTAGGAGCCATTGGGTGCCACCTTGCAGAGCACCGGAATCTTACGTGATAGACGGTCGATATCCGCCATAGTGAAGTCGACTTCCGCCTCGTGTGCCACAGCCAACAGGTGTAATACCGTGTTGGTAGACCCTCCCATGGCAATGTCGAGCGACATGGCATTTTCGAAAGCCGCCTTGGTGGCAATGGAGCGTGGCAACACCGAATCATCGCCCTCGAAGTAGTAGCGTTTGGCGTTGGCTACGATGAGCTGCGCAGCACGAGCAAAGAGGGCTCGACGATTGACATGCGTAGCGACAATGGTGCCGTTGCCGGGCAGCGAGAGTCCCAATGCCTCGGTGAGGCAGTTCATGGAGTTGGCGGTAAACATGCCCGAACAAGAGCCACAACCGGGACATGCCGCAGCCTCAATGGCATCGGCACGCTCGTCGGTACACTCCGTGGCGGCGCTTATCACCATGGCATCGATGAGGTCGACACAACGGCCTTCGAAACGGCCTGCCTCCATAGGTCCACCCGATACAAAAACAGTGGGGATATTGAGTCGCATGGCAGCCATCAACATCCCCGGAGTTATCTTGTCGCAATTGCTGATACAGACCAGCGCATCGACCTTGTGGGCATTGGCCATATACTCGACACTGTCGGCAATGATGTCGCGCGAAGGGAGTGAATAGAGCATACCATCGTGACCCATAGCAATGCCATCGTCGATGGCAATGGTGTCGAATTCGGCTGCAAAACAGCCCTGCTCCTCGATGAGGCGCTTGACATACTGCCCCACTTCGTGCAGGTGTACATGACCGGGCACCATTTGCGTGAATGAGTTGGCGATGCCAATGACAGGCATACCCATCTGACTACGCGTCATGCCATTGGCACGCCACAGGCTTCGAGCACCTGCCATACGTCGCCCTTGTGTGGTTACATCGCTTCGTAAGTTACGTTTCATTTATCGGACTTCTCTTTAGGTTAAAAAATAAGCCCTTCTCGGTAGGAGAAAGGCTTCATTGTATCAATTTGAAACATACGCAACCTTTCTCCCGTCATCTACGCAAGACCACGAGCAACAGGCTAACGATAATATACAAACCGTGTGCGTACATTTGATTTTCGCTTTTTTGTGTTGCAACCCCTCAGCGTAACGCCTAACGGCCTATCCTCCGAGATGTTTGCATGAGCAAAGTTAAAAATAAAAATTATTAATAACAAATTTAGTCATCGCTTTTTTTGTGTTAAAGAATCGGAGTAAGTTACAATTTAAAAGGAGCAAAAAGCTTTTTATCATGGGATAAAAAGCAAGGGAGGGCGATTTTCGGAATCGCACCTCCCTTGGATTGAAAAACAGATTACAATCTGTTATTTCAGTTTATGTGCCTTACGCAACAGTTGTTCGCGTTTCGGGTCGAGTGTTACAACATGACCGTCGACCGTTGTCAATCGAGGCTGTGTGGTACGTACATAGTCGGTAAAACGGATGTCATTCATCGAGGCTGCCGATGAGAAACGAGCCAAGAGGTTGTATGCCCGATTCACTGACTTGTAGCTACGTCCCACAGGTACGGTACGCGTTGCCTTCTTTGCAGATGTGGTCGACGAACCCTCCTTGACCAATGTGTAGGGAGCCATGGCATGTGCCGTCTCGGTGGAGAGCAACTGTACGGAACTGGTCGAGGAGTCGACACCTACGTAGCTCATCGACGATAGTTGCGTGCTCGATGTATCGGAGGAGCTAAATGTGTAGGAGTTGGCGACTATGATTACCGAACCATCGCTCTTCATGGCACCGTAGAAGGCTTTGGTCATGTCGGTACTACCATAATAGTAGTAGCTATTGTTGTAGATGAAACGAGGTGCAAGCAACCAATTGACACCATCGATTGTAGCAACGGTCTGTGCCAAACTGAGGTACAACCAACCGCTGATGCCATTGGATTCTACATCGTCGTAGTTCATCACGAAGGGGTGAGCATTGCCGAAGTCGGAATCGACGCTCCAACCATAGACCTTATAACTCTTGCCCTCCTCGTTCTGCTCAATGCGCAGATGGAAGGTGAGCGGAGTGCTACTGCTGGTAATCGAAGAGTCGGACAACTCGAACGAACCGGCACTGGTGAGTGTCCAATTGCCCAAGTAGTCGGAGTAGGAGGCACTCTTGTAGCTTGCCGCAAGAGAAGCTGCAGCTGTGCCGTTGCGCTCAGACTCGGCAACTGTAGTGATGTCGGCGTCCATGGTAGCACCCGTCTTGACAATTACCCAGTTGGGATGACCCGCCAATCCATTGGCATCCTTAGCAACACAAGTAATGAGGTAAGGCGTATTGAGGTCGACATAGGTACCAATGTAGCACTTTGTCAAATTGACATCCGTACCGTCTGACCCGATGGCTGCGGCACGCAAATCGTCCTCCGTCATTCCGAGGTCGGAGAGTGAAGTGGCAGACGCGCCAGCATTCTGCAACTTGTATATTGCACAACGCAACGATGAGGTAGAGGAGTTGCAGGTGAAGAGTGCAAACATAGCCAAACCGTAGCTACTTGTTGCCTGTCCTACTACCGATGTGATGTCGGCAAAGGCATCGCTACGCTCGGTACTAACCGCCAACGTGGTGATGCTCTCGCTGGCAGTGACACCTGTGGCGGCCTTCACGCTGGTAGAGCTCTCCTTTTCGACACCCATTACAAAGACGGTATAAGCGGTCTCGGGGTCCATACCATCGAAGGTGTCGGTATAGTCGCCACTGATGAATACGCCATAACTTACGCAAGTGTCGAAACCGTATTCCGAGCAATAGGAGTTTGATTGAGTGACAATGTAATCGGCAATGTAGTCGAGCGAATAGCTACTGAGAATCGCTGTTGGAGCCGACAAAGCAACATAGTACATGTTTTTATCGGTGGGCGATATCGCAACATCGAACGACGAATCGGTAGCATTCGAAACGGTGACTTGGAACATATCGATCTGCGACGAGGTGAAGCTCTGTGTAGCAAGTTTGGTAGAGAGCGCCGAGGTGGTCGTGTCGTATCCGAAGGCAACAGCTACATACTCCGTACCGGCATCGACTGTGTAGTTGCCCGTGTAGTTGCCCGTGTGTGAGACAGCGCTGAGTGTTGAGTTCTTCTGCTTAACGACCTCAACAACCTCTTCGTCGCTCAAGCCCTGAACTTGCGAGGCGAGTACCACATCGGCGTAATAGGGCTGTGTCTTTGCCGACGGAGTGAAGCTAACCGTTGCGTTTTGCGAACTTACGGCATCGACAGAGATGCCGATGGTCATACGGTCGTCGGTGAGGGTAACAAAGGGTGTACCCAGACGTGCCACATCGGAGGTAGCTACCCCCTTGTCGCCATTCCAACCGAAAGCAACTACGGTGTAACGGGTGTTCTCGGTAAGTCCGTGAACCGTGCGTTTGATGTTACCCGAAACCAAATCGTTTTGGTTGATTTGTGCCGAGAGCAACTCAATCACTTCGTCATCGCTCTTGTTGGCAACCTTGCTGTACTCGACTACAGCGAAGTAGTAGATGTCGTCGGCAGCAGGAACAATGTCGACAACGACACTCTCGTAGGTAGCATCGGATACGGCAATCTTGTCGAACGTAAGTTTGGCGGCATGCTCCGAAAGCGTGGTGGCAAAGACCTTGGCATAGGAGGAGTCTGCAACTGCGGAGTTGCCGGAGAGCGCCTTCACCTTGAGAATATACTTGGTGGAGGGCTGCAAGTTGTCGAATGCAACGCCGGTAGCAGAGGTTGTCGCCTCGGGACGTTCCAAAATTTCGTTGCCCGACTCATTTTCCTGAGCGAGGTAGTATTTGTACCCTGTGGCACCATCGACCGCATCCCAAGCAGCCTTAAATGACGACGATGTTGTCGTTGTGATTGAGACGGATGGCTTTGTAAGCTGTACGGCTTCGCCACCTTCGTCTACATCATCGCTACCGCCACAACCTGCAAACGCAAAGAGCAGGGAGAGCGAAAGCAACAACTTTCCTGTTTTCATAGATATTGTAATTAGTATATTAAGTTTTCCCTTAAAAATGGTCACTATCTACGCATCGGAGTGCATTATTCATCTGTTAGTAGGTGCGACAATGACCGCGCAAATGTAGTTATTTTTTAAAACATTAGCAATGTTTAGACGCCAAAGAAACGCATATAGACACATTTTTATGCAACAATAATAACATTTTATAGCAGTTATTGTCTATCTTATCGAAAATCGCTTTGCACACAACCTAATTATAAGTTAATTTTCGTTTTTCACTTACAAATTGTCACATGCAGATTCTTAAAAAAGCAGACAACAGAGAGCCCTACATCGGTTCACATCGGTAAAAGAGGATGTATCTACACAAAAAAATAGGGAATGAACCCGGAAAGTCCATTCCCCCATTCGGTGTAGCAACGCAACTACCCTACTCGATGCCCTTGAGTTGCTTGAGCAGTGTGTTGTATTGATTGTACTTATCCATCATTCCCTCCTCGTCGCGCAGGCGGAAGCAGAGCGACTTAAGGTAGTCGACCGTATCGACATCGTCAGGCTTCAACTCGTGTGCCTTCTCGAAGTAGGGAATCGCTGCCATGTAGACATCGTTGACATCTTTCAATGCAGCATCGTACTCCGATTGGCTGTAGAACGAACGACCGTTGACCTCCTTGTTGAGCACATCGGCCTTGAGGGTATAGAAGAGTCCCAAGTAGTAGTTACCATCGTAGAGGTCGGGCTTAAGCTCAACCACCTTTTGGAACGAAGCAATGGTCTCATCGTAGTCCTGCAATTTGTAGTAAACTCGGCCTCGACCAAACCACAAATCCACATTGTTGGGGTCGTTCTTCAGCGCATTGTCGATAAACTCAATCAAATCTTTCGGGTCGCCCACGCCATCTTCAGATGTATAGAGCGACATGAGTCCATCGAGGATGTTCTCGTTCTTCGGGAACTTCTCGATACCCTGCAACAGTGCATTCTTGGCATTCTCAAGATTGTGCGCATCCTTATCCTTCAGACCGTAGTAGCAGTGGAAAAGATAGTAGTAGATGTCACCCTTCTCGTCGGCATAGCCTTGAGCAATGGCCTTCTCGAGTGCATCGCGACCCAACTCAAACGACTCGGCATTGTTGCTGCCATCGACTGTATAGAGATAACCTCCATAGAAGAGCAACGATGCATCGGGCTTCTCGTAGAGCGGATTCTCCTGTGCACGGTAGGCTGTCAGGTATGCATCGGCACCTGTACGGAACTCAGCTGCATCGATGGAGACATTGCCCCAAATAGAGGCGAAGTTAATGATTTGCTCCAAACCGGCCTTGACATCCTTTGCTTTCTGATTGTCGAGTTCGTAGGCCCGCTCGTAGGATTCGATGGCTGTGTCCAATGCACCTTCCTTGATGGTCTGCAACTGCTTCCATGCTACAATCTTGTTGTCGCGCTCGTAGGCAACAAAGTAGGGATAGTTCCATGCCACATAGGTAGCACCATTGGCGAGTGTAACCTCTTCGGTCGTTTTGGGGTCACCCACAGAGAGCTTAAGCAAGGTCTTCTCCATGGGAGCAAAGAGGTCCTTAGTAGGTTCGGATGCAGCCTTGTAGTAGGCCTTACCACGTGCAATCCAAGTGGCCGCTTTGGTGTTCTTCTTGGGATTTTCAACGTCAGCATCGGCTTTTGCCAACTCTGCCAATGTTGCCTCCTTATTCACTTTCTGCGCCTGGGCAGTGGGGACAGCCAACAACGCAACGGTTGCAGCCATCAAAATGAATTTTTTCATAGTTGTGTAAATTAGATTCTTGTTCGCTATTCGTTGTTTTCAGTCGTATCGGGTGTTGTCACCTCGTCGACAGTAGGTGCCTCGGTAGAGGTGGTATCGGTATCGATTGTCGGTGTCTCGGTTTCCGCCGATTCCTCTTCGGCTGCCGGAACTGCCGTAACAGAGGCTATCGCATCGCCATCGCGCAAGTTGATGATGCGCACACCCTGCGTAGCACGTCCCGCCAAACGGACTTGCGACACAGCGGTACGGATGGTCAATCCCGAACGGGTGATAATCATCAAGTCGTTTTGGTCGTTGACCGCCTGCATGGAGACAAGTTTGCCCGTCTTCTCGGTGATGTTGATGGTCTTAACACCCTTACCACCACGGTTTGTGATACGGTACTCGTCCAAATCGGTACGCTTGCCATAACCGTTCTCGCTGAGGACAAGGACATCTTGCCCGGCATGGGGTTCCATGCAAATCATGCCGACCACCTCGTCGCCCTCGTCGAGAGAGATGCCTCGGACACCTGCACCGACACGACCGATAGGACGCACGGTTTGCTCGTTGAAACGAATGGCTTTACCCTCGCGTGCGGCAATCAGAATCTCGGCATTGCCACTGGTGAGCATGGCATCAATCAACTCGTCGCCCTCGCGAATGACAATGGCATTGACACCGATGCTACGCGGACGCGAATAGGCCTCCAGACAGGTCTTTTTGATGGTACCTTGCTTGGTACACATGACGATGAAGTTGTTCTGCACGAATTCGGCATCGTCCAATCGCTTGACATTGATGTAGGCACGGACTTTGTCGTCGGGTTCAATCTGGATGACATTTTGAATGGCGCGTCCCTTGGATGTACGTGTTCCCTCAG
>CAYUJP010000036.1:0-12844 GCA_964445055.1 uncultured Alistipes sp.
CTCTGGATTCTTTTTGTAAATAGCAACCTATCAAAAAAATAGAGATATGACGAAGATTTTTTTCAAGAGCTGCTCCGCAGTAATTTTGGGAGCATTGTTTAGTGTGAGCGTGGTGTCGTGTTCGGAGGATAGCTCTTCGGATGCAGAGCTGTCGGAAAAAGAGGCTACCTTTAAGGCGGCAGTGAAACCCTATGTAAACCATACGGTGATTCCGACCTACGAGGATATGGCAGACAATGCCATACTGCTCTACGACCAGTGTGTTACGATACGCGAAAAGTTCGACAAGGGAACATTGACCGATGCCGACATTGTGACGGCAGGGAACTATTGGAAAGCCTCGCGCAAGAGTTGGGAGCTCTCGGAGGCTTTTCTCTATGGTCCGGCCTCTGACCACAACATAGACCCCCACATCGACTCGTGGCCCTTGGATAAGAGCGCGATGGATGCCCTGCTTGCCGACATACGTGCCGGAAAGAATTGGAGTGTAGAGAATCATGGCGGATATGGATTGTTGGGATTTCACGCAATAGAGTATGTGCTTTTTGAGCTCACCGACAACGATACTCAATCGAAATCGCACGCAACAACGACATACACAGCCGAAGAGTTGGACTACTTGGTGGCCGTGGCTGAAGATTTGCGCAATCAGTGCGTGCTATTAGAGTCGTGCTGGGCCGGAGATGATGCCATCAGTGAGCAAAAACAACAATTGTTGGAGGAGGCAGAACTTGGATATAACGACAACTATGGTTGGATGATGATAAACGCCGGACAAGCAGGTTCGCGTTTCAAGACCTACCAAGAGGCTGTTGAAGAGATTATCCAAGGATGTATTGACATTGTAGATGAGGTGGGCAACACCAAAATCGGCCGACCGCACATGGGTTCGACCGTAGACGATCGCAACTACATCGAATCGCCCTATTCGCTCAATTCGATTGAGGATTTTCAGGACAACATCCGTTCGGTGCAACATGCTTACTGTGGTTCGAAATCCTCGGATGCCTCACTTTCGGACTATATCAAGAGTCAGAACAGCAACCTCGACACCCGTGTACGCAACGCCATTGAGAACACCATCACGGTCATCGGCACGATTCCCGAGCCCTTCGCCAAAAACGCTACAGGAGGTGAAGCCGCAAATGCAATTGAGGCTTGCAATGAACTTCAGACGATTCTGAATGAGGTAATGACACAACTCGCAAAGCAATAATAAACACATCATGAAAAATCGGTATTTATTCGTTGCCAGTGTGTTGCTGTGGTCGGTAGCGTGTAGCAACGACACTGCAGAACAGGGAGCCGGTGAAGAGGTGACCCCTGCAACCAAACCGGCATGGTACTATGCAGGAGGTCAATTAGGAACCTCCTATCTATCGACATCAAACGCCTACGAGCAACCTACACCGGCTGTTGAACAAGCAGGCATGTATCAATCGTTCAAGAATGGCGAGGCATTGTTTGAGAAGCCTTTCATGGCCAACACTTCGGGTGTTCGGTCGGGATTAGGCCCTGCCTATGTGCGTACTTCGTGCCTACACTGTCACCCCGGATATGGACACGGCAAACGGGTTGGAGAAGGAGCCTTCGAGACCAACGAAATCGGAAATGGCTGTCTGCTTGTGGTCTACAATCCCGATACAGAGGGATATGTCACTTGGCTTGCCGGCATGCCACAAAGTCACGCCGTAGCCCCTTTCAAAGCGCCAGTCGATGAATCGTTAATCACGGTAAAGTGGCTGAACCAAACTGACGAATGGGGCAATACGTTCCCCGATGGCGACACCTACGAACTCATCTACCCCGAAGTTAGCATGCCTAAGGAGGCAATCTATGTCTACAATCAAGGATTTCGGAACTTGGGCAACTATGCAGTGAAATTGGAGAGTACCATCGGTATCTACGGCACCGGGTTGTTGGATGCCATCGATGAGGCAGATTTAAAAGCACAATACACGTTGGAACAGAACGATGGGTATATGCAGAATGGACTCAACCCCTCTTTCTTTGCCAATGGGGAGTGGGTAAGTATGTACGCCAATAGTGCACAAGGCGATGGCACAAAGTATGCACGACGCTTCACCTATGCACTCTCGCGCGGACCGTTGCAGGATGCCGCAGGTGCAAACGCTATCTGGAACATCACCAACGTAACCCGTTCTGACCGTCGCTATCACTATCTCGACTCGGCTGGGACCTACGCCGAATATTCAGCCAAAGACCCCGATGTGCAGGCAGGCTTTGCAGAGTACATCGCTCAGATTGACCCACAACACGAACACGCCACATGGTGGGAAGGGAGTATGGAGAGCCGCATAAAATCGTATCTCACGGCCAAAGATCTTCCCGTGGAGATGACCGACCAGGAGTATATCGATTTCATGGTGTGGCATCGTGGATTGGCTGTTCCCGCTGTGCGTAACATCGACAGCGAAGAGGTGCAACAGGGCAAAGAGCTGTTTGAGCAGATTGGTTGCGCCTACTGTCATCGTCCCTCGTGGCAAACCGGTGCAGATGAGATTGTCGACCCTGCAAAATTCTTCAACGGCACAGAGTTGCCCCGATACCCCTATCAAACGATTTGGCCCTACACAGATATGGTACAACACAAATTGTGTATGACCAACGACATACGAGGAGGATGGTGTCGCACTACACCTCTCTGGGGACGCGGTCTACACCAAAAATGTACGGGGTCATCGACGGCTGACCGCATGCACGACTGTAGAGCTCGCACCGTAAACGAGGCCATCATGTGGCACGGCGTATCGACAAAGAGCGATGCACGACATGCCGTGGAGCAATACCGCAAACTTAGTCGCGAAGAACGTAATGCCATCTGTGCATTTATTGACGCAATTTAATAGATGGTACGTAAGTTAGCATTCGGCACACTTTTACTCATGATAGTTGTCCTCATCGGGGCAACTATCATTGAGTTATATTACGGAAGCGATGTAGCACACGACCATGTTTACACGGCTCCGCTCACCCTTGCAGGATGGGGATTGCTGGGCGTATCGGCACTCTATTACATCGTGCAACGGCGCAAGAACATGGGGATAGCTACGCTATTGCTTCACCTTGCTTTTGTAGTCATCGGGATGGGAGCCATCGTCACACACTTCACCGCACGCCAAGGGAGTATTCATCTGCGTATGAATGAGGCGGCACAACACACCTACATCGACTCACACCATGCAACGGCACAGCTACCCTTTGAGGTGGCACTTCACGACTTTGCAATCAGCTACTACCCCGGTACACAGTCACCGATGGACTACATCAGCACGCTACGACTCTCGGACGATACTACGAGATGTGTCAGTATGAATCGCATTGTGCGTTATCAAGGCTATAGATTCTATCCATCGACCTATGACAGCGATCTGCAAGGAGCCACGTTGCTGATTGCTTACGATCCTTATGGTATCGGCATCACCTACACAGGATACGGGTTGTTGTTGCTATCGATGTGTCTCTTTTTCTTTCAGCGACGAAGCCTCTATCGGTCGTTGCGACTCGTCCCATTGGCCGGATTACTCTGTTTTTGCACGGTAACGCAGGTTCACAGTGCGTCACACGTCCCCACACCGCACACCGTATCGAGCGAGGTAGCGGCATCGATGGGTGATATCTATATCTACTACAACGGACGCATCTGTCCCCTTGAGAGTTTTGCTCACGACTTTTTGCTCAAATTGTCCGGAAAGACCTCCTACAAAGGATTGTCGGCAGTGCAGGTAGTCGCCGGTTGGCTCTTCTATTACGATGATTGGAAGGCTGAACCGTTGTGTCGCATCAAGGATGCTGAAACGCGTAGGCGACTTGGAATTGACGGGAGTCGAGCCTCACTACAAGATTTCTTTACAACATCGGGGTATCGACTCGAGCAGATTGACAGCAAGGGAGCAGCGGCAGCCAACGAGCAATTGAACCTCATCAGTACGGTAGCTACAGGGGCTGCACTTACCATCTACCCAATTACCTCGACAACGTGGTACTCGCCAACGGATAAACTACCCACAACCCTTGATGAACAACAGTGGATTTTCATTCGCAAAAGTCTGAATTTGATTGCACAACATCTCTATGAAGGGAAGGACGATGAAGTCATCGACCTCTTTCGACAGATAAAGCGCTATCAGCAGAAGGTTGTAGGCCGGGAGAATCTACCATCGGATGTTCGATTTCGTGCGGAGAAGCTATACAACAGGCTCCCTTCGGCTACCCTTGCAGCCATGGTGTTGCTGCTGTTGGGTTGCATGGCTTATGGGATTGTATTACGACAACTTCTACACCCCACATCTGTGCGTTACACCTGCTTGGGACACATTGGCACCCTATTGGCACTCTGCTACGTGACAATGTTGCTCGTCGTACGGGCTGTTGCCAGCAACCATTTGCCCTTGTCGAATGGTTTTGAAGTGATGCAACTGTTGGCATGGTGCGCACTCCTGATGTCGTTGTTCATGCGCCGACATCTCGGTTTGTTTGCAACAGCCGGAGGATTTCTCATTGCCGGATTTGCCATGTTGGTGGCGGGCATGGGCGAGAGCAATCCCGCCATCACGGCATTGATGCCGGTGCTTCATTCGCCACTACTCTGCATACATGTCGCTGTGATTATGATTTCGTATGCACTGCTGATGTCGATTGCGCTCAATGGCGTAACTGCGCTCCTACTGCATCGTCGCAGCGAGGTTGTACGTAGGCTACGCACGGTGAGCAACTTGATGCTCTACCCTGCACTATTTCTACTTGCCGGAGGTATCTTCGTCGGTGCTATCTGGGCCAATCAATCATGGGGTTGCTATTGGAGTTGGGACCCCAAAGAGACTTGGGCTCTAATCACCCTATTCGTCTATGCCATTCCATTGCACCAAACATCGCTTGTCATCTTTCGGAGGGATTGTTTTTTCCACGGCTATGTGACGTGTGCATTTTTGGCCGTGCTGATTACCTATTTTGGCGTGAACTATCTGCTTGGGGGAATGCATAGCTACGCAGGATAGCATCAGTTTTCATCTTTTCGGCATCGGTCTCCAAAGGCTCTACGTCTCACCCTACAAGGTGTTAAGCAGGGTCGGAGCTATTCGATGGAAGTGAGGACTGTGTGTTGTCATCGGGGAGGTCGTCCGTAGCATCGAGGAGTTGTTGCGAAAATTGCTTGGTAGGCGTCAAGCCCAACATACGAAGTCGTTCGCCTTGGCGCACGATGTTGTTACGGCCGGTGCAGAGGCGTTTGAGTGCCTCGTCGTACTTGGCACGTGCTTGGTCGAGTGACGCCCCCACCCCCTGAAGCGATGAGGTGAAGTTGACCAACTGTTCGAAAAGGATTGTGGCTCGTTTGATAATCTCCTCTTGATTGAGGAATCGGTCGTTGCGACGCCACAAATCATCGACAAGTTTGAGGATGGCGAAGAGATTGGTCGGAGATGAGATGATGACCTTCTTCTTGTAGGCTTCGCTCCAAATGGTGTTGTCGTGTTGCAAAGCTACCAGAAAGGCCGGTTCGTTGGGGATGAACATCACCACGAAGTCGGGTGAATCGACCAGCTGTTGGTATTTTTTGGTGCTCAACTCATTGACATGCTTACGCACAGAGGCAAGATGCGCCTCCATGAGTGAGTTGCGTGCCGTAGCGTCGTCCGTAGCGCACCATTCGGCATAGGCGGTAAGCGACACCTTGGCATCAATGACGATGCGTTTCTTCTCCGGGAGTTTCAACACAACATCGGGACGGAGGTTGTTGTGTTCATCGTCCTTGAAGTTGGCCTGTAACTCGTAGTGTACCCCTTCCACCAAATCGGTACTTGAAAGGATGGTGTCCAGTAGCATTTCGCCCCAATCGCCCTGCACCTTCGAATTACCCTTGAGGGCCTGGGTGAGGTTGGTGGTCTCGGTGGTGATGCGTTGATTGAGCTCCATGAGGTTCTTCAACTCGTTCTTCAAGGCTCCTTGCTGTTCGCGTTCGGTAGCATAGATGGTCTCGATGCGGTTGCTAAATTGGGTAATGTTTTCGCGAAGAGGACGCAATAGTTGCTCCATAGCCTCGCTATTAGTACGCTTGAAGTGATTGCTTTGCTCGTTGAGCAGGTCGTTTGAGAGGTTGCGAAACTGTGCACGCAACTGTTCTTCGGCAGCTTCGCGTTGTGCAAACTGTTCGTGGAGCGCTGCCAACTCGGTGGTGGCACGTGTCTTTTCGGCAATGAGTGTTTGCAACTGCTGTTGTTGCTGTGCCAACTCGGCACGTAGCGTCTGCTCCTGCTGATGTGCCACTTGTTGCACCTGCTCGGTACGTTGTTGCTCTTGTGTCAGTTGACGCGCAACCGCATCGCGCTCGACCTCCAACGCCGACACGCGACTCTTCGATCGAAACCACTGTATCAAACATCCTGCGCATGCTACCAAAAGTAGCAGACACGCCATCATCAAACCCTGTTCCATAGTAGGAGCAAATGTAGCGATTCGGAGCAACACTCGCAAATAAAATCTCATAAAAAGGGGGCAAATTGTTGCTTTTCGCTCGCTAATATCTCGTCACAGCACGTCCCTCAAGAAAAAGCATTGAACCCCAAGAGAGTCGTCGACTTTCGTGTGGAATATCAATTTTTTATGTGTAACTTTGTCGTCGCTTAAGCATAAAGTTTGATTATGGAACATATCATAGCTCCCTCCATGCTCTCTGCAGATTTCGGGCATCTCGACCGCGACACCCGCATGGTGGATAAGAGCGCTGCTCAGTGGGTACACATCGATGTCATGGACGGAGTGTTTGTCCCCAACATCTCATTTGGATTTCCGGTACTCAAAGCCATTCGCAAGGCTACTGACAAGCTGTTGGATGTACATCTGATGATTACCGAGCCTGAACGGTATGTGGCACGTTTTGTCGAGGCAGGAGCCGACCTCGTAACTTTTCACTACGAGGCCACCAATTCGGCACGGCTCTGTATTGAGCAGATTCGCAAAGGCGGAGCAAAAGTGGGCATCTCTATCAAACCAGCCACCTCAGTTGAGGTGTTGCGCGACCTCATTGAACAGGTCGATTTGGTGTTGGTGATGAGTGTAGAACCCGGATTTGGTGGACAAAAGTTTATAGAAACCTCCATAGAGAAGATTCAGTCATTGCGACACATCATTGATGCATGTGGTGCTAAGACGCTCATCGAAGTCGATGGTGGCATCTCCACGCTCAATGCTCGACGCATCTTCGAGGCAGGTGCCGAAGTGTTGGTAGCGGGAAGTAGCGTGTTTGGCGCAGACGATCCCCAAGCCGAGATTAAACGGATGCTTGAATTGTAACATCCCGTCATCGCGTTGCCACAACCTACGACAGCGCGAATTTTTTTTGTACGAATGATATCACTGGATAACCTTACGGTAAGTTACGGCGGTTGGACGCTGTTTGACAACATATCGTTTCTGATAAATCCGAAGGATCGCATCGGTCTGGTAGGAAAGAACGGAGCAGGAAAGAGTACCCTGCTCAAGCTCATCGTCGGAGAACAACAACCCACATCGGGCGCTGTATCAAAAAATGGAGCTTGTACGGTGGGCTATCTACCTCAGCAGATGAAGGTGGCAGACACCACAACTCTATTGGAAGAGACTGCCAGTGCCTTCACAGAGGTGCTGGCCCTCGAAGCGGAGATTGCAACGCTCACGCAACAGATTGCCGAGCGTACCGACTACGAATCGGCAAGCTACGAAGCGTTACTTCACCGGCTCAACGATGCCCAAGATCATTTTCACATATTAGGTGGCGAAACACGCGATGCTGATATTGAGAAGACCCTATTGGGGTTGGGATTCAAGCGGTCGGACTTTTACCGCGCCACATCGGAGTTCTCGGGAGGTTGGCGTATGCGCATTGAGTTGGCGAAGTTGCTGTTGCGACGTCCCTCCATCTTTCTGCTTGATGAGCCCACCAACCATCTTGATATTGAGTCGATACAGTGGTTGGAGGAGTATCTGCGTAGCTACAACGGTGCTGTGTTGGTCATCTCGCACGACCGTGCTTTCTTGGACAATGTCACCACACGCACGATAGAACTCTCGTTAGGAAAGATTTACGATTACAAAGTGCCCTATTCGAAATTTGTAACGTTGCGTGCAGAGCGTCGCGCACAGCAGATGGCCGCCTACGAGAATCAGCAACGTCTCATCGAGAAGACGGAAGAGTTTATCGAGAAGTTTCGCTACAAACCGACCAAATCGAACCAAGTGCAGTCACGCATCAAACAGTTGGAGCGCATCGACCGCATTGAAGTCGACGAGGAAGATGCAGCAACCCTGAATATCAAATTTCCACCGGCACCTCGCTCGGGGCAGATTGTTGCCGAGGTAAAAGAGGCCGGAATGTCGTTTGGCAACAAGCATGTCTTCTCGGGCGCAAACATCATCATCGAACGTGGGCAGAAGATTGCCTTGGTGGGACGCAACGGAGAGGGCAAGACTACCTTTGCTCGCATGCTCATCGGACAACTCACCCCCACCGAAGGGTCGATACGTTTGGGAGCAAATGTACACGTAGGTTACTATGCGCAGAATCAAGATGACCTGATGGATGGAGAGTTCACGGTGTTCGACACGCTGGACCGCGTGGCTGTGGGCGATATTCGCACCCGACTGCGCGATATCTTGGGGGCTTTTCTCTTCCGTGGAGAGGAGATTGACAAGAAGGTGAAGGTACTTTCGGGCGGTGAGCGGTCGCGTTTGGCGATGGCACGTCTGATGCTCGAACCCTACAATCTGTTGGTACTCGATGAGCCTACCAACCACATGGATATGCGTTCAAAAGATATCTTGAAACGTGCCATACAACGTTACGATGGCACAGTGGTGGTGGTGTCGCACGACCGCGAGTTTCTGGATGACCTGGTGGAGAAGGTCTACGAGTTCCGCGATGGCGGTGTAACCGAGTACTTGGGAGGCATCTATTATTTTTTGGAGAAACGCAAATTGGAGTCGTTGCGCGAGGTAGAGCGCAAAGCCCCTGTTGCCACCACCCCCACCAAGGAGGTTGTAGCACCCAAACTCAGCTACGAGCAGAAGAAGGAGCAAGAGAAGTTGCTCCGCAAGTTGCGCAAGGCCGTGGAGCGCATCGAGGCAGAACTTGCCCAAGTGGAGCAACAGATTGCCGACTACGACCAACGATTTGCCAACAGTAGCACCTACGACGAGACGGAGTTCAAGGCTTACGAAGAGTTGAAGGGTCGCTACGACCATCTCATGCACGAGTGGGAGAAGGCCTCGTATGAGTTGGAGATTACAGAGCAAGCATAAACCGAATAAAGAGACAAAACCATGGATAAGAATCTGATTTTCGGCATCCGCCCGATTGTGGAGGCCATCGAAGCGGGAAAGCAAATAGAGAAACTCTACCTACGCAAAGGGGCAGAGGGGCAGTTGATGAGTGACCTGCGCGACTTGTGTGTACGTCACCATGTGCGCATCCAGGAGGTACCTATCGAAAAACTCAATCGGTTGGTGAGAGGCAACCATCAGGGCGCTGTAGCACAGATTGCCGAAATTGCTTATGTGACTTTAGATGAGATTCGCGAACGGATACCCGATGATGAGACGCCCCTGTTGGTGGTGTTCGATGGGGTGACCGACGTGCGGAATTTTGGTGCTATCGCGCGCTCAGCAGAGTGTGCCGGTGCCCACGGGCTCATTGCTCCCTTGAAGAATTCAGCACCGGTAAATGCCGAGGCGATGCGTGCATCGGCCGGCGCACTCACCTGCATTCCCGTATGTCGTGTAGGATCGATTCGCAACACGCTGAAGGCTCTGCAAAACGAAGGTTATCAAGTGGTTGCAGCATCGGAGAAGAGTCGCAAGTTGCTATACGATGCAGATTTGCGCCGTCCCACCGTCATTGTGATGGGTTCAGAGGAGACAGGTATCTCGCGCGAGGTGTTGAAGCTCTGCGATGAGCAGTTGGCGATTCCGCTGATTGGCCACATCGAGTCGCTCAATGTATCGGCAGCAGCAGCGGTGATGCTCTTTGAAGTGGTGCGCCAACGCATTGGCAATGCCGAATAACCTGACCTAACCTTTCACCTTAAACTATCATGAAATACGATTTGTTGCGAGAGAGCTACCGTCAACTTTGGACGGTGGTGCAACATCATCCTGTGGAGATGCTGCTTGCATGCTACGGCTGTGTATTGTGGCAGTTTCCGGCGCTATCTACAGATACGTCGTTGCTATTTTGGCCTACTATACTATTACTTTCACACGCTATCGGGCAATCTCGATGTTGGCGGGTTCTCTACTGGGCTACCCTCCTATTGGTTCCCCTCACATGGGGCTCTTGGTTGGAGTCGTGGATTTACACTACAGCACATCAGCTGAGTTGCTGGGTGGTGTTGCCCTTAGCGGTGTTGTTGGCACGAGGTACCACTTCAAACAGCAACTTCGTCGATGAGGCTATAGGCTATACAAAGGCATTGCTGTGTAGCCTTGTCGTCTTGGTAGTAGTAGCGGCGACAGTGGCGAGCATCGGTTGGGCATTGGAGATTATCTTCGACATAGATTGTCTCTATAAAATCATGGATGAGGTGGGAAGATGGAGCAGTCTGCTTCTTGTAGGTGGCTATCTTCTGTTTTTGGGCCGCACCTTGAAAGAGACACCTCAACCCGGTCGTCTCTTCACACTTCTAAGCAACTACATACTCACGCCGGCACTGCTCATCTACACCGGCATTCTCTACGCCTTTCTGTTACGAGCCATCACACGATGGGAGCAACCCGATGTGGATATCTGTACGCTTGTTTTCGGCTATGGCGTGGCGGTAATGGTATTGCACGCGTTGCAACGCTATGTTGTGCGGACCTTTGCCCTATATAACAAATTCTATCAACATGGGTGCTCGGTGATTTTTCCACTCATCGTACTCTTCTGGGTAGCGTTTGGAATGGATGTAGCCATCAGAGAGGTCTCGCTTCTGCACGACTACACCTTGGTGTATGGTGTGGTGTTGACAACAGGATATGCCTACTTCCGGTGGAGGCGTAACTACTACGGAGTGACGGTTCTTGCTTGTCTGCTGTTTGCTGTCTTTTGCTATGTTCCCTTCCTGCGTGCCGAGCGACCATTTACAGACTGTGTCTATCTGACGGCGCCCACAGAGGAGGTGGGAGAGACGGTATGTGGCGACGAGGATACCGATGTGGCGACAAACCCAACGGCAGAGGATGTGAGCGCAAAGCCATCTACACCGGAATAGTGACAAGGTTATGGAGCAGCGGTTTACAGACAGCGAATTCGGCGAGGTGATTCTTGCACAGACGTTGCGGGCGCGACGCATCACCCTATCGGTGCGTGCTACGGGGCAAGTGCGGCTGAGCTACCCTTTTGGTACAACCCAACGACAAGCACTCGCCTTTATGGAGAGTCATCGGGCGTGGATTGACGGAGCACGAGAACGTATCAAACAACGTAGCGCACAAAAAAAGCTCCTTGCACCACCGGACCTAGAGGTGTTGCGACGCCAAGCAAAGATAAATTTGCCACAACGGATTGCGCGACTGTCGGCAGCATGCGGGTTGCACTATGCACAGGTGAGTGTGCGTGCCACACGGTCAAAATGGGGGTCTTGTAGTTTGAACAACCACATCACGCTGAGTCTCTATCTTGAAATGTTGCCCGAACACCTACGCGATTTTGTGATTCTGCATGAGTTGTGTCACACCGTGTATCACGACCATTCGGTGCGATTTCATGCCTTGCTCGACCATCTGACCGGAGGAAAAGAGAAGCTCCTCAACCGTGAGTTGAGGAGCTATCTGATTGTCAAGCAGTCGTAACAGAGCGCGACTACTCGTATTGACCATTCTTCAGGCGAATTACCTCCTCTTTGGTAAGGAAGCGCCACTCGCCTCGTTTGAGATTTTTCTTCGTCAGACCGGCATAATAGACGCGGTCGAGTTTGCGCACAGAGTAACCCAGAGACTCGAAGATACGACGCACTATACGATTACGTCCCGAGTGAATTTCAATGCCCACGTCGGTTTTCTCCTCGCCCACATAGGCTATCTCGTCGGCATGTATCTCGCCATCCTCCAGAACAATGCCCTCGGCAATACGATCCATGTCGGCACGCGTCAGCGGCTTATCCAGCGACACTTGGTAGATCTTCTTCTTCTGATAGGAGGGGTGTGTCAACTGACGAGTCAAGTCACCATCGTTGGTGAAGAGAAGCAATCCCAACGAGTTTTTGTCGAGACGGCCCACCGGATAGATTCGCTCCTGACAAGCCCCTTTCACCAAATCCATCACTGTTTTGTCGGCATGAGGGTCCTCCAACGAAGTGACAAAACCCTTCGGCTTGTTGAGTACGAGATAGACCTTCTTCTCGCCCTCCACACGGCTGTCGTTGAACTTCACCTCATCGGTAGGTTGTACTTTAGTACCCAATTCGGTGACGATAACGCCATTGACCGACACCAATCCGGCTTGGATGTAGTTGTCGGCCTCGCGACGTGAGCAGAGTCCCGACTGTGCAATGAAACGGTTGAGACGCATCTCGCCCGTCTGCGTATTGGGGTTGTAGCGAGGATAGCTCTTGGGGCGATCGTCGTAACGGCGTTCTGTGCCGAAACGTTTTGAACGGTCGTCACGTTCGTCGCGATGACGAGCCGATGTAGCATCGCCCTCGCCGTAGGTGCGCTTGCCAAATTTACCGGCAGGCTTGCTCATGCCGAAACGGTTTCCGCCAAAGCGAGGTTTCTCGCCATAGGGACGACGTGCAGGACGCGCGGAACGCTCCTCGGGTGCACCTACAGCGGTGTTGTCGTCGCGATGCGCATAGCGCGATGGACGGTCGGC
>CAYUJP010000037.1:0-12725 GCA_964445055.1 uncultured Alistipes sp.
TAACTAATGCGGTAACAGGCACAATCTATGTAACTACCACCAACAGTAGCCAAGGGGTGCAGAGTGGAGTCAAATGTGAAGTAGAGAGTACTGTTCTCACAGGTACGAATGGCCGCAAAACATCGACGGGCGAATTGACTTTCACTTCGGCAAATAGTTATCTGTCGATTATGGATGCCACATCGTCATCGAATGGAACAGGGCCCATGCTCTATTCGATAACGGTCGAATATAAGTAGAACCGCTCATTCGGAGTAAAAAAATACTTCCCTCAACCTTGTGATTGAGGGAAGTACTTTTTGCGGTATGCAACAAAACAAATCAGTCGATAGCACAGTTGTGCGCCCGACAGATAAAGTAAGGATTTTGCAAATCGGGCTTGTTGTAGGTGAAGGAGGCTCCGTCTGTAAGTGTGGCAAGGGTGCCTCCCGCCTCGTGCAGAATGAGTTCACCGGCAGCGGTATCCCATTCGTAGGTATGGGTGGTGCGCACGTAGTAGTCGACACACCCTTCGGCCAGCAGACAGAACTTGTAGGAACTCCCCTGTTCGATAACCTCCAAGGAGGGATAGCGTTGTCGCAAGGCGTCGATGTGGGCATAGGTTTCGGGTGTGTTGTGCGAACGCGATATGGCGACAATAGGGTGGTCGTGGAGAGTGTCGGCAAGTGGCAACCGCTCGGCGCGACGCATGATGTCGTCGAGTGCGAAGGCGGCATCAGCCACCGGGGCAACCTGCTCGCAACGGAACGACCCCTGACCGCGTAGCGCAAAGTAGATGCGCCCGAGATAGGGAACATACACCGCCGAAGCTTGACAAACGTTGTTCTCCATCAGTGCAATGTTGATGGTGAATTCGTTGTTGCCGTTGATAAATTCACGTGTGCCGTCGAGTGGGTCGACCAACCAAAAGAGTTCCCAATTGCACCGCTCCTCGTAGTGCATCTCGCGTCCGTCTTCGCTCAAAATGGGGATGCGCGTCTGCCCCAATGCCCGCTTGATGGCCTCGTGAGCAGCACGGTCGGCTGCCGTGATGGAGCGGAAGTTGCCTTCGTACTTCGATAGGTCGTAGTCATCGCGATGGGTGTAAATCTCCATGACGGCGGCACCGGCACGCACGGCGGCATTGAGGGTATGTGTCAAGAGAAAACTCTTGTTCTGTTCATTGAGCATGGTTCCGACAGTATTGGTCTTCATTGGTTGGATAAAGATAAGCATATTTTGGTTATAAAACAAAAGCAATATATCTTTTCGCCTCGTTGCCTTGGTGCGAAACGCGGGTCCCGCATGGGTGAGGCGTTGGCTCTTTCCGCCAAAAATGTACCAAACACAATTTGTGACGTAAAAATTTCTACAACCGATTGCATATTGGGAAATTATGCCTATATTTGCGAGCTAAAATTTATGTATCATTACATAATTTAACAAAATGTACGTAATAGTAGAGATTGCAGGTCAGCAGTTTAAGGCTGAAAAGGGTCGGAAGCTCTATGTTCACCGTCTTTCGGGCGAGGTAGACTCGTCGGTGAGCTTCGACAAAGTCCTGCTTGCAGACAACGACGGTCAGGTTAAGGTGGGCGCACCTGTAGTAGAAGGCGCCTCGGTGAAGTGCAAAATCTTGAAGCACTTGCGGGATGACAAGGTCCTCGTCTTCAAGAAGAAACGCAGAACAGGATATCAGAAGCAGAACGGACATCGTCAGTATCTGACTCAGGTCCTGGTAGAAGAAATTGTTGCATAACCTTAAATTTAGAGAAACATGGCACACAAAAAGGGTGTAGGTAGTTCGAAGAACGGCCGTGAGTCTGAAAGCAAGAGACTCGGTGTAAAACTTTTCGGTGGTCAGTTCGCTAAGGCTGGCAACATTATCGTCCGTCAGCGGGGTACGGTTCACAACCCGGGTGAGAACGTGGGTATGGGCAAGGACCACACACTTTTCGCATTGGTTGACGGAACGGTTGAATTCTGCAAGAAGCGCGAAGGCAGATCGTATGTAAGCGTGACGCCGTTGGCTGAGTAGAGCAAACCGAAAAAGAGAGAGGGTCGATTCCATTGACGGAGTCGACCTTTTTTATTCTCCTCCCGCCAACCTCCGCCACTGCGCCGAGTCGGTACGCGAAACAGCACATTGTGTCCGGAAAAATAGTTGGGCAAGGAGCGACACGAATTCAAAAATAATACGTAAATTTGTAAATGTTCCCATGTTGCGGGCAACCCTATGCCTGCGGTGTGGAACACACATAATTTAGAAAGCGTTTACTTGCGCTCTTTCTTGACATCTTGAAATCTGGCAGTTTCAAAGGTTCAATCAAGAATGGAGTGATGGTAGATGCCTATGGGTATGGTTTCATGCCTGTGCGATGGGGTGTGCCTCCTGCAAGGAGGCGCTCCCTTGGGCGCAGGGCATCATCATACGGCGTAGGCTCTGCCGTTGCTTGTTCCATTGAACCGGGCCATGCCAGAGCCTCAAGATGTGGGACGAGTGACGGTATGAGTCCTGCGCTTTTTTTGTTGCCTTAGAGCTGACGAGGGGATTCCGGCAGCGTGGAACCTTATGCCAACCGAGAACCTACGGAACGCCAAAGCCGGAAAGAACGACGAATTTTACACACAGTTTCACGATATCGAGATAGAACTCAACGCCTACATCGAGTACAATCCCGATGTGTTTCGCGCAAAGACGGTGTTGTTGCCGTGCGACGACCCCGAATGGAGCAACTTTACCCGCTTCTTCGAGGCAAAATTCGATGAACTGGGGCTGAAACGGCTCATCTCGACCAGCTATGCTCCCGACAGCAAGTCGATGGTGATGGGAGGCATCTTCTCGGAGTGGGAGCGAACCTCGCCCCGGTTCGATGAACAGAAGTCACGAATATGCGGCCGAGTGCTCATCATGGAGCGCAACGAGGCGGGGCAAAGTTACCACCGCGAGTGGACCTACTTGGAGGGGGATGGCGATTTCCGTAGCTCTGAGGTGACTCGCTATCGCAACGAGGCCGACATCATAGTGACCAATCCGCCCTTTTCGCTCTTCCGAGAGTTTTTGGCGTGGTTGGTAGCAGGCCAAAAACAGTTTGTGATTATCGGAAACATCAACGCCATTACTTACAAAGAGACCTTCCCGCTGATTATGAATAATAAAATGTGGTTGGGTAGTTCAATCCATAGCGGAGACCGTGAATTCCAAGTTCCGGAAACCTATCCAATGAATGCTGCGGGTTGGAGGGTCGATGCCTCGGGACGCAGATTTATCCGAGTCAAGGGTGTCAGGTGGTTCACCAATATCGACCATGGCCGTCGGCACGAGCCTTTGGTGCTGATGACCATGGAGGAGAATTGCCGTTTCAGCAAACACAAGGAGTTGCGAGATGTCGGCTATCGGCACTACGACAACTACGATGCAATCGAGGTGCCCTACACCGATGCCATCCCTTCGGACTACGAAGGGGTGATGGGAGTCCCCATCTCGTGGCTCGATAAGTACAATCCCGAACAGTTTGAGATTGTGGGAATCACCGAGCGCGGAAATGCCTATGGTTATCGAACGAAGGTCTACACCCGTCGTGACTCCCCGAAATACTCCGATTGGAATTGCCGAGCCACGCTGAATATCGATGGCACGATACGACCTATGTATGCAAGAATCCTAATACGAAAGCGAGTATGAATGTTACCTTAAAAACCGACTGGACGGTTGGCGACCTATGCAAGGGGTTTGTCTACAATGAGTTCGAGGGACGAGGCCTCTTCGGGCTCAATGGCAGGTTGACCATTCAGCCTGAGTATCAGCGTCACTACATCTACAACGATGGGCAACACGATGTGGCAGTGGTGGAGTCCATCTTGAAGCGTTACCCGATAGGGCTCATCTACTTCAACCGTACGCCCGACGGCCACTTGGAGGTGCTTGACGGACAGCAACGCATCACCTCGTTGGGGCGGTTTGTCACAAACAAGTTCGCCATACAAATCGAGGGGCGCGAGACCTACTTCAGTGGATTGGATGCCACGCAACGGGAGCGAATCTTGACTACGCAACTGACGATTTATATCTGCGAGGGCGAGGAACCGGAGATCAAGGCGTGGTTTCAGACCATCAACATCGTAGGCATCGCACTGCGACCACAGGAGTTGCGCAATGCCATCTATTCGGGTCCCTTTGTGACAGCTGCCAAGGCGGTGTTTAGCAATTCGCAGAACGCTAAAATACAGAAGTGGGCTCACTACATTCGCGGTGAGGTCAAACGGCAGGAGTATCTGGAGGTGGCACTCGGCTGGATTAGTGCTCACCAAGGATTGACCATCGACGGATATATGAGTCATCATCGGCAGCAGAGCGACATCCGTGAGTTGGAGAGCTACTTCAATTCGGTCATCGATTGGGTGTCGGGACTCTTCGAAAAGACCGACTACATGGCCGGATTGGAGTGGGGACGACTCTACGAGTCGTATCACGAGCAACACTACGACCGCGAACAACTGAACACACGCGCACAAGCACTGCTTGCCGATGTGTGCGTACACCGCAAACGCGACATCTACGAGTTTCTGTTAGGTGGCGAACAACATCCCGAATTGTTGGAGATACGGGTCTTCGATGAGTCGCAGAAACGTGTGGTCTATGAGCGACAGACCCAAAAAGCCAAAGCAAAGGGCCGCTCCAACTGCCCGCTGTGCAGCCTCTCGAAGGGTAGCAACCGTAGCCGTATCTACAAGTTGTCGGAGATGGATGCCGACCATGTCACCGCATGGAGCAAAGGGGGTACAACCACCCTCGACAACTGCCAGATGCTGTGCAAGACACACAACCGAGCCAAGGGCAACCGCTGAGTCCGCTTCATGTATCGTTGTCCATGAAACCGACGATACAAAATTTCAAATAGAGGCCTGAAAATATGCTGAAATACAAATAAATGTACTATTTTTGTATGGAGGTATCCTTCTACGAAACGGAACGATTATGGACAGTGTACTCTTTTGGATTATGGTGGTGGTAGCAGGAGCGGCAATTATCCTCTCCGAACGGCATACCGCATCCCGCCGTCGGCACGACAACGATGACGATATCGTGGGCGAGGAGTTTCTCAACGACAAGGAGTGTGAGCGATTCTTCGACGAATTGGACGATGATGACGACAAGTGACCTCCGATAGAGGTCACAAGAGGTACTCTATAAGACAAAGGCGACGCATCCGCTACGGATGCGTCGCCTTGTGATTGTATGCACGAAACTCAATCAGAGCCCTTCGGGAAATCCCGGTGAGGTGATTTTGATGTCGTTGCCCTCGGGGGTAGTGAGGTAACAACCGGTGTCGGCCGAGGTGATGTGGCCGATGATATCGCACCCACCCAAGCGACTGATGCGTTCGCGTTCGCTCAATGGCACGGTGAAGAGCAACTCGTGGTCCTGCCCACCGTTGAGTGCAGCCACAAGCGGGTTGATGTTCATCTCCTCGGCCAACTGGTTGGTCTGTCGTGCAATCGGAATGCGATCGAGGTAGATGCGTGCTCCGCACGAGGAGGCGTGGCAGAGTTGAATCAAATCGCTTGCCAACCCATCGGAGAGGTCAATCATCGCCGTGGGACGGAACTTTTCATCGGCCATAGCATCGATGATGTCGCGACGTGCACGCGGTTTGAGATACTTCTCCAATAGATACTCGTAACCGGTGAATTGCGGCTCGGAGGGCACTCCCTGCAATACGCGTTTCTCGCGTTCGAGCAGACGCAACCCCATGTAGGCGGCACCGAGATTGCCCGTAATGCAGATGAGGTCGTTGGGCGAAGCGCCCTTGCGGTAGACAATCTCCCGACGACGAGCACGCCCGATGGCGGTGATATTGAGGGCCAATCCGTTGACCGAAGCCGTGGTGTCGCCTCCCACCAAGTCGATGGAGAGCTCGCGACAAGCGTGGCGCACCCCTTCGTAGAGACTCTCCAAAGCCTCCAACGAAAATTTGGCGGAGATGCCTACGCTGAGAAGAATCTGTTCGGGCTGAGCATTCATGGCCAATACATCGCTGATGCCGACGGTGACGGCCTTGTAGCCGAGATGTTTGAGCGGAAAGTAACTCAAATCGAAATCAATCCCCTCGAGCAACGTGTCGGTCGACACCACGAGTGCATCGTTGCGCCCTGCGGCAATCACCGCCGCGTCGTCGCCCACCGAGCGTAGGGTGGTGCGATTGTAGGTGATAAACTCTTTTGTCAGATGGTCAATGAGTTTAAATTCGCCCAAATCGGCAATTTGTCTCTTCCCTTGTTCCATAGCTAACCTATTCAGTGATGCAAAAATAGAGATTCTTCGGCGTTTATCCAAAAAACGGACGATTGTTGTGCCGTTTTGTCGCATCGAAAGGCAATCGCCTGCCGCTGCATCTCCTGCATCCGACCCAGAGGCCCTGTGCGAGCGATATATTATTATTTTTTAAAAACGTTGTGCGATTCAGGGAAATGCGCTATTTTTGTCGCGTCAAAACTACGACAAACTATGTTGAATATCGTATTATTCGGTGCGCCAGGATGCGGCAAAGGTACGCAGGCAGCCCGTTTGAAGGAACACTATGGAATCAATCATGTGTCGACCGGTGAGGTGATTCGCTCGGAGATAGCACGTGGAACCGAACTGGGACGTAGCATGGAGGAGTACATCCGTTCGGGCCGTCTGGCTCCCGACGAGATTGTGATTGGCATGATTGCCAACTATGTAGCGGAGCATCGCGAGGCTCGGGGAAACATATTCGATGGCTTCCCGCGCACCACCGTGCAGGCCGAGGCATTCGACAAGATTCTCAAAGAGAATGGGCTGGATGTGACCGTGATGGTCGATATGCAGGTGCCCGAGGAGGAGTTGGTTCGTCGCATTCTGTTGCGTGGCAAGGATTCGGGTCGTGCCGACGATGCCTCTGAGGATGTAATTCGCAACCGCATACGCGTCTATCGCGAGCAGACCGAGGTGGTAGGTGCTTACTACGCAAAGCAGGGCAAGTACACCGAGGTAAATGGTGTGGGTACTATGGACGAGGTATTCGACCGCATCTGCAAGGTGGTCGATGCACACAAGTAGGCCTACCCAATCGCCGAACATACCATCAGTCAGGGCGGGATTCGACAAGCGCGAGTCTCGCTCTGTGCATGAAAAGAGGTGCGGAGGTGGAGAGGCGTGACGAACGTCGCAATTTTACAGATTTTGTACGCTAAAAAAGAGCGTATGTTTGGTTTATCGACAAAATAGTGTTACCTTTGCCACGCTAAATAGGCAAAATATTTTAAATAATTCATTTACTATGAACAATTACGAAACCGTTTTCATTGTCACACCGGTTCTGTCGGATGCACAGGTACAGGAGGTTGTTGACAAATTCCAAGGTGTTATCACCGAGAACGGCGGTCAGCTCGTGAATGTGGAGAAGTGGGGTTTGAAGAAACTCGCTTACCCGATTCAGAACAAGACCACCGGATTCTATTTTCTGATGGAGTTCACAGGCGAGGGTTCGCTGGTCGACACGCTGGAGACTCAGTATCGTCGTGACGAGCGCGTGATTCGTTTCCTGACCTTCAAGCAGGACAAGTACGCTGTCGAGTATTCGGAGAAGCGTCGTGCAAAACTTTCAAACAAAACGCAGGAGGAGTAATCATGGCACAAGATAACAAAGCACAGGCATCGGAGATTCGTTACCTCAATCCGGTATCGGTCGATGTAAAGAAGAAGAAATACTGCCGTTTCAAGAAGCTCGGCATCAAGTATGTAGATTACAAGGACGGTGAGTTCCTGAAGAAGTTCCTCAACGAGCAGGGTAAGATTCTGCCCCGTCGTTTGACCGGTACTTCGCAGAAGTTCCAAAAGAAGGTGGCTCAAGCTGTGAAGCGTGCTCGTCACCTCGCTATCCTGCCGTTCGTAACCGATTGCATGAAATAATTAGGAGGAGGAAGACCATGGAAGTGATTCTGATTAAGGATATCGAGAAGTTGGGCTATGCCAACGATATCGTGAACGTAAAACCGGGTTACGCCAACAACTACCTCATCCCGCAGGGATATGCCAAGGCTGCTACGGCATCGGCAAAGAAGGTATTGGCTGAGAACTTGAAGCAGCGTGCGCACAAGGATGCCAAGATTTTGGCTGACGCTCAGGCTCTCGCTGAGAAGATTGCCAATCTGCCTTTGACCATCGTTAAGAAGGCTGAGGAGGGTAAGATCTTCGGTGCAGTGACGGCTGCTGAGTTGGCCGATGCATTGGCTGCCAAAGGGGTCGAGGTCGACCGCAAGGCAATCAGCGTTGATGCTGTGAAGAGTGTCGGTGACTACGAGGCTTCGGCTAAGTTGCACCGCGAAGTGAAGGCTACGATTAAGTTTACAGTTGTAGCTGAGGAGTAAGTCTGTAGTGTAATGTATTTGATAGGAGTCAGGGGTTTCCGATGCGTCGGGAGCCCCTGACTTTTTTCTAAGAAGAACCCCTTTCCCCTAAAACAGCCATGAACCCAACCTCGTCCAATCCAACATCCCGGTCTTCGTATGCACTGGTGACCGGTGCATCGGCAGGTATAGGTCGAGCTTATGCTACCGAACTTGCTGCACGGGGCTATTCGCTGGTGATGGTGAGCGACCGCGATGCCGAGAACCGCACTGTTGCCGAACAGCTCCGACAACGCTATGGCGTGGAGGTGTTGCCCCTCTGTCTCGACCTCTCGACAAGCGATGCGGTGACATCGCTGATTCGTAGCACCGCCGAGTTGTCTGTCGAAGTGCTGGTGTGCAATGCCGGACGGTTGCTCTTCGGTGGTTTCGCGACGGCATCAGCCGATGATATGGAACGACTGGTGACGCTACACTGCACCGTCCCCACATTGCTCTGTCGTCACTATGGTGCGCTGATGTGCCAAGCAGGTCGTGGATATATCCTGCTCATGTCGTCGGCAACAGCGTGGATGGCCTATCCCACCATCGCACTCTATGCCGCCACAAAATCTTATGTGCGCTCGTTGGCCGATGCGTTGCACACCGAGTTGGGAGTAGATGGAGTACGCGTTGTGGCCATCTATCCGGGTGCGGTCGACACCTCATTCTATCGCCTCTCGGAGTCGTGGCGGCGACGGTTGCGTTGCATCGGAGTGTTGCGTACTCCGCAGTCGGTGGCTCGGCGAGCTCTTCGCGGGCTGTTTCGTGGGGAGCGACGAGTTGTGCCCGGACTGATTACGCGCGTAGTTGTGGCACTTTGTCGGTTGTTGCCACACGGTGTGATGCACGGTGTCGTGCGCATACGCTCGGTACGCCGTCTGCTTGAGTAGCATCCATCAGCGATAAATCACTCGGATTTAGCGTTGAACTTAGAATCCGAAATCGATACCGCAGTTCATTTGCAGATTCGAATTGAGGGGTACACCCTGTTTGGCGAGTTTTACAAACATGCGGTCCATGCCGATGTGAAGCCTGGGCCCTTTGTGCCCCAACGAGAGCAACCAACCGAATCCGGTGCCATAGGTGCCGGTTACACCGTTAACGCTCAATGCAAACCACTTTGCGGGAGCAATATTTGCCGAGAGTCGGCATTCGCTCCATGAGTAGGTGCCGAAACGTGTGGTGGCGAGCAATCCGAAGTTGAGTTTCTTATACGCAGGAAGGGTATATTTCACCGCAACATTCAGCGTCGCTGCAAGCATCGTCGAACGACCCCCGATGTTGCCGTTGTCGTTGAGTTCGTAGAGTGCCGATAGGTCGTCGCCAAGACGGTCAATCTCGTCGTCAAAATTGTTCTGAGCATCGCCGTCGACATTAAACGTATAGGCATCGGTGCGGATAGATTGGTCGCCGTTGGTCGATGCGTGATAGGTCTCCTTCCAATGTATGAAACCGAGGTCGAGCAATGCCGCCGAGAACTCCCACGCTTTGAGTTGGTAGACAATACCAAGGTCAACGGCGGCACCCATACCATTTATACCGAATTTGCTCAGGTCTACTCCCGAAACATAGGGATGGCCGGTGGTTTCGTTGACATCGCTCTTGCAACTGAGATTTGCGACCGAGGCATAGACATCGGCATTTGTTACCGCTGACCAGCAATCCTCTTGAAGGGATAGTTCGGCTTTGTTGAAGGATGCATCGACCTTGCCGATACCTACAAGTATTTTTGCTGTAGCACCGATACGCAAGCCCGGCACCGCTTTGATGTCGTGCGAGTGGTTCAACGCGATTTCGGCATAGCTGAGCGCCGACGCGCGAAGATTCGAGATGTCGTATGTTTGGTTTGAGACTCCCTCTTTGGCCAGTGAGAACAATTCGCGCGGCAACATCATGTTTACATCGAGATTTGCATTTACACTGAAGGTGTTGTACCCGCCGAAGGCTCTAAAACCGACCGAGAGAAGATTCTCTTTCATCGTTGCGTTGAGCTTATTCTTGTTCTCGATATTGTTCATAAACGCATCGGCCGACACTCCGGGATTTGTGAATAGACAAGTTTTGCCATTCACATTATACACAAAGTCCGAGAGATTGAGGTTGCCGCGCAAACCGATATTGAGGTTACTGAATGCAACTCCGAAGAAACCACGTTCGTTGCCGAGTGCAGGGTTGAGTTCAAAGCGATAGTCGTTGTTATCGACGAAGTAGCCCGATGCCATGTTTTGAGCTTGTGCCCACGAAACGCATGCTGTAGCTGCCAACATCAGCCACGCTCTCTTTATGATGGAATACATGATAGTCCTATTTTATAATTCTTTGGTATAGCTGCCTGAAATTTTCGCTTTGATGTTTTTGAGCGAGAGGGTCTGTTGCGGGTTAAGAGCCTCTTCGGAGCCGGCTTTGAGTACAGCCACATAGTTTATTCCATCGAGGTGTGTGATGGTGCCCGTCATGGTGATTGTGACGGGCGCATCGACAGCACCCGCTGCGACGGTCGTGCCGGTGATGGTCACGCCCCCGATGCGATTGCCCTCCTTATCGAGGGGATAAGCCTTGATTTCGGTAGCCAGAGGTGTGCTGTTTGTGACATCGGCGGTGATGGTGACAGAGGTGATGGTGATAGCATCGACATCTTCGTCGTTCCAACCCCCTTCCGTGCCCGAATAGACAATCGTAGAACCATCGCCGAGTGCAAGGGGTGCGACAAATGTGTATGAGCCCTTGATGCCCGCGATGCTCTGCCCAAGTTCAAAGTCGACCACATCGCTCTCGACAATCTGTGGGTCGGTGAGTTCAATCTCGATGGTTTCGGGCAATCGAGCCTCTTCGTAAGTCGTGGGCACAGCGAGAATATTGCTCAAACCGGGGAACGCGATGCCGGTGAGATTCTCCTGGTAGCTGCTGTCAAGAATGTTTAAGTCGGCCGTTGAGGTGTGGGGCGCGAGTACGAAATGGTAGGGACCGTCAACCCCCTTGTCGTATCCAACCGAAACAGGTTCGGCGGTAGCATATGTGAAGTCGGGCACGTTGGGCAAGCTCGGACGTTTTGCCGTGAGCGCCAATCCGGTTTGGTAGGCGAGTCTATAGTCTGCAATGGGATTGTTTACGGTCAAATAGAGCTGCGGATTTGCCAGAAAGATGTTTGTGCCATACTCATCCAAGAAATCGGGAAGATTGGATAGCGAGATGGGATTCACCCCCATGCCGTCGAGTGCGTAGCGCACGCGACCGCTGACCGACTTGATATCAAGTGCTTGCAGGTCGTATCGGGTTGTGAGGGTCAATTGTTCGGGTGTCGAACTCGAAGATTTTGGAGTCAGGACCAACGTGCCCGACACAATGGTGAATTCGCCGGGAATATCGAGCGAATGCGCCTTGCCATCGAAACGAATGCCGGCGGCTGCAAGGTCGAATGCCGAGAGGGTAATCTTTGCCGAAACCGAAGTACCGCTGACATTCAAGGTATTCATCTTCCAAATACCGGTCCGAGCATCATAAGTGCCATCGTCGGTGGTGGCGGTGAGTCCCTTCATAAGCCGAATTTCGAGACCCTCGATAACAGCCTTTGAGGCAACGCTGCTAAGACTCGGAATACTGATAGTCAACGTAAACCCAAAAGGTTGGCTCTTTACCGAGGTGACATCCACAATCGATGCATCGACGTTGCGGGCGCTATATGCAAACGTGCGATTGATTTCGGTGATATCAAAGCGTACATCCGAGATAGCCGCATTTGCCGAAACATTTGTAGTTGCAACCGGGGCGATGTAGAGGGTCGCGGGTTCGAGTTGAGGGCCTGCGACAGTGACACCCCGGATGTAGATGGGGTCTGATTTGAAGTCGCCGCTTTCGGTAAAGGCATAAAACGACTTGCCGTTAAGGTCTGTCACCTCGTGAACTTGGTCATCTTCATCGAGAGCGATGATGTCACTCAGGGTAATGGCATCGATGTTGATAGGCAGCGTCAACTCTGTCACTTGAATTTGCAGGGTCGTATCAACATCCGACAAGTCGTAGTTGCTATCTACGCAACTTGTTGCCAAGAGCAACGTTACACTTGGCAATACCGCTTTGAGAGCAGTAGATTTCATAAAAACAGATTTAGGGGTATTTCTTAAGAGGAATCACAATTTCAACACATGTATCACAAAGTTATATAATTCTGTCCGATTTGGCAACTTTTTTGTTGAAAATGCGACTACACGAGCGTTTTATCCCAACGAGAGGACAGAATCGTCGTCTTCCGATAGATTGAGCAGGATGCCCGGTGGGTTGTCCAACAGAAATCCGGTTGATTGTAGAGCTTGATACAGCCACCGGCATACCAT
>CAYUJP010000038.1:0-7989 GCA_964445055.1 uncultured Alistipes sp.
CGGTGAGTCGTCGTATCAAGGACATCATGGTGATTCTTATTCTCGGTATGATGTTCGGCTCTGCGGTGGGTGCGTTGGTGGAGGTGTTGCAATACTTGAGCAACGAAGCCGCATTGAAATCTTTTGTGGTTTGGACAATGGGTTCGTTGGGCGATGTATCCACGGTGCAATTGGTGCTGTTGCTGACAGCCGTAGCGGTGGGACTTTGCTTGACTTGTGCAGCCGTCAAATCGTTGAACTTGCTGTTGCTGGGCGAACACTATGCGCGTACCATGGGACTTCATGTCGTGCATTCGCGTCGGCTGATACTCCTTGCCACAACCTTGTTGTCGGGTACGGTGACAGCGTGCTGTGGACCCATCGGCTTTGTGGGATTGGCTGTACCCCATTTGGCACGGATGCTCTTTGCCAGTGCCGACCACCGCATCTTGATGCCGGCATCGATAGGGATGGGTGCTTCGATGTTGCTGCTCTGCGACATCTGCTCGAAACATCTGGCACTACCTGTTAATACACTTACGGCACTGATGGGTATTCCGGTGGTGGTGTGGGTGGTCATTCGGAATAAGCGTATCGTATGAAACAGATCGAACTGCGACAGTTGACGCTGGGCTACGGCGAGCGCATCCTGCTTGACAAGGTCAATGCTACGATAGCCGGAGGCGAGTTGGTGGCGCTCTTGGGACGTAACGGCACCGGCAAGAGTACCTTGTTGCGCGCCATTGCCGGTCTCGAACCGGCGATGAATGGCGAAATACGGTTGTGCGGTAGCCCCTTGCAGAGCTTGTCGCCCCGGCAATTGGCACAGACAGTCAGTTTTGTTACTACAGAGAAGGTACGTATTGCCAACCTCACGGGACGCGAAGTGGTAGGGTTGGGACGTGCCCCCTATACCGACTGGTTGGGGCGTCTGCAACCTTCAGATTGCGAGGTGGTCTCGTGGGCCATCGAGGCTGTGGGGATGAGTGCGTTGGCCGATAACTCCATGGACCGTCTCTCCGACGGAGAGGCACAGCGTATGATGATTGCACGAGCGTTGGCACAACAGACCCCCATCGTGTTGTTAGACGAACCTACCGCATTCCTCGATATGCCCAATCGCTACGAACTCTGTACTCTATTGCGTCGGTTGGCACACGATGCGCAACGATGCATTCTCTTCTCCACACACGAGTTGGATATCGCCTTGACTATGTGCGATTCGATTGCACTCATCGATGCTCCGCAACTTCCCGTCATGCCTACGGCACAGATGGTGCAAAGTGGTCATATTGAACGCCTTTTCGGAAATGGCATCGTTTCGTTCGATGCCGAGAAACGCCAAGTTCGTGTGCGCGGGTAGTGCGATGTAATCTGCTGGATAGTAATTCATTAATAGATATAAAGAGGTGTCGCTTCTAAAAAAATTACTCAAAAAGATGAGCCATTTTTTGTTTGCGCCACTTTTTTACTTATCTTTGCACCGCTAAAGTACGCTACGGGGCGGAAATAGTACGCAGTAGGCCCATTCGTCTATCGGTTAGGACGCAAGATTTTCATTCTTGAAAGAGCAGTTCGATTCTGCTATGGGCTACAACGAGAGGTCTCTGTGATTTGTCGCTCTTCGGGGAGATGGGTTGCAGGGCTTTTACGGGTGAACAGATAGAGCAGGAGCGGGTCGCATGACCTATCCAAAAACGACTAAGGTCGGTGGTTATTGACGAGAGTAAAGTAAAAATTTAAAAAGTAATAGTATGGCAAACCATAAGTCATCGAAAAAGCGAATTCGCCAGACGGTAACCAAGCGTGCGCACAACCGTCTGTATCACAAGACGGCTCGTAATGCCGTGAAGGCGTTGCGTAACACCACCGAGAAGAGTGCTGCTGAGGCATTGTTCCCCAAGGTTTCGGCTATGTTGGACAAGTTGGCTAAGACCAACATCATCCACAAGAACAAGGCTGGCAATTTGAAGAGCGCTTTGCAGTTGCATGTGAATGCTCTTTAGTGCGTTGCACACAGTTCTATAACGATAGCCATTTCTGTGTAGAGATGGCTATCGTTGCATATAGCGGTGCATCATCCATCCCAATCCCATCTCTGTCTCTCATCCGTGTTTGGTGAGATTCGTGTTTCGGAAACATATGCAAAAGAGGTCCCGAAAACTATTAGGCCTATTCCTGGTCGTGCTGTTTGCAGTTCAATACTGCAACACGACACTCTTTTTGCATACACATCACTTCTCGTGGGGTATTGTCACCCATTCCCATCCCAATTTTCCCTTTTCCGACAATACCGAACACACCTATGGCCAGTGCCTGACAATCGCCTCCCTCTCTACATTCTCTCTGACAACAACCGTCGGAGGTATTGTTGTGGGCGCAGTTGTTTTGCAACTTCTTGGGCGAATTCTTGTCCGACCGTGGTCGCGCTATGACATCATCCAACCGTGTGTCTGTCTGTTGCGGGCACCTCCTATTCTCATTTGCTAAAAGATTCTCTTCCCCTCTTTTCATACCTATGGGTATATCTCCGGAGGAACAATAGAATGTTGTACATCGCATGCGAAACTTCTCTTGGTGTGGAAGTGTCGTCGGCGAGTATCTGTTTATGCAAATGAAAATTAACGATATCTTCTTTATAAGTATCGCATGCCTATTGTCGGCATGCGGAGGCAACTCTTCAAATCGCCAAGAGTTGGCCTCGCTACATGTCGATGGCGATGTAGTGACCGTGGCGGATGCCTCACCCATTGCCGAGCGGTTGGAAGTCGCACGTGCGGAGTCCTCTCTCTACCGCAAACACTTTGTTGCCAACGCCATGGTTCGTGCCATTCCTTCGCGCTATGCCGAGGTGGTCTCTCCGTTTGCGGGGCGTGTCGTACGGTCGTATGTCCAGTTGGGACAATCCGTACAGGCCGGTGCACCGCTTTATGAAATCATCTCCGCTACCTATGCCGATGCGTGTCGTGCCTACAAGGATGCTGCGCACGAACTCGAACAGGCTCGCAAGGCCTTGAATAGAGCAAAAGACCTGCAAGCCAACCGCGTGGGCTCGCTCAAGGATGTCGAGGAGGCACAGTTGACATTTACCTTGAAGCAGCAGGCCGAGGAGGAGGCAAAATCGGCTTTGCAGGTGTTCCATGTCAATGCCTCGGAGGTGACGCTGAGCGGTACGCTCATCGTTAGAGCGCCTATCGCCGGAAAGGTGGTAGTCAACAATCTCACCATCGGCCAATATGTCAAGGAGGACTCTGAGGCGTTGGTGACACTTGCCGATTTGAGCAAAGTGTGGGTGGTGGCCTCTGTGAAGGAACGGGATATTCCGCTGTTGGACAAGTTGCAACAAGTCGATATCACGTTGACCTCGGCACCCGATTGTCGCATCTCCGGAAGAATTTGTTACGTCGGGGAGATTCTCGACGAGCAGACACGTTCTGTAGAGGTATTCATCGAATGCGATAATGTGGCGGGTCGCATGAAACCCAATATGTATGCCTCCGTCCATCTGATAGATTGCGACACGGAGGTGATAGCCTTGCCGACAACGGCAGTCCTGCAACAAGAACAGAGCTGTTTTGTATTTAAGGTGGTAGGCGAGGGACAATATCGTCGTGTGCCGGTCGACGCTGTGGCGACGGACGACAATCGTTTCCTCATCGAACGTGGCATCGAGGCGGGCGATTCGGTGGTCGTACGAGGCGGATTTTACCTGTTAGACGCAAAATAGCAATGAAACATCTGATTTCCTATGCGATACATAAGCGTAGCTTTATGTTCGTATTGTTTCTGCTGTTGGGCGCAATCGGCTACATGAGTTGGACGCGCCTGGCTATCGACGCCTATCCCGATATAGCGGATGTTACGGTGCAGGTGGTTACGCAGGTTCCGGGATTGGCTGCCGAGGAGATTGAGCAGCAGATTAGCATACCCATCGAACGGGCACTCAATGGAATGCCCTCCATGAAGGTAATGCGTAGTAAAAACACCTTCGGCCTGTCGACCGTGATAGTGGTTTTTGACGATGGTGTCGACGACTATTGGGCACGGCAACAGATTCAAGCCCGCCTGGTCGATGTGGAGCTACCATACGACGCCACACCCGAGCTCAATCCATTGACATCGCCCACAGGCGAAATTTATCGCTATGTGGTGGAGAGCCAAAACCACACCTTGCGCGAACTGACCGACCTGCATAAATGGGTCATCATTCCGCGATTGAAGCAGGTGATTGGTGTGGCCGATGTGAGCAACTTTGGCGGCATCACAACGCAATATCAGGTCGAACTCGATCCTCTGAAACTCAATCAGTATGGAGTCTCCTTGTCCGATATCACCGAGAAGATTGAACTCAACAACCAATCTGCCGGTGGTAGCATGTTGTCACAAGGCGATTTGAGTTATGTGATTCGAGGCATCGGCCTGTTGCGCGACCTGGAGGATATGGGAAATATCGTGATTAAAAACGAATCGGGTATTCCCGTCTATCTGAAAGATTTGGGCACGCTGAAGTATGGAAACCTCGAGCGAAAGGGTGTACTCGGCTTCCGCGATGCCGAACGCGACTACACCGATGGCGTAGAGGGCATCGTGCAGATGTTGCGTTACCAGAACCCCTCTGTCGTGCTCGAAGGCGTAAAGGAGGCGGTTGATGAACTGAATCGGGACATCCTGCCCGAAGGTGTACACATCCACCCCTTCATGGACCGCACCGATTTGGTAAATACAACCCTTCACACAGTCGCCCATACACTCTTCGAGGGAATGTTCTTGGTGGTGCTGGTGTTGATTCTCTTTTTACGCAACTGGCGAGGTGCCTTGTTGGTGGCGGTGACAATCCCCTTCTCCCTGCTGATAGCCTTTATCCTGATGCGCATGACCGACATCCCTGCGAACCTGCTCTCATTGGGGGCAATCGATTTTGGTATCTTGGTCGATGGTGCGATTGTCATGATGGAGACCATTCTCAAGAAACGCGAAGCGGAGCCGGAGCTGCCGCTCTCCGAGCAGAATGTCATTGAGCGTGCTTCCGAGGTGGCACGTCCGATACTCTTCTCCACCCTCATCATCATCACGGCCTACATGCCCCTCTTTGCCTTCGAACATATCGAGCGCAAAATGTTCACCCCGATGGCCTATACCGTAGGTTATGCATTGACAGGGGCCTTGTTGGTGGCGCTACTCTTCATTCCGGGATTGGCCTATGTGGCCTATCGAAAGCCCCGGAAGCCGGTTCCCAACCGGTGGTTGGCATGGCTGACTGCCCGATATCATGCGCAAATCAATCGCATTTTGGACACTCCCCGACGGTTGGTACTTCCCTTCGTTGCCATCTTGATAGGCGCCGCAATCCTGAGCATCACCGTGGGGAAAGATTTCTTGCCTCCATTGGATGAGGGCTCCATCTGGATTCAGGTGCAGTTGCCTCCCGGCGTGTCGATCGAACGCTCCAAACAAATCAGTGAGGAGTTGCGCAATACAATCTCTACATTCGACGAGGTCTCCTATGTCATGACTCAGTTGGGGCGCGACGACGAGGGGGCCGAGTGCTTCTCACTGTCGCACATCGAGTGTGGTGTGGGCCTCAAACCTTACGATACATGGAAGAGCAAACGTTCAAAAGCCGAACTGATTGAGGCTATGGACGAGCAACTGCGACATATTCCGGGACTGACCGTGGGCTTCTCACAACCTATCATCGACATGGTCATGGACCAAATCGCGGGCGCACACAGCGATTTGGCGATTAAAATCTATGGCGAGGACCTCGACGCATCGCGGGAGGTTGCCAACCAACTCGAACGCACCCTGCGAACCATTCCCGGTGCTGTTGATGTGGCTGTCGACCAGGAGCCGCCTCTGCCTCAGTTGCAAATCATTGTTGACCGTGAGCGTATTGCCCAATATGGACTCAATGTATCAGATGTGACCGAACTCATCGAGTTGGCGATTGGCGGAAAATCCATCTCGCAGATCTTTGTGGGGAGTCGCTCCTACGATGTTATCTGTCGTTACAACGACAGCTATCGCGACACGCCTGAGAAGATTGGCTCGCTGATGCTCACCTCTTCGTCGGGTGCTAAGATTCCGCTGTCGCAGGTGGCAACCATCCGGCGGACGTTGGGCGCAAGTACCATCACTCGCGAGATGAACCATCGTCACATGACCGTGCGTGTCAATCTGCGTGGAGTCGACCTCTCGAAATTCCTTGTGGAGGCCAACCAAGCGATTGACCGTGAGGTAACCTACGACCACGAACAGATTCAACTCAAGTGGGCAGGCCAGTTCGAGAATCAGAACCGAGCTTATGCCCGATTGGGTTTCATCGTCCCGTTGGCTCTCGCGGTCATGTTGCTCCTTCTCATTGTGGTCACCGGACATGTACGACAAGCCTTAACCCTGATGTGTGTGGTCCCCTTGGCTCTGTTTGGGGGTATGTTGGCACTCAACATTCGCTCCATGACGTTGAATGTCTCGTCGGCTGTGGGATTCATCGCCCTCTTCGGTGTGGCCATTCAGAACGGCGTCATCATGATTTCGCACATCAACAACCTGCGTAAACGCAACTCCGACAAGGATTTGAAGACCCTCGTAGTCGATGGCGCTCGCCACCGCTTCCGCCCCATCTTGATGACGGCATCGGTAGCAGTCTTGGGCCTTCTGCCGGCATCGCTTTCGACGGGTATCGGCTCGGATGTGCAGCGGCCGTTAGCCACCGTAATCGTCTATGGATTGCTGTTTGCCACCATCGTTACACTCTACATCCTACCTGTGCTCTATTACGTTGTCGAGCGACGCGCCATGGATAAGAGCCAAAATACAGAGAATCATGAAAAACTATCGTAACCTTATACTTGCAGGATTGATGTTGTGTGCCTCGGTCGCGAAGGCGCAACCTGCAACGACCCTCTCCTTCGACTCCTATTTTCATCGGGTCTGCTCCCAAAATCTGCCCTATGCCGCAGAACGCTTGAATGTCTCAATCGCCGAGGCCGAAGTTCGTGCCGCAGCGGTGTTCAGCGACCCCTCATTATCGGTCGAATATGCCTACAACGACGATCGCACGATGCAGATGGGTCAGGGTGTCACGGTCGAGCTGAGCAAGAATTTCGCCTTTGGAAGACGCCGTGCACGAGTCGACTTGACACGGAGTGAGCAGGCGCTGAGCGAAGCCTTGTTCGACGACTATCTGCGCACGTTGCGTGCCGAATCGGCGTTGCTCTATATCGATGTCGCAAAACAACGGATGCTCTACGACCTTGCCGTAGACTCCTATCAGCAGATACGCGAGATGGTCGTTGCCGACAGCCTCCGTTTCGCATTGGGCCGGATTACGGAGGTCGATTTGTTGCAAAGTCGCATCGAGTGCGGTGTGAGTCGCAATGAGATGCTGCAAGCCTATGCCCAGATGCAGAATGCTTGCAATGCCCTTACCACTCAATTTGCTGTTCCGGTGGCAGATACGCTTTATCTCCCCGATGAGCGGTGGTTGCAACGTCGGTTTTGTGGCTCTTTGGGGGAGTTGCGCACGGTGGCACTCGATAGTCGTTCCGATTTGGTCGCTGCTCTGAAGAACACGGAGGTTGCACAGCGGGCATTGCACCTCGAGCACAAAGAGCGAGGTGTCGATTTCGATGTCAGCGTAGGCTACAACTACAATACCGAGGTGAAGAACGAGATAGCTCCGGCCCCTAAGTTCAGCGGTGTCACAGTGGGAGTATCTATCCCTCTGAAGTGGTCCAATCTAAACAAAGGCTCGTTGCGAGCTGCTCAGCTTCGTGCAAATCAGGCGGAACTGCAATATCAGCAGGCGCAAGTCGAGGTGCAATCGGAGGTGGTTCGTGCCTACAACACCTATTGTTCGGCATGCGACCAGGTCGAGCAGTTCAACGCTCAGCTGCTGGAGCAGGCTCAGATGGTCCTCCGGGGAAAGAGCTATGGCTATAGCCGCGGAGAAAGCTCCTTGTTGGAACTTTTGGATGCACGTCGCACCTACAACGATATCCGGTCGAG
>CAYUJP010000038.1:8089-12501 GCA_964445055.1 uncultured Alistipes sp.
CTTGCAGCACGATACGACTGCTAACCAACAATAGATATGAAGAACTTTTCGATTTTGCTGATGCTCCTTTGTGTGGCGTTGTGCGACACATCGCAGGCGCAACAGCTCTCTCATGCCGACAGCATTGCGGCGGAAATTCACAATCCACAATCCCATCGAGTGCTTGTAGCTTCGCACCGAGGCGATTGGCGCAACTATCCCGAAAACTCGTTAGGCGCTATTGAGAGTGTCATCCGCATGGGGGTCGACATCATGGAACTCGACCTGAAACTGACGCGCGATAGTGTGCTGGTGCTTATGCACGACCGCACAATCGATCGTACCACCACCGGCAAGGGCCGGGTATCGGATTTGACCTACGACTCCATCTGCAATTGCCGACTGCGTACCTCGCACCACGCAACAGGTACGCACTATCGCATACCCACATTGCGCGAGGCTTTGAGCCTCTGCAAAGACCGCATTGTGGTCAATGTCGACCAGGGATACGAATACTACGACATGGTCCTCGCCATTGCCGAGGAGTTGGGTGTCACCGACCAAATCCTCATCAAAGGCAAGAAACCTGTAGCTGCGGTCGAGGCTCGATTCCGCAACCATCCGCACAATCTGATGTATATGCCCGTCATCGACATCCTCAAGCCACAGGGACAAGCTCTTTTTGCCGAGTATATGACCTCCGGCACGACGCCCCTTGCCTACGAGATAACTTGGGACCGACCCGATGCTGCGGTCGATGCGTGCATCCGACAGATTTTGCAGCAGGGTTCCAAACTGTGGGTCAACACCCTGTGGCCCTCGTTGTGCGGAGGCGAGCAGAGTGCGCTCTACGACGACTACGCTTTCGAAGAGAGTATCGAGGCCTATGATCGAGTTGTCGCCTTAGGAGCTACCCTCATCCAAACCGACCGTCCGGAGTTGCTGATAAGTTACCTGCGCGGACGAGGCTTGCACGATTAGCCGACTATTCATTTTTAACAAATCAATAACGTGTTGTTCTCTAAGATTACGAATTTCTATCGCATCTCGAAGCCCAAGGCACAACTGAACCTCTCGGATGTCGAGCGTCGGAAACTCTACCATCGACTGAGTTGGCACACCTTTTTGGCTGCAACCTTTGGCTACAGCCTCTACTATGTGTGTCGTACCAGCCTCAATGTGATGAAGAAACCGATTATCGACAGCGGAATGTTCGACTCCGCACAGTTGGGCGTCATCGGCTCTGCACTGCTCTTTGCCTATGCGGTGGGAAAGTTCATCAATGGTTTTGTGGCAGACTACTGCAACATCCGTCGTTTCATGGCCACGGGTCTCATCATCTCCACATTGGCAAACCTTCTGATGGGCATATTGGGCTTCACCGGCGGATGGATTCCATCGACGGTGCTGGTAGTGGTGTTCACCCTCTTGTGGGGTGTGAATGGATGGAGCCAATCGATGGGTGCGCCCCCGGCCATCATCTCCCTGTCGCGGTGGTATCCGCTCAACAAGCGAGGTCGTTACTATGGCTTCTTCTCGGCAAGTCATAACTTTGGCGAAGGACTCTCATTCCTCTTTGTCGGTTCGGTTGTCTCTGTCTATGGATGGCAGTGGGGCTTCTTCGGCTCGGCATTGGCGGGTACGTTGGGTGTTCTGCTTGTGGTCTACATGATGCACGACACTCCCGAATCGGAGGGGTTGCCTCCCATCGAGGAGCTGGCACACGAGAACTCGCACGCTTCGACTGCCGATAGTTCGGTTCGTGACATACAGCGTCGTGTATTGCACACTCCTGCGGTGTGGATTCTGGCAGCCGCCAGTGCCTTTATGTATATAAGTCGCTATGCTATCAATGGCTGGGGCATCCTCTTTTTGCAGGAGGCTAAGGGTTTCACCGATACGCAGGCCATCTCCATCATTGGCCTGAACACCATCTTGGGTGTATTGGGCACCGTGCTGTCGGGATGGTTTGCCGAGAAGGTATTTCATGGAAACCTCAACTATCCGGCATTTCTGTTCGGTGTACTCAACACCTTGTCGCTGATGCTCTTCATCTATGGAGGCAATGCCTTGTGGGTCAATGCGCTGAGCATGGTACTCTTCGGCATAGCCATCGGTGTGCTCATCTGCTTTGTCGGAGGATTGATGGCCGTCGACATTGTTCCGCGCAAGGCCACCGGTGCCGCTTTGGGTGTGGTGGGTGTCGCCTCCTACGCCGCTGCGGGATTGCAAGATGTGGTGAGTGGTTACCTCATCAATTCGCGCATGACCGAGACGCTGAGTGCTACGGGCGAAGTCATCCGCACCTACGACTTCTCGTTGGCCGCAATCTTCTGGATTGGGGCATCGATTGTCTCATTCCTGCTACCGATACTCAACTGGAACTACAAGAAGGAGGAGTTCTGATTCGCTCCCCGGTGTTGATACCTATGCAACAACAGCCACCTGCCGTTCGGCAGGTGGCTGTTGTCGTAAGTTAGGACGTTTAATCGACGCTCTGCATCTGTATCAATTTGGCATAGATACCTCCCTGGGCAAGCAACTCTTCGTGTGTGCCCTGCTCTGCCACACGACCGTGGTCGATGACGATGATGCGGTCGGCATTGTGTATGGTCGAGAGTCGATGCGCAATGACAATCGAGGTACGACCCTGCAACAGGGTGTTTAGCGCCTCTTGCACCAACTTCTCGCTCTCGGTGTCGAGTGCCGATGTAGCCTCATCGAGAATGAGTATCTCCGGATTCTTCAGCACAGCGCGGGCAATCGAGAGCCGTTGCCGTTGTCCGCCCGACAACTTCATACCTCTATCTCCGATGTTGGTATCATATCCTTGGGCAGTCTCCATGATGAAATCATGCGCATTGGCAACCTTGGCGGCAGCGACAATCTCCTCGCGTGTGGCATCCAACTTACCGAGGGCAATGTTGTTGCCGATGGTGTCGTTGAAGAGGATGGTATCTTGTGCCACCACACTGATGTGCGACCGCAGACTCTCCTGTGTGTACTCCTTCACGGAGCGACCATCGATGAGAATGTCGCCACCCTGTATGTCGTAGAACCGCGGTACCAATTCGCTGAGGGTCGACTTACCTCCCCCCGAAGGCCCGACCAGGGCCACGGTCTCGCCCTTGCGAATAGTGAAGTTCACGCCGTCGATAATTGTGCGACTATTGTCGTATGCAAAGCGTACATTGCGGAATTCGATGCTCTCTTGCAAACGCTCCAACGGCGTGGCTCCCGCGCGGTCGGCCACCTCACTTTGGGTGTCTAACAGTGCGAGGATGCGCTCACCGGCTGCTACACCTTGGTTGATGTTGGCAAATTGGTCGATGAACGAGCGTACAGGCCGTGTGATTTGCGAGAACATGGCGATGAAGGCAATGAACTCACCGGCATTGAGCGACCCTTTGAGCACCAACATTCCCCCGAATACGAGAATGACACCCACTGCGCTGATGCCCATGAATTCGCTCATGGGCGAGGCCAGTTGCTGACGTCGTGCCATGGCCAATTGCAACCGCGAGAACTCGGCATTGATGTCGTAGAACTTACGACGGATATACCCCATGGCGTTGTATCCCTTGATGAGTTTTACCCCCGAAAGCGACTCATCCAACACACTCACCATGTCGCCCATGCGTTGCTGACTCTGCATGGCGGGGTGTCGCAGACGCTTGACAATGCTACCGATGATGAGTGCCACAATCGGCAGAAAGAGTATGGAGAACACCGAGAGTTCCCACGATATGGCAAACATGGCTATCAGATAGCCGATAATCAGAAAAGGCTCGCGAAACGCTACCTGCAGGGTGTTTGTGACACAAAACTGCACCACCATGACATCTTGCGTGATGCGCGACATGATGTCGCCCTTGCGCTGTTCGTTGAAGTAACCTACGTGCAACCCCATGACGTTGTCGAACAGCTCGTTGCGCATCCGTTGCAACGTGCGTGTACGCATGTTCTCCACGGTCCATGCCCCCATGTAACGGAAGGTGTTCGACAGCAGGTTCATCAGCACCGTTGCTGCGGCTAACATCGACAGCACGTAGAGGGGATTGTAGGTGCCGAACATCAGGGTGTAGAGATAACGCAACCACTCGTAGAGCGCTGTTTCGGAGAGTGCCCACGCAGGCCGTTCGTAGAGGGGTTGAAAGTCGAATGTAGGGTCAAACATCGCCTGAATGACCGGAATAATCATCACGTAATTAAACGTGTTGAAAATCGCATGCAACAACGAATAACAGAAGTAGGGTACAGCGTAGCGACCAATCGGACTTGCGAAGCCGAGAAGCCGGAGGTATGTCTTGAACATCTAAGGTCTCTTTTTCGATTTCCACTCGTCTCGTGCCCTTGCCATCGGACTGAAGAGACTATTACGACCACAAAGATAACAAGATTTGGCAGAACGACAAAAGTTCCAACAAATCGCC
>CAYUJP010000039.1:0-5157 GCA_964445055.1 uncultured Alistipes sp.
ACAATTCAAAAAATATACTACCTTTGTGACGCCTAAGGTTGTCGGGCTGTCGTTGCGACGGTGCCGACATGAAAAGGGAATCCGGTGTGAATCCGGAACAGTACCTGCTGCTGTGTGTTCTACAAAGTCTGTTGCACTCTTAGCCACTGGTCGTTATTCGATTGGGAAGGCGCAACAGATGGAACAAGTCAGAAGACCTGCCTTCGGCCATGCGATTTATACCCGCGGGTTTCGGGTCAAAATGGGATTCTTTGCACGTCGTTGTTGCGTTCGACTGTGTGTGCTTTCTTCCGAAACTTTGGGCCATACCCCTTTGAAAAGGGTGAATGTTGGGTATCTGTCGCTGAAAAGTGAATTTTTTTTAGAACAGATATTGTCTATTTATGCACACACGAATGAGTAGAGCGATGTGGCTACCGTTGGTAGCTTTCGCTGTAGGGTTGCTGCTGAATGCATGCAACAAGGACGATGTGATTGTCGATACGACACCGCAGAGTCCGAAGATTCACCTCTCCACCGACACGGGTATCTTCACCGTAAAGAGCGGTCGTGAGCTACAAATCACGCCCACCTACGAGAATGTCGACAAGGCACTCTACGTCTGGACCATCGATGGCAAAATTGTCGGTCAAGAGCCTACGTTGAGCTATGTCGGCGATGCCATCGGGTCGGTATATGTCGATTTGCAAGTATCGACACGTTATGGTACAGCTACAGAGGAACTTTGCATCAATGTGGTTGACCTCGAAACGCCCTACATCTCGTTGGCAGGAGCCGATGAAGGTTTTGTATTGATGACAGGCGAAACCCTGCAACTTAGTCCCATTGTGGCCGAAGTAAGTATCCCCACCACCTATACATGGACGCTCGACGACACCACGGTATCCTCCGAGCAAAGTTACCTGTTTGTCGGTGAAAAGCAGGGTAGTCACACCCTCACATTCACCGCTACCAACGAGGATGGTAGCGACTCCATTACCTTCACGGTTCGTGTCTGCACACCCGAAGAACTTCCCTTTGCATGGGTATTCGACCAGACAACCTATCACGTCTCTTTGGGTCGGTCTTTGCAACTTACGCCATTCGACATCACCAATGCATTCGATGCTACCTACACGTGGAGTGTCGATGGAACGCAGGTACAGCAATCCAAAACTCCGGCCTACATTTTTGCAGCTGACGCTGAGGGTAGTCATACGGTGGTAGTCACCATGACAAATGCCTACACTACCTCGTCGCAACAACTTTCCGTCGAGGTTGCTCCCGCTGAGGGACGTTACTATCGTGCCTCTTCAACCTCTTCGGAGGCTAATTGGAACACTGTCTATGCCTATCTGCCCGGCCCCGGACAATTTATCAATGAGGGCTACACGGCTACCACCATGGAGGAGGCTTGTGCCTATGCTACGACACGTCTCAGTAGCAACTCATACATCTCGTTAGGTGGTTTCGGCGGCTATGTCGTCGTAGGTTTCGACCATAGCATCGACAACAGTGGCGACTACGACTTTGCCATTCAGGGCAACTCCTTCGACGGTTCATCGGAACCGGGCATTGTTTGGGTGATGCAAGATGAGAATGGCGATGGACTTCCCAACGACACATGGTATGAATTGCGTGGTTCGGAGACGGGTAAGACAACTACGTTGCAAAATTATGCAGTCACCTACTATCGTCCCAAAGCTGTGGGCATGTCGGTGTCGTGGCAGGATAATCAGGGTCAGAGTGGTACAGTCGACTATCTGGGCACCTATCACAATCAAGACTACTACTATCCCAATTGGGTAAGCACGGCAAGCTACACGTTGCGCGGTACTCGTTTGGCGGCTAACAACTACGACCAATCGGGCAACGGAACCTACTGGGTAAACCCCTCTTTCGAATGGGGCTATGCCGACAACTACAGCAGTGTCGACCGCCTGAAGGGCGATGCTACCAACTTCTTCAAGATTTCCAATGCCATGACCTACGATGGTCAGGCCGCAAACCTTCGCTACATCGATTTTGTGAAGGTGCAGACCGGAGTCAATGCCAAGAGTGGTTGGCTGGGTGAAATCTCTCCCGAGGTATTGGGTGTCTACGATTACCACCTGAAGAAGTAAGCTCCCAAAATCTTACAAATTAGCGTAACATAATGAAAATAACAATAGATACGACAATGAACCGCATTTTGAATTTTGCGTTGTCAGCGGTGCTCCTTCTGACGTTGGTCGGCTGTTCCGACGACGATGAGCAGACACCTCTGTTCGACGGTATCGATAACTATATCTCATCCTTTACACTGACGTTGCAGGATGGCTCGACCGTAGAAGCCTCCATCACAGGCAACCACATCGAAGTAACCGTATCCGATGATGTTGTGCTCAGTGGTGCAAGTGCCTCCTACAAACTTTGCGAACAGGCCATTCTCTATCCCGATCCTGCAACGGTCAGCGATTGGGACAACGAACATCTTTTCCGTGTGATGGCCTACAACGAAACGTTGCGCGACTATACCTACACGGTTGTTCGCACCGACATTCACGCCTCGACAGTGACGTTGCGTACACAGGCCGATGTTGAGGCGTTGGCCGCTTCGCAGTGCGCTGTTATCGATGGCTCGTTACTCATTGGTGTGACAGCTGCTGACGATGACCCTGTGCGTGACCTCTCGTCTCTCACCAAGTTGCGTGAGGTGCGCTACAACATCATTGTGGGTAGCAACTATGCCGGCGAGCAACTTACTCTTCCCGCATTGCAATCAGCCGGAGGTCTGATTCTCGGAACTACCTCCACGGTGCTCTCCACTTCACAAACATTGGCAGTGAATTGTCCCGAGTTGCAGAACTTGGGCCAACTTACACTCTGCAGTACCACCGTGGATACGCTGAGCCTGCCACAGTTGAAGACCATCGACAATGCTACGCTCGATGGAGCTAACCTATCGACCTTAGATCTGTCGGCACTTGAGCAGTGCAACAACGATTTGACCATCCAGACCGGTACCAACTCCTCGACCGGCAACAAGGTGCTTTCGGCGGTGGAGCTACCTCAGTTGCAACAAGTAGGTGGCTCGCTTACATTGCGCTACCTTACGGCTGTGGAGAACATCGACCTGCAGGCATTGCAACATGTCGGAGGCGATTGCACCATCGGCTATTTATTGTCGGCAAAAACTTTGTTGCTACTGAATCTTACCGAGATAGGAGGAAGTTTTTCGGTAAACTACCTTACGCAGATGACCACCTTCCGTGCTCCGTTGTTGCAGCGCGTAGGGGGTGGTTTCACCCTTTCGGATAACTCGTCGACAGCTATGCTTGCCTTGGTGGAGTTGACCTCGTTGGAGCAGGTAGGTGGAAACTTCACCCTCAATGGCAAGTGTTCCAGCGACAGTCTTTCGTTACCGGCACTGACCACTATCAATGGAAAGTTCGAACTCCGTTATTACCTCATCGAGCAACTCGATGTTCCTAAACTCTCCAGTTGTTCGCAAATCTACCTCTACTACCTGACTCAGCTCTCGTCAATCGATTTGTCGAAGCTATCGACCATTCCAACCCTCGACATCATTGCTTGCTATATACTCTCGTCGGTGACGGTGCAACAGGGGGCATTGGTCGATGTCAACCTCAATGCCGGTTCGAAGGTTTGTGCTGATGTTGTTTTTCCGGGTACCGATCGTATCGATGGAACCCTCACGGTGTCCAACTACACGCAAAATGAAACTCTCACTCTTGCCGGTCTGAAGTACATAGGCACCTACTCGCAGACCAACGGCCGTACCGCGGGGCAATCCCTCTCTTTCCCCGATTTGGAGCGTATGGATGTGCTGAAAGTCAGCGGCTCGTGGTTCGCCGGACTCGATGCACCCAAGTTGCAGTCGGTGTCGACATGGAGTGTGAGCTTCCTATCGAAAGTGACATCGAGCAGTCAACTTTCGATGCCCGCGTTACGCGAGATTGGAACGTTGACGCTCAGTGGCGGTTCGTCGTACAATGCCAAGAGCATGGTACTCACCGAACTCAATGCCTTCGCCGATGTAACCTCTATCCAATCGGTGAACATCACCTACATGGGTAGCTTGGCCGACTATTCGGGTCTGAAGACTGCATTCCCGACCATCGAGAAGGCCAATTGGAATGTGGCGAACAACAAGTATAACCCTACATGGGAGGACATGCAGGCCGGCAACTATGTAGCCGCTGAGTAGCGTCCCGACGCAATTAAAACGATAATCGTGTGACAACCGTCTGCCACCCTCGCGGGGGACAGTCGGTTGTTGCGTAACAATAAACCGATGAGAAGAGTTCTGCAACACACCTTGTCGCTGGCGTTGGCAACCCTGACGCTTGTCGGCTGCATGGAGTGGGATTATGGTGACACCGAGGAACTTACCGCCTCTGCCTCGGGGTTGTTTATCACCAACGAGGGCAATTTCCAGTATGGCAACGCCTCTCTCTCCTATTACGACCCCGAAAGTTGTGCAATCGAGAATGAGGTCTTCTACCGTGCCAATGGCATGAAACTGGGCGATGTGGCACAGTCGATGACCATTCGCGACAACGTGGGCTGGGTAGTAGTCAACAATTCGCATGTGGTTTTTGCCATCGACTTAGACAATTTTCGCGAGGTGGGACGTATCACCAACCTTACCTCTCCACGATACATCCATTTTATCTCCGACGAGAAGGCCTACATCACTCAGTTGTGGGACAACCGCATCTTTATAGTCAATCCCAAGCGCTTTGAGGTGACGGGCTACATCGAGTGCCCCTCGATGACTATGGAGTCGGGCTCAACCGAACAGATGGTACAGGTGGGTCGCTACCTCTATGTCAACTGCTGGTCATACCAAAATCGCATTCTGAAAATCGATACGGAGAGTGACCGGGTGGTGGGCGAGTTGACCGTGGGCATACAACCTACATCGCTGGTGCTCGACTGCAATCAGAAGCTTTGGACGGTGACCGATGGTGGCTACGAGGGAAGCCCCTATGGCTATGAGGCTCCTTCGCTCTATCGCATCGACCCCGAGCGCTTTTGTGTGGAGCAGCAGTTCCGTTTCAACATGGGTGACCACCCCTCCGAGATACAAATCAACGGTGCGGGCGACACACTCTATTGGATTAACGATGACATCTGGCAGATGCCTATCGATGCCGAGCACATCCCCGTGCG
>CAYUJP010000039.1:5257-6727 GCA_964445055.1 uncultured Alistipes sp.
AACATCAGATTGGACCAAGCGAACGCATCCCATAGCTGAGGTGGTCGTGGTAGGAAAGCGCCCCATCAAGGAGATTGGGGTACAACAGACACACTTCGACTCCATTGTTTTGAAGGAGAATATCGCCCTCTCAATGGCCGATGTGCTGACATTCAACTCCTCCATCTTTGTCAAGAGTTATGGTCGTGCAACGCTCTCGACAGTGGCATTTCGCGGTACATCGCCCTCGCACACACAAGTTACTTGGAACGGCATGCGCATCAATAACCCCATGTTGGGCATGACCGACTTTTCGATGATTCCTTCCTATTTCATTGACGATGCTTCGCTGTTGCACGGCACCTCGTCGGTCAACGAAACCGGAGGGGGATTGGGGGGCGTTGTGAAACTTGCAACGAAGCCCGCTGATACACGTGGGGTAGGGTTGCAGTATATTCAGGGCATCGGCTCATTTACCACCTTCGATGAGTTTGCTCGTCTTACCTACGGCAGTGACCATTGGCAGAGTTCAACGCGTGTGGTCTACTCCTCGTCGCCCAACGACTACCACTATCGCAATCACGACAAGAAGGAGAACATCTACAACGACCAGATGCAGATTGTGGGGCAGTACTATCCCACCGAGTGCAATCGTAGCGGTGCTTTTCGCGATTTACACATCTTGCAGGAGGCCTACTACAATTCGGGACATGGCGACCGCATAGGGCTCAATGCTTGGTACATCTACTCAAATCGCGAATTGGCAATGCTGACAACCGACTATGGCGAGGCTACCGATTTCGACAATCGCCAACGCGAGCAGACATTGCGTTCGGTGGTGTCGTGGGACCATTTGCGCGACAATTGGAAGGTAGGACTGAAGGGAGGCTACATTCACACTTGGATGGCCTACGACTACAAACGCGACTTGGGCAACGGCATCATGGCGGTGATGACACGTTCGCGTAGCACGGTCAATACCTTCTACGGACAGGCCGATGCCGAGTACTACATCGACCGTCGTTGGCTCTTTACCGCCAGCCTATCGGCACATCAACATCTGGTGCGCAGTGCCGACAAAAACATCATCAAGCAGGATGGCAACCAAGCGATTGTGGGCTACGACAAGGGACGCATCGAATTGTCGGGCGCACTTTCGGCAAAGTGGCGCCCCATCGACCGTTTCGGAGTCTCTGTTGTGTTGCGTGAGGAACTCTATGGCACCGACCATTCGCCTCTCATCCCTGCGCTCTTCCTCGATGGTGTACTCTCACCTGCGGGTAACCTTACCGCCAAGGCCTCTGTGTCGCGCAACTTCCGTTTTCCAACACTCAACGACCTCTACTTCCTCCCAGGAGGTAATCCCGACCTCAAACAGGAGCGTGGTTGGACCTACGATGCAGGGTTGAGTTTCGCAGTGGGGCATGCCAATAGCTACCGCCTCACCGGTTCGGCCTCGTGGTTCGATTCGCACATCAGCGACTGGATTAT
>CAYUJP010000039.1:6827-8552 GCA_964445055.1 uncultured Alistipes sp.
CCGCCCTACTACATGAGCAACATCTCATTGGAAAAGAGTTTCTCGCTCAAGTGGGCGGAACTCTCCCTGAAGGGTACGGTCAACAACCTTTTCAATGAGGAGTATCTCTCGGTGTTGTCGCGTCCCATGCCGGGCATCAACTACGAACTCTTCCTCGGCATTCGTCCCAAGTGGGGAAAGCATCGCTAAACTCCAAATTGAGGTAGGTGAGACAATCCTCATTCTCCAATGCACAGCCCCGTCTTCGAAAGAGTGACGGGGCGTGTCTATTTTATTCGGAGTGTGGCACAATGTTTGCATCAGATGGAGGCAATATCGGATAGAATCTCTTGCAGAGGCTACGTGCTGATGTAGCTTTGCAGAGTGTGGCGATAGACAAACATGTTCATAAATACACAAGTCATGATGAAACAATTTTCTGAGACAACGTGCCCTGCGCACTACGAAGCACCCCGCTTGGAGGTGATGCAAGTCGAGGTGGAGCAGGGTTTCTCCGCAACGGGCGATCTTCGCAGTTATAGCGACGAAGCCAATGACAACGACGAAGGCTACTGGTAGCCGTCCTATCCGTGTTGCAAAGACACGCACCTCGCTCCATCCTTAAACCCAAGAACGGACCTATCCTTTGCGATAAGTCCGTTCTTGCTATTTGTGTGGAATACAGTTTTGGACGATTCTAATAACCTTCTTCAGAACTTCTAATTGTGGTTGTGTCTGTAGATTCGTCATCGTTTTGTGGAGTATTTACAAATCCCGCTTCTACGGCAACCTCCGTAACATCAACATGAGGCGTTTGATATTCCTCTCCTCTTTTTTCTCCTTTCATAAATGCTATTATGTTTTTTAGTTGTTGTTTTCTACAGACCTATTTCCCCGCTTTGTGCAAAATCAGTCACTGCCTTGGGTATACACGTCCAATTGTGATCGCGTTGCTCTTTGCAAATAGGCGTATATTAAGCACTTGTCTATAAGCGCGGCAAATATATTAAAGAACGGCACAATAAACAACTAAAATATCGATTTTTTACACGTTTATGTTATTTGTTCAGCCGAATAGTTCTCCTATGAACAAAAAAAGCGGTCGTTCCCGTCCGGAAAACGACCGCTTGTGTTCTGTGTGTGTGCGTTAGATATCGACATCATCGTCGGTAGGCTCCTCGACGGGTGCATTCTCTTCCTGCAACTCATCTGCCCCCTTGATATCGTCATCGTAGTACTCTTTCTCGTCCTCATCCTCAGAGAGGTCATCAATCTTGACATCGATTTTTATCAAATAGCTGATATCGTCGGTCTCGTAAGGCACTGCATAGAAAAAGTCACCGTTCGGCTTGTCGATGCGTATCATCGCATCGGTAAATCCAAGCGGATACTTCGCCTTGACAGCATCTTGCATCTCTGCTGAAAGGTTCTTGAAGCTTACTGCTGAATGTTTCTTATTAACCATGACTGCTTCTAATAACTCGTAAATTTTTGTGCAAGTATAGGCAAAATTTGTAAACCCTACACAAGCTTTAAATATTTTTTCTATTTTTTTTTATTTTTGCGATTGTTCCAAACAATTTATGTACTTTAGCACGAATAAAGTCACCGTATGAACATTCAGCAGCAAATCGAGGAGTTGCGTAGACAGCTCAACGAGCACAATCGAAAATATTATGTAGAGAACGCCCCCGAGATTTCGGATTTCGAATTCGATGCTTTGATGCGTGAGTTGCAGCAACTTGA
>CAYUJP010000039.1:8652-12286 GCA_964445055.1 uncultured Alistipes sp.
CCTCCGCTCTTCGAGATTCGGGGCGAGATATTGATGCCGTATGCCTCGTTCGACCGTCTCAATGCCGAACGAGAGGCGGCCGACGAGCCCCTCTTTGCCAATCCGCGCAATGCCGCTGCCGGAACGCTCAAACAGCAATCATCGGCAGTTGTGGCACGTCGCGGTCTCGACTGTACACTCTATCAGTTGGCAGGCGACCGACTCCCCTTCGAGTCGCATTGGGAGAACCTTTGCCGAGCACGGGAGTGGGGGTTCAAGGTCTCCGACAAGATGCAGATTTGTCACAATCGTGCTCAAATCGATGCCTACATAGCCTATTGGGACGAGGCTCGTCGGCAGTTGCCTTTCCCCACCGATGGCGTCGTGGTGAAGGTCAATCGCTATGCCGATCGCACTACATTGGGAACTACCGCCAAGGCACCTCGTTGGGCTGTGGCCTACAAATTCAAGGCCGAACAGGCTCTCACCGAGTTGTTGAGTGTCGACTTTCAGGTGGGACGTACAGGGGCGGTGACTCCGGTGGCAAATCTGTCGCCGGTGCAACTGGCCGGTACCACTGTGCGTCGTGCTACGTTGCACAATGCCGAGCAGATTGCTCAACTCGACATCCGCTTAGGCGATTATGTCTATGTGGAGAAGGGAGGCGAAATTATCCCGAAAATCACAGGCGTGGAGCTTTCGCGTCGCGACCCCCACAGTCAGCCCTTCAACTATGTCGATTGTTGCCCGGTGTGCGGTACCCCTTTGGTGCGTTATGAGGGGGAGACGAAGCACTATTGTCCCAATACCGGTGCATGCATGCCACAACTGTTGGGGCGTATCGACCACTTCATCTGTCGCAAGGCGATGAACATCGATGGATTGGGCGAGGAGACCGTCGAATTGCTCTATCGCAATGGCCTGATTCATGATATTGCCGACCTCTATGCGTTGCGTGTCGACCAACTTGCTGCGTTGCCACGGTTGGGCGACCGCTCTGCCGAGAACATCGTGGAGAGTGTGCATCGCTCGCTTACGGTCCCCTTTGCGCGGGTGCTCTTTGCTTTGGGTATTCGTTTCGTGGGTGAGACCACTGCCAAGGAGTTGGCATCCCATTTCGGTTCCCTCGATGCACTGATGCAGGCATCGCGCGAAACGCTCATTGAGGTAGACGAAGTAGGTCCCAAGGTGGCAGATGCCATCATCGACTACTTTGCCGATTCGGTAAACCAAACCATCATCCAACGGTTGCGTCAGGCCGGGGTGCAGTTCTGCGCCACAGCGCAGCAACAGCAATCCGATGTGCTGTCGGGTAAGAGTTTCGTCATCTCCGGCAAGTTCCATCTTCGCAGTCGCGACGAACTGAAGTCGCTCATCGAGCAACACGGAGGGCGCAATCTCGCCGCTGTGTCGTCCAATGTCGACTATCTGATTGCGGGCGATAACATGGGCCCTGCCAAACTGAAGAAAGCCGAACGTTTGGGTATCGCTTTTCTCACCGAGCAGGAGTTCTTGGCGATGATAGCCGATGCACCGCTACCGGATGTCGCATCTCAACCTCAGCCACAGTTACAACCTCAGCGAGAGCCGGAGTTAAGCCTCTTCGATACGCCGACTCCCGACACACCCACTACTTCCGATGTGGCGGAGCACCCGGCTCAGCCGTTGCAAGGAACCCTTTTTTAGCCCATTTTTTTCAACAACACTACAACATTATGATGAATGCAAATCTTTTTCGCGGTGCCGGAGCAGCCATGATAACCCCCTTTACAGCCGATGGCCGAGTCGACTATGCAGCTTTGGGACATATGATTGATTATGTAATCGAGGGCGGTGTCGACTATATCGTAGCCTTGGGCACGACAGCGGAGACACCGACACTCTACATACAAGAACGTGCCGTGGTGGCCATGTTCATAGCCAATCGAATTCGTCACCGTGTGCCATTGGTCATCGGTGTGGGCGGTAACTCCACATCGGAGGTGTTGGACCAGTTGCGCGAATTCGACCTTCGTGAGGCCGATGCCATATTGAGTGTAACTCCTTACTACAACAAACCCTCTCAGGAGGGCTTGTATCAGCATTTTAAGGTGGTGTCCGAGCACTCCCCACTCCCCATCATCCTCTACAACATTGCAGGTCGCACCGGAGTCAACATGACAGCCGACACGACGTTGCGCATTGCTGCCGATTTCGACAATGTGATAGGCATCAAGGAGGCTTCGGGCAACATCGCACAGATTCAGCAGATTATCGACCGTCGTCATCCGGGCTTCCTGGTGCTGTCGGGCGACGATGGCATAGCCATCGATGTGATGCGTCGCGGTGGCGATGGGGTAGTGTCGGTTGCAGTCGATGCCTTCCCCAAACGGTTCATGGAGTGCATTGCATTGGCGAAGGAGGGCCGTTACGACGAGGCCGACCGAGCTTTCGACTCCCTGAAGGAGGTGGTTGCAGCACTTTTTCAAGAGGGAAATCCCACCGGAGTGAAGTGCGCCTTGAGTGTTATGGGACTCATTGGCAACCGCATGCGTCTGCCATTGGTTGCAGGTACTACCGAGCTCGAACAACGTTTTCGTGAGTTGATTGCAAAATACGATTTGTGCTAAACAATACGTTGTATCGAAAAAAACGTTCATCTATGAAAAAAATCGTGTTGCTCATCGCACTGCTCTCTCCACTGCTATTGTGGGCAAAAACGCCTGTCGAGACCGACATCAAAGCCCGGATTGAGGACCCTTCGTCAGCGTTCTACTATCCCAACTTGCGACTGCGTTACGAGCAGGCCGACACCACACTTACAGCCGACGATTACCACTACCTCTACTACGGCTATGCTTATCAGCCGGAGTATCGTCCGCTCGAAAGTTCGGCGGCACTCGACAGATTCTACGAGGCTGTGGCACGACTGAATGTCGCTACCCCCGATGCTTCCGATTTGCAACACATCATCGACACGGGCATCGAAGCACTCTCGGCCGACCCCTTCAGTCCGCAACTGCTCAACATGCTCTCGTTTGCCTATGCCGAGTTGGGCGACTCAGAACATGCATTGGCCTATCGCAATCGCATGGGCCACATCTTGGAGACTATCGCCTCATCGGGCGATGGATTGACCGAACAGACCCCATGGCACATTCTCATGTACTCCCATGCCCTCGATTTGTTGGCGGTGAAGGACATCCCCGTGCGCGAAAGCTCCATCATCAGCCGTAGTGTGGAGTATATCCCGCGTGTCAAGAAAGACGAGCAAGGAGTGAAGGGCTACTACTTCGATTACAGTCGTATCTATTGGAAGAGACCCGAACAAGGCTATCAGCGCGAACACTCCTGGCAGTTCAACAACTTAAAACCATGGAAGAGCGATTCAAAGTAGTTTATGTGATAGGGGTAGCTCTGCTGACAACGCTACTCATCTCTTGCTCCAAGGAGCCGGAGGCCCAGTTGCTCACCGCCGATAAGTCGCGCATCGTCTTCGATGCAACGAGTGGCGCCGAAGCGACGTTGACCGTCAATGCCGATGGACGTTGGTCCACCACCCTCACGGGCGAGGCTTCGTCGGTGTGCAACCTGTCGACTACAACGGGGGGCCGCGGCGAGACCACACTACGATTGGAGGTGACCGGCAACAACGCGGGCGATGCGTTGCAACATC
>CAYUJP010000040.1:0-7610 GCA_964445055.1 uncultured Alistipes sp.
ACATCTTCGACATAGCGTTCCAAACTCATGCCCCAACCCTTTTGGTGAGAGTAGGTGTGGTTGCCGATGCGGTGGCCTTTCTCCACAATCCGTTGGTATAGGTCGGGGTAGAGCTCCACATTTTTACCCAGGACAAAGAAGGTCGCTTTGGCATCATACTTGTCCAACGTGTCGAGAATCCACTCGGTGACACCCGGTGTGGGGCCATCGTCGAAAGTGAGGTAGACGGCAGAGGTATCCTCAATCTCCCAAATGAGATCCGGCATGAGCCAACGTATGAAGCGTGGTGGTTTGAATCGCATGACCTGAATGAAACTTCCGTAGGACAAATGTACACAAAAAATGCTATATTTGCACAAAAACAAGAGTTTCGATGAGAGAGTTGCTAAAAGGAATCGTTGGAGTTGCGCTTGCGCTCTCCTGTTTTGGCTGTAAAGCGTTCCGAACGCTGGATAGCCAACGAATCGATGCACAAGGTTCGCCCTATGAGTTGATTGTCGTGTGCGACCAGGTAGAGTGGCAAGGAGCGTTGGGCGACACGTTGCGTGCTATTCTGACCGAACCGGTGCAGGGACTGAATCAACGGGAGCCTCTGTTTGATGTGCTTCGTGTGTTGCCCGGAAGTTTCGAGAATCTGGTGACCCGACATCGAAATATTGTACAGATTGTCATCGACAAGAGCGTGAAAGAGCCCATGGCGACGGTGAAGTACGATGTGTATGCACAGCCCCAAATCCTAATCACGTTGCAAGGCCCTACGCAAGAGTCGTTGGTCGATTACTTGGGCACGGAGGGTGCCGGATTGGTGGCACTGTTGGAGCGTACGGAGTTGGACCGAAGCATCGAGTTGGGCGAAAAGTACACCGACAAATATCTTGCAGGTGTGATACAAAAGATGTTCGGTGTCGATTTTCATCTTCCCCAAGGTTATAAGTTGCGCTCGCGTAGCGATGATTTTGTGTGGATTTCCAAGGAGTATCCGCAGGCAAGTCAGGGTTTCTTCATCTATAGCTACCCCTACGAGGGCAAGGCGATGCTCTCGGGTGAGATGTTGACCGAGGCACGCAACCGCTTTGCCGCGCGTATCCCCGGTCCTTCGGATGGCTCATACATGACGACTTCGGATGCTTACGAACCCGACTACCGAGCCTTTCGCATCAACGGACGGTTGTGGATTGAGTTGCGCGGTTTCTGGGATGTGAAAAACGACTTTATGGGCGGCCCCTTTGTGAGCTATACCACCGTCGATACCGCTACGGGGCGTGTCATCACCTTCGACAACTACGTCTATTCGCCCAAAAATCACAAGCGTAACTACGTGCGCGAATTGGAACATCTGCTCTATTTGATCGAATTTCCGGAGGATAAGACCGAGTAGAGACGGTGTGCGGTCGTGCGGTGTAGAGCTTGCTGACGTGCGGATTTTGCGAAAAACATACGACCGAACAAAAAATAGTCGTTGGACTGAGATAATTTTTCTTTTTGTTTTTCGTTAAATAATACGTAACTTTGCGCGACTGTAGAGTATCCTTGCGCGGAGACTAAACGGAAATAAATCAAGGAATGAAAAGAAATGTATTTACGCTGTTCGGACTCGTTGCTTTGAGTGTCGTCATGTGCGCTTGCAGCGGTGTTAACCGATTGATTAAAGGCGGTGATCCCGAACAAATCTACGCGAAAGGAGTCGAGTTGTACGATGCCGAGAAGTGGAGTAAAGCCATCACACTACTCGAACATGTGGAGAATTACTACTCGGGTACGAGCAAGGCCGACACCTTGTCGTTCTACATCGCTCGGGCTCACTTCAAGAACCGCGACTACGACACGGCATCGGAGTTGTTCGACAAGTATCGACGCACGTTTGGCCGAAGTCCCTTCTTGGAGGCTTCCGAAGGTATGTATGCCATGTGTTTCTACTACATGGCACCCTCGGCAGAGCGCGACCAGACGGTAACGGGGCAGGCGATTATTGCCATATCGGAGTTCATGTCGCGTTACCCGAACAGCGAGAAGTACGACGATTTTAAGAAGCTGCGCGACGAACTGACGGAGCGCCTATACGATAAGGAGTATCTGAATGCCTACACCTATTACAAAATAGGCAGACAGAAGTCGGCGATTGTGGCACTGAAGAATGCCTTGAAAAAATATCCCGATTCGCCACATCGCGAGGAGTTGATGTACCTAACCGTAAGTTCAGGCTATGAGTTGGCTCACAACTCTATCCAACGCAAGCAGACCGACCGCTATTTGTCGATGCTCGACTCTTACTATAGTTTCATTGCAGAGTTCCCTGAGTCGACATACCGTCGTGAGGTCGACAAGATGGCGAAGGAGGCGAAGAATTATTTAGCAAAGAATCAAAATAACGATACGCAAGATGGAGATTAAGAAGAACATTCCGAACAACACCATTACCCGAAAATTGGTCGATTTGGACCGTCCGACGGGTAACATCTATGAGACGGTGAACATCATCGCGCGACGCGCTAACCAGATATCAGCTGAGCTGAAGGCTGAGTTGAACCGCAAACTGGCTGAGTTCTCAAACGAGAGAGAGAAGACCGAGGGGTTGGAAGAGTCTTTTGAAAACCGCGAGCAGATAGAGGTGTCGCGCTATTACGAGCGTCTGCCTAAGCCGGTGATTATCGCAACGGAGGAGTTCCTCGATGGCGAGATCTATTACCGCAAGGGTGAGGAGGCTGAGTAGATATCACCTATGGCGACCTTAGCTTACTCATGTTGAGGGGAAAACACATTTTATTAGGAGTTACGGGCAGCATAGCAGCTTACAAAGCGGCTGTGCTGTGTCGTTTATTGAAAACAGCAGGTGCTGAGGTGCAGGTGGTGATGACTCCGCTGGCAAAGCAGTTTATCACCCCTCTGACCATGGCTACACTCTCGAAGAATCCCATCTTGGTGGAGTTCTTCAATCCGGAGAATGGCTCATGGAACTCGCACGTATCGCTTGGAGAGTGGGCCGATTGCTATCTGATAGCACCGGCTACGGCAAACACGTTGGCCAAGATGGCTCATGGTGTGGCCGACAATCTGTTGTTGACCACCTACCTGTCGGCACGTTGTCCGGTGGCAGTGGCTCCGGCAATGGATTTGGATATGTATGCCCATCCGACGACGCAACAAAACTTAGTGCAGTTGCAACGTTTGGGAGTTCACATCATCGAACCCGAAGAGGGCGAGTTGGCAAGTGGCCTGCATGGTAAGGGGCGTATGGCCGAGCCTGCGGCTATTGTCGATGCCGTGGAGCGGCTGTTCGCTATAGAGCAACATCTTGCCGGCAAACGTTTTGTGGTGACTGCAGGGGCGACCATCGAACCGATAGACCCGGTGCGCTACATCAGCAACCACTCGTCGGGAAAGATGGGCTATGCCATTGCAGCGGTGTTGGCTCGTCGGGGTGCTGAAGTGAAACTGGTGTCGGGACGTACCGCACTCGCCACACCGAGTGGGGTGGAGCGCATCGATGTGCTGTCGGCTGAGGAGATGTATCAGCAGACTTGTGCCGCTTTTCAAGAGGCCGACGGTGGTGTGATGTGTGCTGCAGTGGCCGATTACACACCGGTGGAGTATGCCCCATCGAAACTCAAGAAGTCGGATGACGACCTCTGCATTCGGTTGAAACGGACAAAGGATATTGCCGCTACGTTGGGCGCACAGAAGGGCAATCGCCTTCTGGTGGGTTTTGCCTTGGAGACCAACGACGAGTTGGACCATGCGCAAGAGAAGTTGCAGAAGAAAAACTTCGATTTCGTTGTGCTCAACTCGTTGCGCGATGCAGGTGCAGGCTTTCGGGGAGACACCAACAAAGTGACCTTGTTGGATGCATCGGGGGTCGAGGAGTTACCTCTTCTGTCGAAAAGTGAGGTCGCCGAGCGCATCGTAGATCGTATAGAACAATTGCTAAAAAAAGCGTAGACCATCATGTTGCGGCAACTGTCGGTTGACAACTACATCCTCATCGACCATCTGGAGATTGCGTTTGATGCTCATCTGAACATCATCACGGGTGAGACAGGTGCCGGAAAGTCTATCTTGTTAGGTGCGTTGGGCCTACTGTTGGGAAATAAGAACGAGGGCACCACGTTGCGCAATGCCGAGAAGAATTGTGTCATTGAGGCACTGTTTGATGTGGAACCTTACGACATGATGTCATTCTTCGAGGAGAACGATATTGACTATTGTGCGCAGACGGTTGTACGACGTGTGATTACCCCTGCAGGCAAGAGCCGAGCCTACATCAACGACCTTCCGGTTCAATTGGCTCAGTTGAGAGCCTTTGGCAACCGTCTTCTCGATATCCACTCCCAACATCAGAATCTGGTGCTGGCTTCGGAGACGTTTCGCATAGAGGCGTTGGACGCTATGGCTGAGGCTACACCGTTGCGCGAACAATATCGCACGGCATACGAACGTGTGCAAGCCTTGCAACGAAGCTACGAGCAGGCAAAGGCCGAATTGGAGCGTGCACGCAAGGACGAGGAGTGGTTGCGCTATCAGGTCGATGAACTGCTAGCCGCCAACCTGCGCGAAGGCGAACGTGCCGAACTTGAACAGGAGCAGGCACTACTATCTCATGCCGACCTAATCGGTTCAACCATTGCATCGGTGCGAAACAGCCTCGACGAGGACGAAAGGGGCGTGTTGTCGCAGGTGAAAAATGCCGAGGTGGAGCTGGGTCATCTGCGCGAACACTATCCGATAGCCGATGAGTTGGCCACACGGTTGCGCTCTGTGCTGGAGGAGCTGAAAGATATCTCCTCGACATTGGCACAAGAGAGCCAACATGTCGACATGGACCCTGCGCGTTTGCAGCAGGTCGATGACCGATTGAATGTGCTCTATTCGTTGTGTCAGAAGTATCGGGTTGCCGAGGAGACGGAGTTGTTGGCGTTGCGTGACCGCTATGTGGCCGAACTCGCGGCAATCACACAGTCCGATGAGGCTTTGCTAACTTTGGAACAGCAGATTGCACAGGCACAGAACGAGGCGGAGCGGATTGCACGGCTCCTGCATGAGAAACGTGTAGCAACCGCACCCGAGATGAGTGCACAGATTGTGGCGCAATTGGTGCGTCTGGGTATGCCCGATGTGCGTTTTGTGATAGATGTTACCGAGAGTGACACCTTGTTGCCTTTGGGGAAAGACCGCATCACCTACCTCTTCTCTGCCAATCGGACAGTCGATGTGGCACCGGTGGAGCGTACAGCTTCCGGTGGCGAGTTGTCGCGTGTCATGCTCTCGCTCAAGGCCCTGTTGGCAGGACATATGCAGTTGCCCACCATCTTGTTCGACGAAATCGACACAGGTGTGTCGGGACGTATCGCCGATGCCATGGGCGAGATTATCTGCAACCTTGCCGAGTCGATGCAGGTCATCGACATCACACACCTACCGCAAGTGGCATCAAAGGGCGAGACCCATTTTGTGGTCTACAAAGAGGCAGGCGAGACGCACATCACACGCCTGACCGCCGAGCAACGTCGCGTGGAGATAGCCAAGATGCTGTCGGGTAGCGAGGTGACGGAGGCTGCCAAGATGCAGGCACGTATTCTACTGGGTGACAACTAACGTACCGCGTAAACAAACAGAAGAGCCGAGGTGCATTTTGCATCTCGGCTCTTCTCGTATGAAGTGCGATTACAGACGCTCGTTCTTCTCCAACTCGCGGAAGTAACGGTAGGTATTTACCTTCAACTCTCCCACAGCAGCCTCATCGGCAACGATGATTCCGGCCGGGTGTATCTGCAGTGCCGAGATGGTCCACTCGTGCGAGTAGCACCCTTCGACACCGTGCTTCAGCGCACGTGCCTTCTTGTGACTGAAAGCCTGGATAATCACCTCACGGGCATCCATGATGGTCGCTACACCCACCGACATTGCCTGACGAGGCACTTTGTTCACATCGTTGTCGAAGAAACGCGAGTTGACAGCGATGGTCTCGGGGGTGAGGGTCATGACACGTGTACGCGACACCAACGACGAGTAAGGCTCGTTGAATGCAATGTGTCCGTCTTCGCCGATGCCACCTAAGAAGAGGTCGATGCCTCCTGCTGCTACGATGCGCTGCTCATACTGCTCGCACTCTGCTTGCAGGTCCGGAGCGTTGCCATTCAGAATGTTGATATTCTCTGCCGGCACATCGACATGGTCGAAGAAGTGCTTGTGCATGAAGGTGTGGTAGCTCTCGGGGTGATTCTCCGGAATGCCCACATACTCGTCCATGTTGAAGGTGATGACATTGCGGAACGAAATCTCTCCGGCTTTGTAGAGTCGTACTAACTCTTTATAGGTCTCGACAGGAGTTGAACCTGTAGGTAGTCCCAATACGAAAGGCTTGTCGCTCTTTGCGGCCTTCTCCTTGATACGTGCAACGATGTAACGAGCGGTCCACTGACCGGCTTTCACATCGTTCTCTTCGATAATGAGTCTCATGTTTATGTGATTTAGCGTTATGAAAAGAATCGTTAGAACATTTTTACAAATACCTCGATAGCCTGATATTCGGCCATACCCAACCGGTCGTACAACTGTGCGGTGTGCTGCGTACGCTCCTCGGCACGTTGCCAGAACTCGCGGGTATCGCTACCCGGGAAGGGTACGATATCTTTCTGGGACAGGTGGCGATAGATGGCATGACGCTTCTTAATCATCTCGTCGGGCGAGAGCGGAACCGCCATGTCGACAATGCCCAAATCCCACTCCATCCATGCACCGCGATAGAGCCACAAGTGACAATGCTTGAACCACTCGTCGTTGCGTGTCTCGTCCAGAGCGGCCAATACCGCCTCCATGCAGGTACGGTGGGTGCCGTGTGGGTCGGCAAGGTCGCCGGCGGCATAAATCTGGTCAGGTTGTACTTCACGAAGCAACTTGACGATGATGTCGATATCGACCTTCGACAAGGGCGCCTTCTTCAATCCGCCGGTCTCGTAGAAGGGTAGATTGAGAAAGTGAACGTGCGACTCGTCGAGTCCGAACGAACGGTCGGCAGCCTTGGCCTCGGCTCGGCGGATTGCCGCCTTGATGTCGAGCAACCGACGCGGATCGGCCTGTCCGTTGATTTTGCTCTTTACCAACTGCTGTACTTCGGTGAAGTGGTCACCAAAGCCCAACTCGCGCGCGGTGTCGAGCTGTTGCAACATGATATCATCGTGTACGGCAAAGTTGCCCGATGTTTGGTAGGCAACGTGTACGTTGTGTCCGTGGTCTACCAAGCGAATGAGGGTACCTCCCATCGAGATGACATCATCGTCGGGATGGGGCGAAAATACCAATACACTCTTTGGAAAGGGTGTCGATGAGACGGGACGTGTCGAATCATCGGCATTGGGCTTGCCTCCGGGCCATCCGGTGATGGTGTGCTGCAGGTCGTTGAATACGTCGATGTTGATTTTGTCGTAGGAGCCCTTCAACTCAAGCAACTCACCTAACGAATTCTCGATGTAGTCGGTGTGGGTGAGCTTCAGAATCGGTTTGTTGACAACTCCGCACAACCAAATGACGGCTTTGCGAATGAATTTGGGTGTCCAGTCGCAAGGACCCACCAACCACGGTGCTACGATGCGGGTGAGCTTTCCGGCTGCGGTCTC
>CAYUJP010000040.1:7710-12251 GCA_964445055.1 uncultured Alistipes sp.
TGTGCAGCTATGGGGTAGAATTCGTCCAAACTATATACGGCAACATTTGCAAAGCTCACCTCATGGGCTTCGTAACGCTTGACAAGCTCGCGGTAGAGCCCCAACGGGGTGCGACCTGTGGTGAGTCCCAACACAAAGGGTTGGGCATCTTCGAAGAGTTCTTTCGACTGGGCATACTCGTTGTGACGCTTGATAGAGGTTACAATCATATCGGCCACATACTTCACACCCTCTGTCTCCTGTTCAAACACAGAAGTGCGAATCTTTTCGTAGCGACGGATGATGTCGCTCGGTGTCGAGCCTAAAATCAATCCGCCATCCTTTGGAAGGGAGTATTTTGCTTTCATTGTTGAATGAACTTTTATCGCACAAAAGTAGCAAAAAATCGAGACTCCGCCAAAGAAAAAGGTAGAGCCTGATTTTACACCAAACTCTACCCTTTTGTCCTATGTGACTCGCTATTTCGAGAAGTGGTTTTGGTGTACGATGGCTCCGGTTGCATTGTATATCTTCACATCAATTTGCTTGCCATCGGCAGTGACGTCCATGCGAGTGAGGTTGGGGTTACAAATCATCGGGAAGTCACATCCGTTGCTCCCCTTCTCCTCGAAACGGTAGCGGTGAATGTGTGCCGAGAGCATGAGGTCGATGCCTGCTTTGTTGAGAATGGGCACGAAAAGACGTGCTACCTCCGAGCCACCATGCCATCCCTTGGCTGCCGGGGGCATGTGGCAAAAGACAATGCGCATGGGCGCTTGTTTGAACTCTTCGCGCTCTACCTCTTGTTGCAACCACTCGGCCTCCTCTTGACGGAAATCGTCCGAGCGCATCAAATCGAGGTTGCGGATGTCGCTGTCGGGCTTGTCCTCACCGCTATCCAGCACGATGAAGTAGACGGGACCTTGACGGAAGGAGAAGTAGGGGCGTCCTGTCGATGAGGGGTAGTAGTTCATCCACTCCATGGCAAAAGTACCGCGATTCTCGTGGTTGCCTCGGGCTACATAGAGCGGTGTCTCCTTGGCAAAGAGCGACGATGCCGATGACAGATAGTTGTCGAAGAGCTCCGATTCGGCATCGATGGAGGTGGTCATATCACCGTTGAAGCAGACAAAATCATATTGACCCCGAGTGACATCCTTGTAGAGAATGCGGAAGATGGAGTCGTGCTCATGCATGTCGTTGACAACCGAGAAGTTCACCTCCTTTTTGGACGAATCCAACGTGGTGACGGTGTAGGGTTTGTTGCGCAGTATGTCGGAACCGTATCCTTCACCGAAAATCACACGTTTGCGACCCTCGTTCAGCAGTACACCGTTTTGCATGACACGATAACGATAGGTGGTGGCAGGTTGCAGACCGGTGACCTTCACTACATGCAACTTCCCGATGGGGCGACGACCGTTGATGTTCTGATAGAATTTCTGACGCTCCGTGTTGTAAAAATGCGTGCCATCGTCGGGTGCAATCTCCACCCACGAGACAGCATCGATGTTGGTGGTCCATACCACGGTAAACTCGTTTTCACCGACCGCCTGGAGGTAGGGGCCTGCTTCGACTTTCACAGATGGCTGTGCCCACGTAATGAGCGGAAATGCAAGCAGAGCAAGCATCATGAGGTAAAAATGTCTTTTCATGTTAAAAGGTTTAGCTTGATTAAAACGTAATACAAATGTAGCAAAAAAACAATTTCGGGTGTCTTAAAGTTTTCTTTCGTGCGGTTTATTGGGAAATATTGCTTACATTTGCAAAAGAACTCGAGCATAAAGGTTGCCAAAGAGACCCTTTTGTCGGGTGATTTTTTTTTGAACACATAAAAAAGGCGGAATGACTCCGGAACAGACTAAAAAATTCAGGTATTGGCAGGCGCGCACAATCCTGGTATCGATGATTGGTTATGCACTCTACTACTTTGTGCGTAAAAATTTTAACACGGCCATGCCGAGTATCGAGGCAACTTTTGGCATCACCAAGACGCAGTTGGGCCTCTTCCTTACGTTAAACGGCATCATATACGGATGCTCGCGATTTATCAACGGCTTCATTGCCGACCGTGTGAGTGCGCGTGCATTCATGTCGCTGGGTTTGGCGCTTTGCGCTGTGGTGAACATCGGCTTCGGCTTCAGCGACAAGTTGGCTGCACTCATCGCCGGAACGGCCGGTGGGGGTGACTACATCACCGCATTGACCATCATCATGGGCTCCATTCTTCTGCTCAACGGCTACTTCCAAGGCATGGGTGTGCCTCCTGTACCTCCACTGATGACTCGCTGGATTCCCGCAAACGAGTTGGCAACGAAGATGTCGATTTGGAACATGTCGCACTCCATCGGTGCAGGTCTCATCTTTGTTTTGGGCTCGATATTGACCTACTACTTCGACAACAGTGCATGGCGTCTCTGCTTCTTGATTCCTGCTGGCATCTCGTTGGTGGGTGCCGGATTGCTCTACTTGACATTGCGCGACAACCCTTCGTCGGTGGGATTGCCCGAACTGAAGCACGGACAAGATAAGGGTGCGGCAACGGAGTCCAAACGTTCGGATGCTGCCTATCACAAAGCTTTCTTGGGCAAGATGGTCTTTGGCAACTCCATCATCTGGGTGTTGGCCATCACCAACTTCTTTGTGTATATCGTGCGTTTCTCCATGCTCGACTGGGGCATGATGCTTCTGCCCGGTTCAAAGGGTGTTTCGGTTGCTGTGGCAGGCATCATGGTGGCTGTGTTTGAGTTCGTTGGCGGTAACTTGGGTATGGTGGTAGCCGGATGGGCAACCGACCACATCTTTGGAAGTCGCGCACACCGCACCTGCGTATTCTGCATGTTGGGAACCATCCTGATGGTGACGGTGCTGTGGATGCTTCCTGCAGGGACATCGCCCGTCATCTTGGCAATTCCCTTTACGCTGGTAGCCTTCTTTATCTACGGTCCGCAGGCGTTGTTGGGTATCGCCGCTTCGAATCAGGCCACCAAAGAGGCATCGGCCACGGCCAACGGTATCTTGGGAATCTTCGGCTATGCAAGTACCATCATCTCGGGTGTCGGCTTTGGTTATGTGGCCGAGCACTATGGTTGGAGCGTTGCCTATGTAGTGGTGCTTTTGGTTGCAATTTTGGGGTTGCTCACCATCTCGACAATATGGAAGGCCCGTCCCGATGGGTACGAGGCTGCCGAGAAGTTCGAGACAGCCTATCGCAATAAATAATTTGTAACTTTGCAAAACGGTTGCGGCAACGAGGCCGACAACACAGCAGCAAATACGATTACTATGAATTTGAAAAAAGGAAAGATTTCAGTATCTGTCATGTGCTCCGATTTGATGAACTTGGAGCGCGACATCAAACAGTTGGAGCGCAATGGCGTAGATTATCTGCATGTCGATGTGATGGATGCCCATTTTGTACCTAACCTTACGTTTGGTGTAGATTTCATTGCAGCAATGCACCGCGTGACGAAGCTACCATTGGATATTCATCTGATGGTCGAGGAGCCGTTGCCACTGCTCAAAGCGATGGATATCCGACCGGGTGACCTTGTCTCTTTGCATGTCGAATTGGGAGAGCGCCTGCACGAGTTGTCGAAAGCGGTTCGCGACATGGGCGCACGTTTCGGTATCGTGGTCAATCCGGCTACTCCCGTCGACTCGGTGACACCCTATCTCGACGAAATCGAGTGGATTATCCTGATGTTGGTACAGCCCGGATTTGCCGGAGCAAAACTTGTCGACGGTATTCTGGATAAGGTGGGCGAGACCCGTCATTTCCTCGATGCGCGTGGATACGAGCAGGTCGAGATTTCGGTCGATGGCTCGGTAAGTTGCGAGCGTGCTCGGTTGATGCGTGGTATGGGAGCCTCCATCTTTGTGGGAGGTACGGCAGGCATCTATCGTAAAGGCATGTCGCTCGACGATACAATCCCTACGTTCCGCCAAGCTATCAGCGATTAGGTTCGTTTCGGTGACGACAACAAGCGAAGAGGTCTTTTCGGGTGCAACCGAAAGGACCTCTTCGCCTACCATATATAGAGTGTTAACGTTTCGTTTGAACCTCTTCGCCGGTAGGGGGTGTTGTGGGGTTGTCGGTGATGATGCTGTCGACCACGAATTTGGTGAAACCGCGCCAGGGTAACACGCCAAAATACTCTTTGTAATGTAGTTCGAGGGTCTGTCCACTTTGCAACATCAATCGTTGCGCCAATTCGGGGTCTGCCACCGAAAACTCAAATTCGTACGACTGAATCGACCCGGTCTTCTGGGAGCGGAAGCCACTCTGTATAAGTTTCCCTTCGTAGGTTTTGAAGAGAAGACCTTTGCGAACGACATAGTTCAACTCACCGCTCTTCACCCCTTCGCCGAATACGAAGTAGAAACGAACGTAGCAGAAGATTGCGCAACACAGCACAACGACGATAGATAGCACTCCTAAGTATTTTTTCATAACAGTTGATAGATGTCCGGTTTACCCTAAAAATCACCTTACAAATATATGAAAAAAAGCGACAAGCGATGCATCTTCATAAAAATCACACGCTTGTCGCTATCTTTTG
>CAYUJP010000041.1:0-2197 GCA_964445055.1 uncultured Alistipes sp.
ATATCCTTCGATGAGCAGGCCAATATTACCGGACACCTCCTCCGGAATAGAGACATCTGGCGTAATGTAGCACCCTTTGTAAGGTGCTTGCGTAATCTCGCCACACGATTCGCCGCGATAATCGTACCAGTGTGCGGCTACTCCGTCGGCAAGATCTCCGGAGGGTTGCACAGCATCGTGATAGTGTGTTTGTCGATAGATTGCTGTATAGAGGTCGCCCGAGTGACCGGAGGCCGTATAAGCCCGCACCTTCAGGGTGGTAGGCGAGGCAATCGTTATCGGCTGTTCGTAACGCGGAGAGGTTTCATCGGGAGTTGTACCATCGAGTGTGTAGTGAATGGCTATCGAGGCAAATGGTTTCCGGAGGGTCACGGTAAGAGAGTCTATGAAGACATTCTCATCGCAGAAACCTTCGATATCGGGAATGCGATAATTCCACCCCTCGGCATCGAGACGTTGCAGATGCTCGACAGCACGGTGTTCGAAGTCCGAAGCATCGCCCTGCGAGAAACCGCTCCAAGCCAATTCGCCGGCAGCGAAGAAACGGGGGAACAGGTGATAACAGGCTTTGTCGAAAGAGGGGATGTATTCGGTCCATAAATGGGTCTGCATACCCTTTATTTGGGGCATATATCGGTGCATCAACGAATCGGCCGGTGTAAAGCCATAGCTCTTCAGCAGGCTGTTCCGATTCTGAGCATCGTCTAAATAGAGATACTCCACCGGACTCAGAATCACCTCATTGCCATTCTTTAACGCTGTAGACAATGTTTGTGGCATCCAACTTCGCCACCACATGATGACTGCGGTTTGCGATAGGCTATCCTCTGCTATCTCGTCCCAACCGACCATACGTCGTCCGTGTTCCGCGAAGAAATGTTCCATGTCGCGTACGAACCATGCTTGCAGGCCCTTTTCATCCAAAAGATGGTGTTCCGCGATGCGCTGTTGACACTTCGGGCACTTTTTCCAATTGGTTTTTTCGACCTCATCTGCACCGATATGAACATACTCATAAGGAAAGAGGTCAAACAGTTCGCTATAGATATTTTTGCAAAACTCCAGCGTAGCATCATTGCCCAAACACAAGGGTGTCGAGAAGGTTTCGCCCCAAGCGGCTTTGCCTGTACACGAGAGCGAAGGATAACAGTGAACACTCTGCAACGAGTGGCCCGGCATGTCGATTTCAGGGATAACGTCAATACCCAATGTTGCGGCATAGGCCACCACTTCACGAATCTCATCTTGCGTGTAATAGCCGCCGTAATAGGGTTTGCCGTCTACATCTTTCAGCTTATCTAACGGAAGGAGGTAGCTATTATCGTCGCGCTCCTTCGCACGCTCCGCACAAACTTTATCGTGGTCGTGGGTTGCAACATCACGCCATGCACCTTGCTCTGTCAATTCGGGATAGCGTTTTATCTCGATACGCCATCCTTGGTCGTCGGTGAGATGCCAATGAAACTTATTGAATTTATAACAAGCCATCTTCTCCAGCAATGCCATCACCTCCTCCTTGGAGAAGAAGTGTCTCGACACATCGAGCATGAAACCTCGCCATGCGAGCGAGGGAGCATCTTCGATGTGAAGACAGGGAAGTTGCTTGGAGGATTGTAGGGAAACAAGTTGTCGCAATGTTGCAATAGCGGAAATCATTCCTTGATAAGAGCCGCTTCGCAAGGTAACATTTCGTCTTGTGACATCAATTCGGTAGGCACCCTCCGTAGTAAGTTGTGTATCCAGCAGAAGGCAAACATCGCCTTTTGTGCCGAAACGCGCGGATAGGTCAACGTCGGCGGGAAGACCTCCCCTCAAGAAGTCAATAGCAGGCAGCAACATCTCGTTGTCGTAGGCTACGACAAGTTGTTGTGGAATTTGATAAACACCCTGTTGCTGGGTCAATTGTTTGGGCTGTGGTATCAGTGCCGGGAGCACGGCAGGTTGCTTCTGACAACATCCTACCATCAGCAGTAGAAACAGAGACTCGACAATTCGTTTCATCATCTTTGTGTATGGTTTGCTATTCAGTTAAAGCATACTCTTTTTGTGCAATCAATCCTTCATCTTCGGCAACAATATGGTCGAGGACGATTGTATTTAGGTCCTGACGCATACGGCCGTCTATCAAATCGAAGAGGTTGTCGCACGAAGCACGACAGATGTCGGCAATAGGTTGTTGAATATGGGCAATTTGCGG
>CAYUJP010000041.1:2297-12125 GCA_964445055.1 uncultured Alistipes sp.
ACACCCATTGTGTAGGATATCATTTCAATGCGCCGAATGTGCTTGCGGAGCAATATCTCCACCGCATGTTCCATGGCCTTGCTATTGTCGATGGTGATTGTCGGGGCATGGCTAATCATGTCGTGACGGTCGAGGATAACGAGTGGTATGTTTGCTTGAAGAATCCGATCTATACTCTTCTGTGAGTTTTCACAAGGCACGAGAATAAACCCATCGACTCCCTTGTCGATGAATGCATGCACCAACATATTGAGTTTTGCAGCATTTTCGTCTGTGCTTCCAAACAGTACGGTATATCCTCGCTGATAGGCGATATCCTCCACACGCCGAGCTATCTCGCCGTAGAAGACATTAGAGATATCTGATAAAATGACACCTATCACCAAAGAGCGACCGTTGCGTAAAGTTCGTGCAGCCGAGTTGGGTCGGTAGTCCAACTCACGCGCAATCTCCATGATACGTTTTCGAGTTGTCTCACTAACCCGATAGCGCTGTTTACCATTCATCTCAATGCGATTATTCATCACAAATGAAACTAACGAGATGGAGACATTGGCCTTTGCAGCGATGTCCCGTATGGTAACTTTCTTCTCCATTAAAAATTAAAAAAGGTTGGCTCGAAGCCAAAAAATTGGGTAAAACATAGTTCCGATTGAAGGTCCATTTCATTCGGAGGCTTTAAACAAGCCCGGACCGAAAGGTCGGTCCGAGCTCAACACAAAACTAAATAATCTATCAATCAAACGAGTTATACTGGTCGGCTTTCCAACCTACATAGTCACTCACATCGGCTGCTGTCATGGAGGATTCGTCGTCGCAACGAACGGTTTTGCTGAAGTCGATGCTCTCGTACTTTCCGGAAGTCTCGTTGCAGATGTGACCGACACCCTCATCGAAGGGCCAATGGGCCGATGCGTAGTTGCGAATCAACCATTCAGGATAGGTGTGGTAGCAATATTGCTTCAAATCATCGCTATCGAGTGCCAAGGGGAAGATGGCCATCTCCCACAGACGACCGTGGAACTCATCGCCATTGCGGTAGTTTGCACCCCACGAGGAGTTGAACTCAATGGCTTGGAACGCAGGAGCGACCAATGATGCCATCTTGGCTTTATCGTCATCGGTAAGTGTGTATTCATCTTGGAGCACACCCTCAACGTAGAGTTGGTAACTATCTTTGGTGTAGACCAAACCAATCTGATACCATGTCTGTGCTTCGAGTGCCGATGTATAAAGTTTCTGTCGGCAACCGTTGGGTCCCACAAACCACTCTAAGCGGGTGTCTTTGTTACCCTTCTGTCCAAAACGGAGCATATTGATCCAATTCTCGTTGATGTCGGCGAAGTCGCCAATACGTGCATGGTCTGTCACCTCGTCGATAAAGCAGTGGAACACATAGGTGTAACCGTTTGAGAACTCGACAGGCTTTGCAAATTGATACCATGTAGCCATGCGGTAATCGCCCAAATAGAGCGTCGAGAAGAAGTTCGAAGAGCTGTCGAAATTACGCACCTCGATGACCAGATAGGCTACGCCACTATTGCCCACCGTTGCCGTACCGGCATCCTTTACCACTATCGGAATCAGGTAGCCGTTTGCATCGGTAAGTTTCGAGCGCTCGGCATCGGGAATCATGACCGTTACCTGTGTAGAGGTAGCTCCTTCGGACATCACTGCCGTAGGTATCGATATCGCCACATCCGATGGTAGGGGCAGAAGCGATGTGCCATTCGCAGCATTGTAGTTGGTTACATAGCTATCATCAACAGCAAGCGTAATAGAGAAATCCTTGTAGGCGGCATCTGTGCCGGTAATCGTAAGTGTCTTACTGATTGAATCGCCCGTGGTGCCATCGATGTAGTTCTTTACCAGATAGTTATCCGTTGAATTTGCAATAATCACCAGATTGTCTGCCGGATTGATGGTCGTAGCATTGACAATGAGATAAGCCGTGTTGGAATTCGTACTTACCTGTACACCCGTTGCCCCTGTCAGATGAATTGGAGCCATGTAGGTAGGTGCCGTAAGTTTGGCAAACTCGCTATTGGCAATGGCAAACGAGACGGTCTGCTTTGTCTCTCCCGCAGGAATCGTCACGGTCGTAGGGAACTCAATCATTCCATCGGGAAATGCCTCGTAGCCCTCCTGCACCAAGCTGTTGTCCAGCGATACAGAGAGTTGTACGTCACTACGCTGCGCCTTGGTCAGCGCAAGTGTGAAGCTCATGTCAATGGAGCCATCCTCCAAATCGGGAGTGTGGTAGATTTGGCACTCGGTAGCCTGATACATAGCCTCGGTACCCCCTACGATGTAGGCGAAATCGCCCTTTATACCCTGTACATCTGCGGTCTCGTCGTCAGAGCAAGCCACCAAGGAGGCAATTGCAGCGAACGAAAGGAGCAAATATGTTATACTTTTTTTCATGATTCATTAGTTTTTCGTATTGTGTGAAGAGACCAAAGACAGGTCTCCCCACACAACGCTATTAGTTGCTGCACTTATTGTTGTTGTCGAATACCCAACCCTGCTCGACAGCGCTTGACTTATCGAACTCGTTGAGCGTACCATTACCCGTATCATCGCGTACGGTCTTCGACCAATCCATATCATAGCCGTGTCCCGTAGCATCGTGGAAGATGTGACCTTCACCCTCGTTGATCTTCCAATAGGCAACCAAGCCCTCAGAAGCGGTGTCGACGCCACATGTACCCAGTTGAATTTCGGATGCCGAGAGTGCTCGATTCCATACACGAACCTCAGCCACACGTCCGTTGAAATATTGCTTTGCAGGATAGCTCTCCCACGACATACCCAACTCGAAACGCTGGAAGTTCGTCTCACCCGAACCACTCATCTCCGCGTCCTTCACGCCATTGACATACATGGCCAAGGTCGAACCATCGAAAGTAAACGAGAGGGTATACCACGATTTCGTTGCGAAACGAGTCTTCGAGATGATGTTACCGGCAGGCGTTACCCACTGTAGCGAATTGATATCCTGACCATTCTCGCCAAAACGGAGCATGTTGGAACGAGATTCGCCCTTGGATGTCCATTGGCACAGACGACTGATCTGCTCCGGAGAGGTGTGCCAGTCGTTGATGTAGCACTTAATCTCGTAGGTGTAGTTGGGGAGATCAACGGCAAGAGCATCGTCGAAGATGAAGTTGCTGTAGATATCGGTGTTGCGAATATCCAACGAATTGAACTCAACGACACGCGAAATACGCAGATAAATCGTGCGCGAACTCTCAAGCACCGAGAGTTTTCCGCCCTGCACATTGGTGATTGTCACCGGGATGATGTAGATACGTCCATCCACAAAGTCCTCGGTCGAGGTGAGTGTAAGCGAGGTGGGATCGGAAGCGGCCTTGCCCGTCTCGATTGTCACCTTCGGATTTTTGAATTGGAAGGCACTCTCCGGCAACGCATAGTAACTTGTCTTGTGCTCCTGGTTGTATTTGTCGACCAACGAGTTGTCTACCTTCAAATCGACGTTAATGGTCTCCGTCACCTTCCCGGTAGCCGATACTGTCACGGGATAGCTCGATGGGGTATCCTCCACCACAAAGCTAACGATTGGCGAATCTTCCGTGCCGGTCATCACCAGCACCTCCTTGGAATAATCGAAATTATCCGCATCATTGCAGCTGCTCAGCACAAAAAGGCAGGCAGACAATGTAGCTATTTTGATATAATTTGTCATCATTGCATTGGTTAGTTTGGTGAACATACACCGTTAGTAAATCGCCGGATTTGCAATCTGAATGCAGCGACGAATATTGTAGTAAGGAACACCTGTCTTCGAGTAGTAGTCGCGATCTACATAGAATGCGCCAAATCCACCTTTTGTTCCTTGCGTAGGATTCCAACGTGCCATACCCTCGAGTGAGTACATGACCGACCCATCGGTGGTGTACATCTGGTCGCCATTCATGTCGCGGAAAGGCGAACCGCCATTTTCGTACCAGCTACCGAAGTTCTCGATGACGATAAACTTCTCGGGAGCAGCCCAACTCAAGTTGTTGTAGTAGTTCTGCAAGTAGGCCTGACTGTGGCTGCTGAAGCCCTGCGTATAAGCTTGACGCACGAAATAGTCGACGTAAGGTTCCGTGCTCGACGGCGGATATTGACTGTAAAAGTCGATAATGAAGAGCTTCTCGGGATTTGTACCCTTCGGGCCAAAATACTTGCCAATGGTCTGTGCCAACAGCAGGATGTTCTCTTCGGAGTTCCAACCGCTCCAGTTCGGCTCATAATCGACATCGATACCATCCAAGTCGTATTTCAGCACTTGTGCCACCAAAGCCTCACCGTAGGCGATGATTGTATTGGCGGTGTCCTCAGAGAAGTCAAACTCTACCCCCTCTACCGTACGCTTCTGTTGCGAAGCATCGGCGTGCGACACAAAGCGAGTACCCAGATTGGCCTGTACATAACGCATATCGGCGTAAGCTACAGGCATGTAGTTGTCGGCCGTAGGGTCGTTGCTCGGAATACCCATCCACAAGTTGCAGATATCCAAGCTGTCGGGCAGTCCACGGAGACGTTCGCCCCAAGATGCCGGATCTTTATACCCTTCGACACCCTCAATAGGAGCATAAGCGGCATAGTAAACAAACGACAGACAGTGTTCACTCTTCTTGAATGCTCGAATATTCTCAAAATACTGTGCATCGTAGGTGTAAGGCTCTTGAATCACCTTAGCCTCCTCGTCCGTACAGCCTACGATAACGACTGCGGACGTTGCAAGTACCAAAAGATTTTTAATTCTATTCATGGTTTTCATGGTTTTCGTGTATTAAAGATGACCTGTCGTTTATCTACTTTTTGTCCCACCACAGTTTGGTTCCGGCATTGTCGGCACCTCCCAAACGCGATACACCGACAGCCACACCCGCTGCATTGTAGCGATACTCTGTTGTAGGGAAGGGGATACGACGAATCTGTGTCTCGGTGTTGACTGCACCCTCGCTTGAGTTGTTGACAACGGGTAACAATTTCGGATAACCCGTGCGACGGAACTCAGCCCAACCTTCGGGGCCATTGGGATAGATAGCTATCCACTTCTGCGTAATGATACGCTCCAGATTTGTCTCAAACGATGCGCTGTCGTCCCATGCCACTGTGATGGTCGATGGAGCCGATGCACCGTTGTTGTTGCCTGTATTGTCGACAAAGTCTGTAGGCGTTGCCGTCGAGCTAAGGTAGCTGGCAATACCGCTGACACTATTCTCCTCGAACGATACGGTGATGCCCTGCTCATAAAGGTTCTTGGCCGTATCGCCCATAGCCCATCCACGCAATGCACCTTCGGCACGCAGGAAATAGACCTCTGAAGCGGTCATCCATGTAATCTCTGTGCCGGAGTCATCTGCAGCAGGTGCAGATACTTTGCCGGCAGAGTTACGATAACTCGACCAATTTGATGTCTGAATACCGTTGCGAACACCATGATAAGCACCATCGGATGCAGGCTCGAAGTAGACAGCCAAACGAGGGTCGCGGTAGCCGTTAAGATAACAATCCATGGAAGCACCCATCTGAGTATCGCCATCGTTGAAGTTCTTGTTGATCTCCCAAATAGGATGGTGATAAACCAATGTCGAGGAGTGCTTGAGCGAAGCTTTGTCGGTAGACGAAGTCATCACACCGATTGTGTTGGCTATCGATTTCTCAGCCTCACTCTGTGCCAACGCTGCATCGGCATATACCACACGCATTGCCAGACGCAAACGCAACGAGTTGGCGAACTTCACCCAATTGGTTGCATTGCCCTGATATACGTAGTCGTAATCCTCCATAATGGTGGATGAGGAGTTGTTGATTACGTAGTTGGTCAACACCTCGATGGCATCGTCGAGTTCCTCAAAGAATTTGCGATAGACATCCTCCAACGAGTCGTAGCTATTCTCCAGCGAACCACTGAACGAGATGTAGGGAATCGGGCCGTAATAGTCGGCTGTGCGGTGCATTGCCGCCACTTTCACCACGGTAGCCAATGCGGTAATCTCCTCTTGTCCGAGCTCTGTCGCTGTCTCAACGATGGAGTTCCAGGCGGGCATTGCCGATTCGAAGGTATAGGAGAAGAGGGCATTGCACCAATTTTCTGTCATGTAGTAACTACCCGTGTGTTTACCATTGTTTGAGGCAATGGTAGGAGCCAGGTATCCTGCATACGAGTCGGCCAATAGGTTCTGCGATATCTGGTAGGAACCATCATCGAAATTTCCATCCTTGAAGAAGACCACAGAACGTTGCAACTGACGGAAGAAAGCACCGGTCTTCAAGTTATCTTGAGCCATCTGCTCCTCCGTAGCTTGGTATTTGTTGGTATTGAAATCCTCAAACGCGTCTGTACAGCCGACGAACATGGTTCCGCATCCAGCCAACAGCACAAGCGTTGCGTATTTAATTCTATTTATCGTCATCATGATCGTATCGGTTTAGAATTTAAGTTTTACTGAGAAACCTAATGTACGAGTACTGGGTTGCATGAAGTAGTCGATACCCTGGTTATAGGTACCTGTACTTGCCGTAAGTTCCGGATCAAAAGGTGCCTTCTTGTAGAGCATCCAGAGGTTGTGACCTACAAACGAGACATTGAGGCCTTTAATCCAGTGGCACCATTTCTCTATAGGAACATCGTAACCCAATGACAACTCGCTCAGACGAACGTTTGTTGCGCTATATACATATTGCGACAATACACCCGAACCACCGCCAATGGTTTGATAGTACTCTTTGGCCGGTATCAGACGACCATTGACCAATGCACCGCCATTGTCACGAGCATCGGCTGTAGCTTGAGAGATACCATAGTAGTCCATGACGGCCTGCGTAGGCGATACCACTACACCACCGACACGTGCAGCAAAGAGGAAGCCCAAGTTGATGCCGTTCCACGAGAAGTCGTTACCCCAACCCATGTTGTAACGGGGCGTGGTTTGACCTGCATAGACATAGTTTTTGTAGTCGGCCACAACCGTTTGGTCGGTAGGATGCACGTAGATAGCGCCATGCTCATCGGTCTTCAGAGAGGTTACATAGATGTCACCCATCGTGCCCCCCTCTTTCAGTATGGTCTTCACACCATCCATTCCTCCAATTTCGAGGGTCGAAAGGCTGATGTGTTCACCTGTATTGGGATTGACCCAATCACGCAACAGGCTCACCACCTTGTTACGGTTGAGCGAGTAGGTAAGATAGGTGCTCCAGTGGAGTTTACCCGCTGCAAAGTCATCGGAGAAACGTGCCGAAACCTCAACACCGTGGTTGTCGACACGACCTGCATTCACAATCACAGAGGAGTTACCCGAAGCTGCAGAGAGGCTCGGCTCGAAGAATTGATTGTAGGTGCGCGAACTATAGTAGGTAGCATCAATCTTCAACTTGCTCTTGAACAGGTAGAAGTTTGTACCAATTTCCCATGATTTCGTACGCTCCGGCTCCAAGTCGGTGTTGCGCATACGGGTCTCCGTAACCGGCGTTCCACCTGCCAATTCGTAGGTCGGAATGGTCAGGAATGGATCGGGGTCATTACCTACCTCGGAGTAAGATAGACGTACTTTCATATAGGAGAGAATGTCGTTACCACCGCCCATCAACTCTGTGATGATGGCCGACAGACCTACAGTCGGATAGAAGAATGACTTCACCTTCGAACCGGCAAGAGTCGATGACCAGTCGTTACGACCTGTCACATCTAAATAGAGCGAGCTCTTCCAACCCACCTGAGCATTGAGGAAGATAGCTTGCTTCTGCTTGTGATATCCACTCTGCGAACGTTCAGCCGTAGCCTGTGCCACGTTGCTAAATGCATATAGGTTTGACACCGATGCCAACTTGCCGCCATACATCGATTGGCTATAGTTCACATCTTCGAGGTTTGTACCCAATGTTGCTGTCAGTGACAGTGCATTGTCGCAGAAGTATTTGTTGATATTCACCAATGCCTCAGCATAAATTTGGCGCGTATTAACATCATTCTTAGAGTAATAGCCATACTTCGAAGCAAACAGATCGAGTGTCGATGCAGCAAACTTCTGCTCATGAGTCTCCATGTTCTTGTCGATCTTGGCACGACCCGATATATTAATCCAGCTGGCGATGTCATACTTCAATTGCGTGCTGAACATGAAGCGGTCCTTGTGGTTGACAAACTTATCGCGTTCGGTTACCCAATAGGGGTTCTGCATCGAGAGGTCGTTCTCGTAAGGCCAATACTGTATCTTCATGTTACGCGAAGCATCGTAGCGCTCGTAGATTTGTATACGCGAGAAGTCGTCGCTCGCGGGGAAAAGATAGACCGGCACAACAGGGTTCATATATTGGCCCTGCGATATCATGTTCTCCTCCTTGATGGTCGAATACATGAAGTTGATGTCGAGGGTCATCTTATCATCCAAGAAGTTGGCCGTGTTGCGTCCCGTGAAGTTATAACGCGTGTAGTCGTTACCGTGAATGATACCCTCGGCATTGGTCGATGCGGCCGACAAGTAGGTTTGATTGCGAGCATTACCGGTAGAGAGACTCACCGAGTTTGTCTCATTGAATCCGGTTTGGAAGAAGTTCTTCGGACTGTACGACGAAGGGGTTGTCATCTTCTCGCCCCAACTTTGGTACGAACCACTCTCTGTAGCCGCATAGGTATTTTGGAAACTCGGCATGATATAGGCACGCGAGAAGGTGGTGCTATTCGAGTAACTAACACTCAACTTATCTTGTTGTCCCTTCTTGGTGGTAATCATAATCACACCATTGGCCGCCGAACTACCATAGAGTGCTGCAGCCGATGGACCGCTGAGCACCGAAATGCTTTCGATATCATCGGGATTCAAACTTGCCATACCATCACCCGTCTGACCTGCACCGGAATAGACATCCGAGGGTTGGTCGCTGGTCAATGCCGGCATGGGAATACCGTCTATTACATAGAGTGCATTGTTGTTTCCGTTCAACGACTTGGTACCACGCATCACTACACGCGAAGCACCACCGACACCCGACGACGAAGCGTTGATTGTCACACCGGCAACCTTACCGGAGAGCGAATTCACAAAGGAACCCGATGGATTGGCCGTCTCGGGAATCACCGACTGTACATTGTAAGAGAGTGATTTCTCCTCCTTCTTGATGCCTAATGCCGTCACAACCACCGTATCGAAGGTCATTGCATCTGACTTCATCTTGACATCAATCGTTGTACGGCCGTTTAATACCTCCGTAACATCGGTCATGCCGACATACGTAAAACGTAGTGCCTGATACGACGCAGGTACATTGATAGAGTAATACCCGTTCAGATCCGTCACTGCGCCGATGGGTGGGTTACTTCCATCGACAATAATGGTAGCGCCAATTACCGGGATGCCATCCTCGTCTGTCACCGTTCCGGAAACAGTGAGTTGCTGAGCATAACCAGTACCGATGCTGATCAGGGTCATCGCCATCGCCAGGCAATACCCTACGAGACCTTTCTTCAAAAACTGCGCATGCAATCTCAAGTAAGCGATTCTCATGATATTGGTTTTGGTTAATAAAAATGTTATTATATGTTATTTGTACGTATTTACCACTAAACAACCCTAATATTTCATTTCAAAACTTAGTTATATCATTTTATGATAAATCGTTTCAGAATTCAAAGGTATACACATTTTTTGAAATACTAAAACGTTTTAGCATCCGATTTAGCAAATTTTGCTAATTAAATATATTTATAAATTAAATAATAAAATTTAATAACTCCAACTTATTGATTCTCTTCAATTTTATATCCAAATCCATTTATTTTATTTTGCGTAATTACAGTCATTTACATAGGGT
>CAYUJP010000042.1:0-12119 GCA_964445055.1 uncultured Alistipes sp.
TATCCCGCTAAGCCTCAATATTACCCCTATTCACCTACTATTTGAAAAGAACTTATTCAAAAAATTTTAATTCTCTACTTGTTTTATGCAAACTTTTAAGAACCGTTATTTCCTGATTGCGGGTGCAAAGATAAGGCATTCTCTCGAATAAATGCAAATGTTTTCAACACTTTTTTTTCGGAGTTTCGCGGCGGATTCGCCTATTCGATTATCAATGAATTGCTTAGTCGCGTAAACTTTTTTTGATGAACCGTCAGACCATCCGGCTCTATCAGTTAGTATCTATGCCTTGATGGTATCTACTCCTCGACGACACGCAACTCAAAAGCGTGGGTGATGCGGTAGATGCCATAGGCAAAGAAGGCCATGCTGAGCAACGACACCAACATCGTCTCGCTCCAATAGGGACTGATTGCAGCAGCCACAGCAAAGCCCAAAGCCAAGATAGCAAGAGAGAATTGACCACCCTCACTATCGTAGCGCCAATAGAGGTAGGCATCGAGCAACGACCACACGGCACGCAACGCTATCCAGAAACAGACGACATAGGTCACTTGCATGGGCGGTTGCGACAAGAGGAACAGGCCCAGCACCAGCTCTGCCGCTCCACACAATGCCAGCCATCCCGATGCCGGAAGGATACGACGATTGACGACCGACGTAACGATATCGGCTACCCCGTCGAAAAGCATCACTAAAATAAACAGTAGCGTCAAGCTTGTCAATGTTGCATCGGGAGTCGTCATACACAGAATCCCCACCACGATTGCAAGCAGTCCCACCAAGATGGAGAGCCACCAGTGTCGGACACGACCTCCATACGTTGCTTTGTCGTTCATAACATCTTCTTGTTTATGGTACAATTTTCAATCGGTGTGTATAACAAAAACAATGCCCGGCCACCTACGTAGCCGAGCCTTGTTTGTCATGGAAAGGTTATACCTATTTAAATGGAGAGTCCGGCTCCTTGGCCATATACCAATAGAATATCTTATCCAGCAGTGCGGGGGCGAACTTCTTCACAAAGTGTGTTGCCCGGCCCTGAATCTCCATCAGGCAGAGACGTTTGCGACGTATGATGCCGCGACCGATGATGCGTGCCACCTCTTCGGGGGTCATCATCTTGCCCTCCTCACGTGGGGTCTCGCCCTGTTGTGAACCATCGGCAGTCAATGCCGAGAAACGAACGTTCGATGCAGTAAAGCCCGGACATGCCACCATTACATGTACCCCTTTCTTCAGATTCTCAATGCGCACAGTCTCCAGAAAGCCCGTCATTGCATACTTCGAAGCAGAGTAGCCCGTACGACCGGGCAAACCGTGTAGACCGGCTACCGATGAGACACCCACAATCGAACCTTTGCGTTGTTGGATGTAGGGCAGAGCAAACTTGGTGCAGTTGACACACCCCCAGAAGTTCACATCCATCAAACGATGGAGCACCGACAGTTCGACTTCGTCGAAGATGGCACGCATGGAGATGCCTGCGTTGCAAACGAGGATGTCGATACCACCGTAGTTCTTCACCGCTACATCGATGAGTTGCTTGCAATCTTCCTCCTTCGTCACGTCGCACACGGCTGCGGTAGCTTTACCTCCGCGGGCCTCGATGTCGGTGACAATTGTTTGCAGTTGGTCGCTATGGCGCGCTCCCAACACCACATTTGCCCCCTCTTGCGCGAAATACTCCGCCAACGCCTTGCCAATACCCGACGATGCGCCCGTCACAATCGCTGTTTTTCCTTTGAAAAAACTCATAGTTGTTATCTCTAATTTTTCATAATGTTACACTCAACCCATCGTAGGCAAATTCCACACCCTCGGGCAGTCGGGCATTTGCCTCGGCATACAATCCTATCTCGTGCGACATGTGGGTTAGTAATGCTCGTTGCGGGTGAACACGCTCAATCAGCGCAAGTGCCTCGGACACGCTAAAGTGCGAATGGTGCGGTGCATAGCGCAACGCATCGACCACCATCAACTCCACCCCGACCAACTTTGCAACTTCGGCATCGGCTATCCGCTTGAAGTCGGTCAAGTAGGCTACTTTGCCTATCCGATACCCCGTCACCGGCATCTGCGCAGCATGATATCCATCAATCGGGATGATACACTCGTTGCCCACGTAGAACGGTTGCGTAACATCAATCTCATGAAGGTGGATGCAAGGTGCCCCACGGTACTTGACCTCTTCAAAGGCGTAGTCATAGTCCTTGCGCACAATACGGGCCGTTGCTGCCGATGCGTAGATATCGACGTCGTGTATCACCGGTGGATAGTCCACAAAGTTGAATGCTCGCACATCGTCGATACCCCCGATATGGTCTTTGTGACCATGTGTCAACAGAATGCCATCGATGTGACACACACCCGCACGCAACATCTGATAGCGGAAATCGGGTCCTGCATCGATGATGATTCGGACACCCCCATCGGTCTCCACCATCGCCGAGGTACGCAAGCGGTGGTCACGCTTGTCGCTCGATGTACACACCGCACACCTGCACCCTATCACAGGTACACCTTGCGAAGTTCCCGAACCTAAAATAGTCAATTTCATCTCAACAAAGTTAGGAATTTGCAACGGATTCCGAAACAATTCGGCAAGATTTGAACAAATAAAAAAAGCAACTCGAAAACCGAGTTGCCCGCCTTGGTGACTCCGACAGGATTCAAACCTGTAACCTCTTGATCCGTAGTCAAGTGCTCTATTCAGTTAAGCTACGGAGCCATTCCCTTATTGCGAGTGCAAATGTAGCGTGTTTTTTCGGACTGTGCAAGTTTTTTCTCGATATTTTTCTAAAAAATTTCAGCATACACCGATTCCTCTCCCAATATTGTAGGGGCTAAATAGAACGATACCAATTACTTCTACCCGATTTCCGATTACAGAGAAGACTTGGCATCTCGCGTGCATTTAGCGTAGATAGCAAGCGAAGCGGCTTACCCAAGGGGCAAAACCGCTTCGCGTAGGGTTGCTAATCGTGTTTAGTTCAATGCACCATAGAGGATAGCCGTCTCTGAGGCATTCGTTGCACGCAACTGACCCATCGTATAGACATCGTAGGTAACATCGGTCCACTCGATGCGGAAGGTCTTATCCTTGAGATACTCCGTCAGATAGTAGACGCTACCCGTATTGAAACTGTCGGCCGAACTATCCATCGATAGTGTTGAGCCATTGATGGTAAAGAGGTCACCCGCCTTGTTGAAGGTAATCTGGTAGGTGTACTTCAGCCCATAACCCGAAGGCAGTGTCGGAGCAATGGTAAATTGCGGGTTGCCCTCGGTATCGGTGTCAAAGTAGGCATTGATGTAGGCAAATTGCGTCAGACCCGATGTGAGCAGAAGCTTCATTGACAGCACGTTGTTTACCAAGTAGGCCAGATAGTTCTCCGATGAATCTACCGATGGGAACATACTTGATTCTATGCGCATGGTGGTGTAATACTTGTTTACACCGAAGCAGTTTTCCAACCCGACGTTCGCCGAGCTCTTGGTCTGAATCAACAGCGGAGTCTCGCTGTCGGTCACAAATGCTCCATCGACCGTACCCTCCTCGATATATTTCAGACCGTTGATGGTGACACCACCGATAGTCAACGGCTCATCGAATTCCAAATCCTTGGTCACGAGGTTTGTGTGGGTATTCACCACGTCGACCTGAGCCGAAGAGCCCTGTGTGTAGAGGAACATCACCGAGCGGGTGTTCATCTTTACATCGACCATCAATCCATCGATATCGACGTAGCAATATTGCTTCGGACGATACGAAGGAGCATTGCGCAACGCTGTCTGCAGAGCACCCAACTTCACAGCCTTCATCTCATCTTCGGTTGCACGTCGCAGATAGGCACGAACACGATTGATACGACCTGTCAAGGTGATGAGATCGTCGGTCACCGTATCGATTTCAAATTCGAAATCGGTCTTCAAGCCCAAGTTATCCGAACCCCCGCTAACGGCGTCGTTCGGGTCGCAAATCAGGTGCAGGTAGTTGTAGGTATCGAACGAAAGCACCGGACGCTCGTAGGCGTGGAAACGGTAGGTCGAAGTAGCCGGCACTCCATTGTACTCCGGATAATCGAGATTATCGGTAAACATCGTCACCATGTCGTTATCGGCAAAGTCCATCCAGAATCGGTAGAACCCTTTGTTGGTCTCGACATCCATCAACCAACCATAGGAGGCCTCAGCCAACTGTGCCTGATACGACTTCATGGCCGTGTCGACACGCACATCGACACTGCTGTCCATTGTGACAGTCGACTCATTGTCGCACGAGACAAGCGTCAAAGCCGCCATCGACCAAAGTAATAGTGTGATATATCTTCTCATAATCATTATGTTTCACAAACTTTTTATCGATGCAACATTATTCCGTAGGAGGATTTGCCACCACCTTGCGAATGTTTTGCTTGAAGTAGGTCTCCAAACCCGGCTCACCGGTCGTCTCGTTATCGAAGAAGTCCATGCTCCATGTATTCTTGAAGTAGCTCTCGATAATCGACACCTTCTGTTGCAGGTCATCGGCAGCCGATGTGTAGTCGGTCGAACGTGCAGCCTCAGCCAACACGGTATTCTGAAACCAGTCGTAGCCATAGACCAAGATACCCGACACCATCTCGGCAAAATCCTCATCCTTGTTGAGCATCGAATAGTTGGTGATGAAACCCAACTGACGTGCCTCAGAGTCGGTCACCTGCGTCCAGTTTGAGTTGTAGCGACCTGTCGATATGGTTTGGTAGGTCTGGTCGAAGAGCTTGGTCTGATGCAGGATGTGGGTAAACTCATGGATGATGGTGTGAAGCGAAGTCTTCAGCGAACTCTCGTCCGAAGCATCGAAATCGTTCACATTCAGTAGCAGAATCTTACGACCTCCCTCGGCTTGACCCAACTTTATGGAACCACTCTGATATTCAGGACTACCCACCAGCACAATCTTCTTGGGAGCAATCTCCTTGATGAAGTCGGCACTTCCGCGCGCCTTAATGAAGGGCTCGAACCACACATCACGCAACGCCGCCATCATGGGTTGCACGGCATCGTACTTCACCGGCACAAGTTGCACATCGGACAAACTGGAGTAGGCTTGTGCCGTATCCCACTTGTAGACAACATCGATGTTGTAAGGCTCTGTAAAGTTCTTCTCCAGCCACTTGTCCAACTCGTTCTGTGCATACTCTTCGCCGCCCAGACCGGGGATGTAGATGTTCTCATCGATGTTCTCCTTCTCGCGGCAAGCACCCAACGACAAAGAGGCACCCAAGACAAAAGCTAATATTATTCGTTTCATATCTGTCTATTGTATATTATCTCTGATTTCTACCACGGTTGCGGAATGTTCGACATTGGATTCGATTCGCATCCTGCCAACGAAGCGGTTTGCGGAATCTGCAACACACGACGGTCGTCATCGGGAGTCAACGTACTCTCGGCTCCACTCACGTCGCGGTGTGTCACCGGAATGTTCCAACGCAGAATGTCGTAGTAGCGTTGTCCCTCGTAGAGGAACTCGATACGACGGAAATCCAGAATCGTCAGAATCAACGCCTTTTGCAGACGCACCTGCTCGGCACCTTCGAAACGGCTGCTGTTAAACTCGCTGTTGATGAAACTACTTGAACCATTGAGCTGCGTTGCGTAGTAGGACAGGATTTTTGCTTGCGTCAGCGACGTTGTGGCGATATCGAAACTACTGCTCGGTATACGCATCTCGATATAGAGGTTCAAATCGTCCAATGCCTTGGCATAATCGCCTGTCATGGCGTAGGCCTCGGCACGTGCCAACAACATCTCGTCGGCTCGGAAGAGGGGCAGCTTGGTGTAGGCTTGTCCGATACCCGCTACCACATCGGAGTAGTGGAAATCGGTGTAATACTTCTCCAACACACGTCCCTGCACACTACCGCTATAGCTAAAGACTACATTTTTGTAGGTCCAATCGGCACCGGTCGGGTTGTTTGTCGCAAGTTTTGTGAACACCTGCTCATCCATGCTATAGCGCGTGTAGATGTTTGCGCTCACACTCATCGGCAGTGCGGTGAGGGGCTCCGAGAGAAGCAGATTGGCATTGCTGGTAGTCGAAGCAAACTCCTGACCGATACGGTCGGGATTGTCGTTGTAGGTGCTCAGCGTATTCCAATTGGTTAGGTAGTTGCGGCAGAACACACGGCTGGCATCGTTCGATGCGGGGAAACGCACTGTAGTGCCATCGGGATTCTTCTCACTTGTCTCGATATAGCTCGACACCTGTGCCGGGAAGAGTTGATTCACATAGTAAATCACACTGTTGTAGTCGCGCGTAAAGAGTGCTACACGCGTTGCAAAGGCAAGTGCCGACTGAGGAGTGAAGTGGAACTTCGGCTCCGTGTAGTCGCTGGCGCCACCCACGGTACGCATACCCTCCTCCATGTCTGCTATCACATTTTGCAACGTAGAGGCTACCGTTCCGCGTGAATAGCTACCGAATGTCACCTTCTCAGGGTCGGTCACATAGGGAATACCCGGATTGGTGTACATGTTGTCCAGGTCGAAGAAGTTGGAGTAGAGCGTCAACAGACAGAAGTGTGCGTAGGCACGACACAGTAGTGCCTCGCCACGCAGACGAGTCAGTTCCGTACTCTTGCCATCGGAAGCCTCCTGCTCATCGATGGCCACCAATGCATGGTTTGCAGCGGCGATTGCGCCATAAGCTGAAGACCAATAGGTATCGACACCATCCCACATACCCTCGCCTCCCAGCGAGTATTCGCGCCAACGGAAAGCATCTTCCTGGAAGGTAAAGAGCGAAGAACCACCTCCGGCATCGACACCGTAATCAATGAAACCGTCGCAACGTGCATCGACAGCCGAATAGAAGGTCGATGTGGGATAGGCGGAGACCAACAGCGCCGCCACCTTCTCGGGCGTATCGATGTAGGTACGATTATCGGGATCCTTACCGAGGAAATCAGAGCAACTCGACAACACCCCGGCGGTCATCACCAGTATAATAAATATCTTTCTCATATCTTCAAACTATTAGAAACCGAGGTTCAACGATAAGGTAAACTGGGTAGTAGTAGGCATTGCCACACCACCTGTGTTGTAGAATTCGGGGTCGCGGCCATGCAGTGCCTTATCCGAATAGATCAGCCACGGATCTTTCACGGTCAGACGTACGCTTGCCGACTTGAAGAAACGGCTCTTGCTAACCCACTCCGGTGAGAAGTCGTAGTTGAGCGATAAACTCTTCAAACGGATGAAATCACCCTTCGCCACACGCTCGTGTGTGTAGTTGTAGGATGCGTAGGTACCTGTGTCGGTAATCGAAATCGAAGAGTGTACATAGTCGGGAATGGCCGGTACATCGCTATCGCCTGTCATCACATAACGATTCTTAAACTCGTTGGTCAACGCCGTAAGGTCGCTATACGACATGCTGAAGATCGGGTCCAAACGAATTACGTTGCCTGCCTGATAGGTGAAGAAGGCATTGAACGAGATGTTCTTATAGCGAACCGTCGTATTGAAACCACCCGTCCACTTCGGGTCAACCTGACCTTCGTAGATGAGGTAGTCGGTATCGGTACCCTGCTTATCAATTTCGCTGGTAATCTCACCCTTGGCATTGTAGAACAACGGAATACCTGTCTCGGGATCCAACCCGGCATAAGGGATAGAGAACAAACTGTTGACCGGATAGCCATTCTTGTTACCACCCTCGCTACGAATCAACTCGTTGGTTTGCGTCAGGTTGCGGGCATTCTTAATCTGGTTCCAGGTGTAACCCAGCGTGAAGTTTGCAGTCCATGTCCAGTTCTTCGAGCGAATGAACGTTCCACCCAACGTAATATCATAACCGTGAGAGTCGAGGTCGGCATAGTTGGCATATTTCCAATACTCACCACCGATACCCGATGTCTTCACCGTGGCAATCAGGTCGAAACCGCGACGATTGAAGTAGTCGAACGAGAAGTTCATCCGATTGTTGAACAAGGTCAAATCGATACCGGCATTGAGTTGGTAGCTCTTCTCCCATGTCAGGTCGGAATTCTCGAGGGCATCGATAATAATCTGATTCTCGCTGTGACCCGGATTATAGGATTGCTGATTGAGGAATACCACACCCGAGTTCGACGTCGGCGGCATGGCAGCGGTCAGACCGTAGCTTAAACGCAAGCTCAGCACATCGAGCCAATTCTTTGTATTCTCCAAGAAGGCTTCATTCTGTAGGTTCCACTTTGCGCCCACGTTCCATGTAGGCAACCACCGCTTGTCGGCACTCTTACCCAATGCATTTGAACCATCGTAACGCACCGTGGCCGAGAGTGAATATTTGCGGTCGAACGAGTAGTCGGCATTGGCATAGATAGCCACGAAACGGTCGAATTGCTCGGTAGCCGAATAGAGGTCGGTCTGGCGGTCGGCCATCATCTGATAGAAGTTCGGATCGTTGTAGACTACACCACCCATATTGTATTGGTAACCCGGCTGTATCGATGAGGTGATACGGCGGTCGGTGTACTTAATCTGCATACCTGCCAGTGCATTCAACTCGTGCATGTGTGCACCATCCCAAAGTTTGTTGTAGGAGAGCGAGTAACGAACATCGTAGTTGAGCATGCGGTAGTTGTTGGTATTGTAGAAACCACCCAACGGCAATACAACCACCGGTTCGGCATTCAAATCCTCGGTGTTGTGCCACAAGTAGGGGTTGTTCTCGCGAATGGTAGAGGTGCCATCGGCACGATAGGCATTTGCCACATTGGAATCCTCCGTGATTTTGTGCAACTGGTCACTCTTCACATAACGCAAAGCACCGGTGAAGTTGAACTTCAGGTCTTTAAAAATCGACCAATCGAACTCGCCCTGCAACTTTGCATCGAAGACATTCAACTCGATTTTGTTGTTCTCCAACTCGTTGAAGATGTTGAAGGGGGCATAGTTCATCTGTATATACTCCAAATTGCCGTTGTCGTCGTAAGCACGCACGGCACGCGAGGTATTCAAAGCGTAGCTGAAGGGGTTGATATCGAAATCACGCGACCACTCACCCGTCACCGAGTTAATCTTTCGCGAATAGGAACCCGGAGCATCTTGCATACGAACCGAAGCTACAGCCTGCACGCCCACCGATACTTTGTTGCTCACCGTGTAGTCGTTGCGGAAGTTGAGTGTGTAACGGCTCACATTGTCGGCAATAGACCAACCGTCATCGCGCAGGAAACCGATGGAGGCATAGGTCTTGGACTTGTCGGAACCGGTTGAGATGCTCAACGTGTGCTCCTGCTGGAGGTTATGCGTAAAGAGCAAGTCGAACCAGTCGGTGTTGGCCTTGGCATATTTGAGCAGGAAGGCCTCACGTGCCTCGCGTGTGTTCTGGAGTTGGAACTGGCCCGTCGTGCTGTCATAGGTCGATATGGCTTTCCACATCAAACCGTAAGGACCGTAGTTCGACGAGTTGAGGATACTCTCGTTCAACAGACCTTTGCGGGCAATCTCCGAAGTGATGGCCATCTGGTCGGCCGAATTGAGGATGTCGTAGTTGGAGTAGCGCGGTTTGGTGCGGATGGTGTAGTTGCCGGTGTAGGTGATGCGCGGAGCACCCTGCTTACCTTTTTTGGTGGTGATGACCACTACACCGTTCATGGCGCGAGCACCATAGAGTGCCGTTGCCGAAGCATCCTTCAGAATGTCGAACGTCTCGATATCCGAAGCATTGATACCTGCCACCGACGAGCCCAACAAGGTGGTCGGGTCACCCGACGAAAGTTGGTCGTTGGAGATGTTCACCACATCTTCCAATACGACGCCATCGACTACCCACAACGGCTTGTTCTCACCGCTGAGCGACGTCACACCACGGATACGTACCTTGGGGGCACTACCGAATGTACTCGATACGTTCTGCACCGACACACCCGCCACATTACCCTCGAGCATACGGCTCACATCCGTAACACCTGCGATGGCGATATCCTCGGCCGAGATTTTCACCGACGAACCGGTGAAGCTCTCCTTCTTGGCATTCTTGAAACCGGTGACCACAATCTGGTCGATGACAACCTCGGGTTTCATCTTCACATCGACAACGCGTTGCTTGCCAACCGTAATATTCAAGGTCTCATAGCCGATGTAGGTGAATGTCAATACCGGGTGTTCCCCCTCGGAGGCAGGGACCGGCAAGACATAGGTACCATCGGTGAGTGTTGCCACACCCGTCGATGTCCCAATCATTACGGTTGCACCGATAAGCGGTTGCCCTGTCTCGGCATCCACCACCTTTCCCGTGATCTTCATCTGGGCCAATGCCGTAGAGACACCCCCCAAACAAACAGCGAGAAGTAGTATAAATTTTCTCATGTGCAAAAAATTAATTTTTATATTTTTCTCTTTCCTTATCTTCTGTTTTGCGCAATACGATTTGTCCTTTTCTATCCTTTTTACACACGTATGCACAATTCACATATCTGACAAAGATAACTCTAATTGTTCGCTTTATCACTATTTTAGCCGTATTTTTTTCTTTTGGTTGAAACTATAAATTAATTAGTCCATAAAAAGTTACAAACAATAAGTAAAAGTCGGTTATTTTGAATAGAAAATAAGTTACAAACGGTGTATCTTTGTTAACTTTTCAGAATATATTTACAAGAACGTTTGCCATACATGAGATATGCCCAAGAGACAGAGAGAGGGTGCGCCTCACGACTCACCCTCTCTCCGTCTCTTTTCCCGCCTTGACAAGGCTATGACTTTGCCTCACGTTCGGGATGTTCCTTCAGGAACTTCTCCCACGAGGAACTTCCCCCCTGTGACAACGATTTGAGGCCTCCTCCCAATCCTTTCTTGCGTGCATCGCCCAATACCTCACCCAGCGGATTTGCCGACATGTAGTAGTGACACAACGCCACTGCCATGCCATCGGTTTCGTCGAGTCGTTTCGGGCGATAGTCCATGCCCAACATGCGCAACACAAATGTTGCAACCTGCTCCTTAGTGGCGGCACCTGTTCCGGTGATGCACTGCTTGATACGCGTGGGGGCATATTCATGGACCTGAACATCGCGTGCAAGTGCCGCCGCCATGGCAACCCCCTGTGCCCGACCCAATTTCAGCATACTCTGCACATTCTCCCCAAAAAAGGGCGACTCGAGTGCCACTTCACGCGGTGCGTAGGTATCGATGAGCGCACCTACACGGTCGAAGATGTGGCGCAACTTCGCATAAGGGTCTGAGAATTTGTGTAGGTCGATTGCCCCAATCACCACCGGATGCAACTGTCGTTCATCGACCTCAACCACTCCATAGCCCATGTAGTTGGTTCCGGGATCGATGCCCATAATCCGGTATGGTTCGTTGCGTACGACCTCCATTATCCGTCTACTCGGCTAACAACTCGTCCAATTGCTTGAGCAACTCCTCACCGCGCAACTGCGAGGCGACAATCTGTCCGTCGGATGCACGAATCAGGAAGTTCGCCGGAATGCTCTCCACAGCATAAAGTTCGGTAATGCCATAGAATCCCTCGCCATCGCACACCTGTGTCCACGGCATCTGTTCCTTATCGACGGTCTCCTGCCAACGATTCTTGTCGTCATCGAGCGAGACGCCATAGATTTCAAAACCTTTGTCGCGATAGGTGGCATAGGCCTCTTTCAGGAAGGGTACTTCGTGCATGCATGGGCCACACCACGATGCCCAGAAGTCGAGCAACACATAACGGACATGCTCCTTGTTGAAAACATCGGAGAGCGCCACCTCCTCGTTGTGGTTTGAGGTAGCCTTTATGTCGGTGTAGGTCTTGCCCACACGCACAGCGATTTCACGCTCAGCCGTTGTACGCAGATAGTTCAACTCGGGACGTTGTTGCCACTCCTCCGAGAATGCATCGAGTTCCTCGAGTAGCTCTTCCTGCGTGAGGAATGCCGGAGCTACCTCTGCCAAGATGACCATACCACAGATGTTGTCGCGATTTTTGGCAATCAGTTGGCGTACCTGCTCAATGTAGTGCTCCTCAAGTTGTTTCTTGTCGCTCTCCAACTCGGTCACAAGCCAACGTTCACGAGTGTCGTAGGTAAGGGTATTGAGTTCGTTGAAGTCGTCGTTCTTGGCCGTTCCCGACACGAAGACTT
>CAYUJP010000043.1:0-11642 GCA_964445055.1 uncultured Alistipes sp.
ACCTAACAAACGTATGTCATGAAGATTGCCATCATCGGTGCAGGGGCCATGGGTGGCGCCACTGCCGAAGGGTTGCTGAAGCTACACACCCTCCCTGCCTCACAGATTTGTCTCTCCGACCCGCAAGCCGACCTCTCGCGCTTTGCCGCGCAGGGGGCCATTACCACCACCGACAACCTCCGCGCACAGCAGGGAGCCGATATTGTCATGCTCTTTGTCAAGCCGTGGTTGGTGGAGTCGGTACTCACCGAATTGAAGTCCGCCATGGACTACGACCATCAGCTGTTGGTCGTCGTGGCGGCGGGCGTCAAGAGTCACGACATCCTCACGTGGAGCGAGAAGTCGGGCAGACACCCCGCGTTGATGCTCTGTATCCCGAACATTGCCATCGCACAGTTGGCAAGCATGACCTTTCTGGTCAACATCACCGCGAACAACGAGCAGGTTGCCGACCTAAAGGCACTCTTCGACCAACTGGGTGAGTGCCTCCTCACCACCGAGCCTCATCTCGGTGCAGCTACCACCTTAGCATCGTGCGGCATTGCCTATGCCATGCGCTACATCCGCGCCAGTAGCGAGGGAGGTGTCGAATTGGGATTCAAAGCGCAGGAGGCTCAACAGATTGTCATGCAGACCGTGAAAGGGGCTGTCGAGCTGTTGCAGGCAAGCGGTATGCATCCCGAAGCGGCCATTGACTTGGTTACCACGCCCGGAGGTGTCACCATCAAAGGACTCAACGAAATGGAACATGCCGGCTTCACCTCTGCAGTGATACGAGGATTGAAGGCGGGCGCCAAGTAGTTTTTGCTATGCGCATCGTTGTAAAAATAGGTTCCAATGTCCTGTCACGCCGTGGGGGTGGCGTCGACATCACACGCATGTCGCACCTTGTCGACCAAGTTGCCGAGTTGCGCCGACGCGGTGTGGAGGTCATCTTGGTCTCGTCGGGAGCCGTAGCAGCCGGACGTGCGTTGCTCGCCACCGACAAGCAGTTGGACAGCGTAGAGCAACGTCAACTCTTCTCCGCCATTGGGCAGGCCAAGCTCATCAACCACTACTACGACCTCTTTCGGGAGTATGGGTTGCATGTGGGGCAAGTGCTCACCATGAAGGAGAACTTCGCCACCCGCCGCGAATATCTCAACCAACGGGCCTGCATGCAACTGATGTTGGCCAATGGCGTCATTCCCATTGTCAACGAAAACGACACCGTATCTGTCACCGAGCTGATGTTCACCGACAACGACGAGTTGTCGGGTCTCATCGCCTCCATGCTCGATGTCGATGAGCTCATCATCCTCTCGAACATCGACGGTATCTACACCGGTGCACCCTCCGACCCGCATGCACAGGTGTTGCGCGAGGTGACTGCCGACTGTAATCTGAGCGACTATATCCGCTCCGAACATAGTAGCCTCGGTCGCGGAGGCATGACCACCAAGTGTACCATCGCTCGCAAAGTTGCCGACGAAGGTATTCGGGTTGTCATAGCCAACGGATTGCGCGACCGCATTCTGCTCGACTTGTTCGATGCGCCACAGCAGACCCCGCACACCCTCTTCACGCCGCGTGCAAACGCCACCTCGACGGTCAAGAAGTGGATTGCGCACAGCGAAAGTTTTGCCAAAGGGGTGATTCGCATCAACGACCGAGCAGCACAAGTACTCTGCTCCGACCGTGCCGTCAGTCTGCTTCCCATCGGAGTCACCGCCATCGAAGGAGAGTTTGAAGAGGGCGACATCGTGACCATCGTTGCCCCTGACAATCGGCGTATCGCCGTTGGGCGCACCGCCTTTGCCTCAGACTATGCCCGCAACATCATCGGGAAGCATGACTGCAAACCGATCGTTCACTACGACTATCTCGCCATGCTCTAATCTCCACACCTCAGCCTATGACACAACCCTTCATCCTTGCCAAACGTGCATCGCGCACCTTGGCACTGCTTGCCGATAGCCAACGTAACGCACTGCTCCTTGCTGTGGCAGATGCCATCGTTGCACACACCGACATCTTGTTGCAAGCCAATGCCGACGATTTGTCGCACATGGAGTCGACCAACCCACTCTACGATCGGTTGATGCTCACCTCCGAACGGCTTGCCGCCATCGCTTCGGACATGCGTCATGTCGCCTCGCTCCCCTCGCCATTGGGGCGCGTGCTCACCGAACGGACTCTCGCCAACGGGTTGCACCTGCAACGTGTAAGCGTCCCCTTCGGAGTTATCGGAGTTGTCTTCGAGGCACGACCCAATGTCACCTTCGATGTCTTCTCGCTCTGCTTCAAGAGTGGCAACGCCTGCGTACTCAAAGGGGGACATGATGCCGACAACTCCAACCGCGCCATCGTGCAACTCATTCACGAAGTTCTACGTAACCACGGAGTCGACACAGGGGTCATTCAGCTGCTTCCTGCCACCCACGAGGCTACCGCCGAGATGCTTTCGGCAGTGGGTTACATCGATGTCTGCATTCCACGCGGTGGAAAACGGCTCATTGACTTTGTGCGACAACATGCCAAAGTTCCCATCATCGAGACGGGAGCAGGCGTTGTCCATGCCTACTTCGATGCCGAGGGCGACACCCTCATGGGAAGTCGCATCATCAACAACGCCAAGACACGTCGCGTCTCGGTGTGCAATGCCCTCGATTGTCTGATTGTTCACCGCAACCGTCTGCACGACCTTCCGGCCCTGTGTGAACCGTTGCAAACCTCGCACGTCAAGCTCTATGCCGATACAGATGCCTACGATGCTTTGGTGGGGCACTATCCCGCCGAACTGTTGGCTCACGCCACCGATGAGTCGTTCGGCACCGAGTTTCTTGACTACGCCATGGCCATCAAGAGTGTCGCCTCACTCGACGAGGCTCTTGACCACATTGCCACCTACGGTTCGGGCCACAGCGAGTGTATCATCACCCGCAACCGCGAAAACGCCTCCACCTTTCAGCGGTGTGTCGATGCCGCCTGCGTCTACGTCAATGCTCCCACCAGTTTCACCGATGGAGCTCAATTTGGCATGGGGGCCGAGATTGGCATCTCCACCCAAAAGTTAGGACCGCGCGGACCTATGGCACTCGAAGAGATTACCACCTACAAGTGGCTTATCGAGGGGGAGGGGCAACTTCGACCTCGCTAACAGCGCTACATTCCACATTCGTATCCTGCAACGTGCGACCTTGCCCCACGGAAGGGGCAAGGGAGAGTTTGTGTGGATGGATGTACAGCATCTTTTTCTTGCTAAAATAAAGTCTTTTTATAATACAATCCTCATCATTGGAGCCACACGCGCCCATCTTCATCTCCAAAAACGACTCAACGAGTATTGGTAATCGCTGAATAGTTTTGTATATTTGTTACGTCAAACTATTTTGTAGACGTTGATTCCGATGAAGGACCACACATTCTCTCCGGAGGTTGCGTCCCCCGTGACCACCTCTCCGGAACAGGCCGCTTGTCAGACCCCCTGTGTCGACGGCGTTGCCTCTACAACGATGAATCGGACCAATTCGCTGCTTGTCAGCGGGGTTTCGTTTTGTCAGCAGGGAGGATGGATTGCCGACCCTCAATTCTTCGATCAGATGGGTTCGAGCTACCTCCTTGCACATGGGTTAGGCATCCCCGTAGCCGATGCCTCGACCGATATCACACTTCCCTCGAACGGTCTCTACCACATCTTTGTCCGTACAAAAAACTGGGCCTCGCGTTGGGCGGCGCCCGATGTAGCTACACCGGGACGTTTTCAACTCTTGGTCGACGGACAGCCCCTCGCCCCTCAATTTGGGCAGGGCGCATTTGAGTGGCATTGGCAGGAGGGAGGCTCGCTTCAACTCTCGGCCGGCACGCATCGTCTCACGCTTCATGACTGCGATGGCTTCGATGCCCGTTGCGACTCCATTCTCTTCACCCAATGTGCAGTACAACCCGATGGCTCTGCAGCGGGAATTCGGCAGTTGCGCGAACTACTCGCAGAGATACCTGCCGAGGCCGATGACCGTGGTACATACGACCTTGTGGTCGTCGGTGGCGGTGTAGCCGGCATGTGCGCCGCTTTGGCCGCCGCACGTCAGGGGTTGCACGTAGCACTCATTCAAGACCGCAAGGTATTGGGAGGCAACAACTCCTCAGAGGTACGTGTAGGATTGGGCGGACGCCTCAACATCGGCGCCTACCCCTCCTTGGGCTATCTGCTCAATGAGTTCGGACCTGCCACTAAGGGCAACGCCCGTCCGCCTGAGACCTACGAGGATGAGAAGAAACTCAACATCATCCTTGCCGAAAAGAACATCACGTTGCTACTCGGCTACCGTGTGGTGCGCGTCATCAAATCTTCGGCACGACACATCGAGGCAGTCGAGGCGGTTCAGGTCGATACCTACCGCAAGATTCGTCTGCGCGGAACACTCTTTGCCGACTGCACCGGTGACGCCGGATTGGGCGTAGCGGCAGGTGCTACTTGGAGCATGGGACGCGAGGCGAAGGCTACCTATGGCGAGCCTTCGGCCCCCGATGTAGCCGACGACATGACGATGGGAGCCTCCGTACAGTGGTATTGTCTCGAAGCGGAGCAGCCGATGCCCTTCCCCGACATCAAGTGGGGTCTTCCCATCACGGCCGAGAGTGTACAGAAAGTACGTCGCGGACAGTGGTACTGGGAGGTTGGTATGCGCGATGACCAGATTGCCGATGCCGAGCAGATTCGCGACTACGGTATGTATGTTGCCTACTCCAACTGGGCATACTTGAAGAATCACGCCTCATTCCGCGAGGAGTACACCCGTAGTTACTTGGGCTGGGTGGCATACGTGGCCGGCAAGCGCGAGAGCCGCCGTCTGATGGGTGAATTTGTCCTCCGTGAACAGGACCTCATGAACTTCACGCTCTATCCCGACGGTTCGGCATCTACCTCGTGGTACATCGACCAGCACTACCCCGACCCCGAAAACAGCAAACTCTTCCCGGGACGCGAGTATCTCTCGTGCGGACACCTTACACCACTGGGTTTCTACCCGATTCCCTACCGGTGTTTCTACTCCAAAGACTTGGACAATCTCTTTATGGCGGGACGTAACATCTCCGTGTCGCACATTGCGCTGGGCACCGTGCGTGTCATGCGTACAACGGCGATGATGGGCGAGGTAGTCGGCTTGGCAGCCTCCATCTGTCGCAAGCATCAGGCACAGCCTCACGACATCTACGAGCGTTACTTCTCCGAGTTGAGCGAGTTGATGCATCGTGGAGCCGGTCGCACCGATGTTCCCTACCTTCAGGTCTACACGCTCATCGACACCACCGCTGCGCGTAGCGAGGAGTGCTAAACCATAATGTATGACAACCGAAATTGTTAAATCAGATATGAAAAATCTCACAAACTCTGTCATGGCCCTGGCTACCACCTTCGACAAGGTGGGCGATTGGACCGTAGAACAGCAATTCATCTTGCAGATGGGTTCGAGCTATCTGCTGGCGCATGGCATAGGCACACCCCTTGTCAATGACGCTGTCACCACCATCACGGTTCCTGCCGATGGCGATTACCGTCTGATGGTTCGCACCAAGAACTGGACAAAATATTGGTCTGACGGCCCCACACCGGGCATCTTCCAAGTACTCGTCGATGGCGAAGCCGATGCTACTCATTTCGGCACAGGCGAAGCTGAGTGGCACTGGGAGCAGGGCAACAAGTTGCACCTCACCAAAGGCAACCACACCATCGCACTGCACGACCTCACCGGATTTGACGGCCGTTGCGATGCCGTGTTGCTCACTACCGACGATACGTTGCCCGACAGCAGTCTCGACACCTATCGTGCCCTGCGTCAAGCGCTGTTAGGCAATGCAGAGCCCGAAGATCGCGGTACCTACGACTTTGTTGTTGTCGGTGGCGGTATCTCCGGCATCTGTGCGGCATTGGCGGCGGCTCGTCTGGGTTGCAAAGTAGCCCTCATCCAAGACCGCTATGTGTTGGGAGGCAACAACTCCTCGGAGGTGCGTGTCGGTTTGGGAGGTCAAATCAACGTAGCTCCCTATCCCTCACTGGGCTATCTGCTCAATGAGATTGGTCCCGACCGTATCGGCAATGCCCGCGGTGCACACCACTATCAAGACGACAAGAAGTTGCGCGTCGTCGAAGCTGAGAAGAACATCACCCTGCTCATGGGATACTGTGTCACCGAGGTAGAGATGCAAAATGGAGCTATCGCATCGGTGGTTGCTACCGAGGCTACCAAGCAGAACCGCATTCGCGTACACGGTCGTCTCTTCTCGGACTGCACCGGCGATGCCTCATTGGCTGCCCTCTCGGGTGCCGAGTGCCGCATGGGACGCGAGGCTCGTTCGGAGTTCAACGAGCGTCTGGCGCCTGAGAAGGCCGATGGGTTCACGATGGGTGTCTCTATCGAATGGTACTGCGAAGATTGGAACACTCCCTGCACCTTCCCCGACTCGCTCGATTGGGGGTTGCAACTCGATGAGTACACCGTAGAGCCGGTACACCGTGCCAACTGGTATTGGGAGGTCGGCATGCGCGACGACCAGATTGCCGATGCCGAGAAGATTCGCGACTATGGTATGTATGTTGCCTACTCTACCTTCTCCTACTGCAAAAACCGCTATTCGAAGAAAGAGGATTGGAACTGCACTCACTTGACTTGGGTGTCGCACGTATCCGGCAAGCGCGAGTCGCGTCGTGTAGTCGGTGACTACATCCTGCGTGAGCAAGATCTCACTCGTCCGATTCACCACGAGGATGAGACCTGTACCACCACATGGCGTATCGACCAGCACTATCCCATGGAGAAGAATTCACAGCAATATCCGGGTGCCGAGTGGATTTCGGTAGGTGTGCTGACCCCTATCGACTTCTATGCACTGCCCTACCGTTGCTTCTACTCCAAGGATGTGCCCAACCTCTTCATGGCAGGTCGTAACATCTCCGTTACCCACATTGCGTTAGGTTCGACCCGTGTGATGCGTACCTGTGGTATGATTGGCGAGGTTGTCGGCATGGCGGCCTCTATCTGCGCCAAACGCGATGTTCGTCCACGCGACATCTACACGACCTACTTTGCCGACCTTCAGGAGTTGATGCGCAAGGGTACGGGTCGCACCGATGTCCCCTATACGCAGTTCTATCACCAAGTAGACCGTACCGGTCACCAAGCCGAAGACCGGTAGCCGTTTATCATTCTGCTAAACCTTATTTTACAAGAGACAATGAGACAAGTTGTTTTAACCGCCCCGAAATCGATTGAGTTTCGCGAGGTAGAGGCACCCAAAGCCGAGGCATTAGGTGCACACGAGATATTATTGCACATTCAGAAGATTGGCATCTGTGGTTCGGAGATTCACTCCTACCACGGCTTGCACCCAGCAACTTTCTATCCGGTGGTACAGGGACACGAGTACTCCGCCATCGTCACCGCTGTCGGTAGCGAGGTCACAAAGGTGAAGCCCGGAGATCATGTTACAGGCCGTCCTCAACGTGTGTGTGGAGTCTGCAATCCTTGCCGTCGTGGACAATACAATGTCTGCTCGGAGTTGAAGGTCGAGGCCTTCCAAGCCAACGGCGTGGCACAAGACTATTTTGTGTTGCCCGACGACCGTGTAGTGCTGTTGCCCGAAGGCATGTCGCTTGAGTATGGTGCCATGGTCGAGCCTACAGCAGTTGCGGCACATGCCACTTCGCGTCCGCGTGCGCTCAAAGGGCTGAATGTAGTGGTGTCGGGAGCCGGCACCATCGGCAATCTGATTGCCCAATTTGCCATTGCTCGCGGCGCCCGCAAGGTGGTCATCACCGATGTGAGCGACTACCGCCTCAACAAAGCCAAGGAGTGCGGTGTAGCCGACACTCTCAATGTAGCTCGCGAGTCGCTGGACAGCAAGTTGCACGACCTCTTTGGCGATGAGGGCTATCAGGTAGCGTTCGAATGCGCCGGTGTCGAGTCCTCCGTGCGTTCGCTCATGGCAACCGTCGAGAAGGGTGGCGATGTAATCATCGTCGGTGTTCACGCCAAGGATCCTGCTATCAGCATGTTCCACTTGGGAGAGCACGAGCTCAACCTCATCGGTTCGATGATGTATCGTCATGAGGACTATCTGAAGGCTGTCGAGGAGATCTCCGCAGGACGCATTCACCTCGAACCGCTCATCTCAAACCGCTTCCCGTTGGAGCAGTATCGCGAGGCCTACGAGTTCATCGATGCCAATCGCGAGACCTGCATGAAGGTACTCATCGACTTGCACAATGAAGAAGCATAAGATTGTCGGCATCGGGGAGTTGCTGTGGGATGTGTTGCCCGGTGGCAAACGCATGGGGGGCGCACCCGTAAACTTTGCGTTCTATACCCATGTGTTGGGAGCCGAGGCGAGTGTCGTCAGTGCCATTGGCAACGATGCTTCGGGCGATGAACTTCTCGCCCAACTCGCTACACTGGGACTTGACCTCTCGGCACTGCAACGCAACGACCATCCGACCAGTCGTGTCGAGGTGGTACTCGATGCAACCGGTGTTCCCACCTACAACATCTGCGAGAATGTGGCGTGGGACTACATCTCATGTACACAGCAGGCATTGGAGACTCTCTCCAATGCCGATGCTGTATGCTGGGGTTCGCTGGCACAACGTGCCGCCACTTCGAAGGCCTCTATTCTGCAGTTGGTCGATGCAGCGCCCGACACATGTCTCAAGGTGTTCGACATCAATCTCCGTCTCAACTACTACGACCGTACAGGTGTCTTAGGTTCTATAGAGCGTGCCGATATTCTCAAACTCAATGAGGACGAGTTGCCCATCGTAGCCCGTTTCTGCGGCATTGAGGGCGATGTCGAGCAACAACTCGCACGCATCATCGAACGTTATGCCCTGCGCTACATCGTCTTCACCGAAGGAGCAAAGCAGAGCCGCGTCATGGACGCCTCGGGGCACCTCTCAACACTTGCCACACCGCATGTAACGGTTGCCGACACCGTAGGTGCAGGCGACTCTTTCACCGCGACCTTCACTACACTGTTGTTGCAGGGACTCCCCATGGAGGAGTGTCATCGCCGCGCTGTCGAGGTCTCGGCATACGTATGTACCCAACAAGGGGCCATTGCTCCATTACCCGAAAAACTCCGGATACTATGACCCGACTACTCCGCTCTTTCACTCGATTCACCGCATGGCTGTCGCTACTGCTCTTCGTGGCAACGTCAGCCTCTGCGCAAAACATCCGCGAAGAGATTGCCGCCGACCCCTACAAGGCCGGTGGTGTCTACTACATGTACTCCTTCGCCGAGCGTACCACAACGCCTGCACCCGCAGGCTATGTGCCGTTCCACATCAGCCATTACGGTCGTCACGGTGCACGTTTCATCCTCAACAATGAGGAGTACGACACACCCTACACCGTGTTGGGTCAAGCCTACCGCGATGGAAAGCTCACCCCAACGGGCATTGACTTCTACGAGCGTTTCGCACGCATCTACCCGCAATTGCAGAACCGTGCGGGCGACCTCTCTCCCAAAGGGCAACAGCAACATCGGCTCTTGGCTAAACGAATGTACCGGGCCTATCCCGAAATCTTTACCCACCATCCGCGCATCGATGCGGTATCGACCGTTGTCGGACGTTGCATCATGAGCATGGCGGCCTTCAGTGAGGGACTCAAAGAGGAGGACCCCTCACTCGAAGTACATCGCGATGTCGGCGAGATTTACATGCTCTTTCTCAACCCCTACCTCCCCTCGAATCCCGAATTAAGCACTGAGGATTATGAGTACAAACTGCCCCACGCACCGTGGCGTGCTACGTGGCGTCGTTTCTGCAACGGGTATCTCGACATCGACGGTTTCTTGCAGCGCATCTTTACCGACACCAACTACGCCAAGAGTCTCTGCGACCCCTTTGACCTGGAGCTTGATATCTTCTACATCGCCGTTCACATGCCTTGCACCAACAGCGACGAGGAGTTCATCAATCTCTTCACCTCGGAGGAGCTCTTTCGCTTGTGGGAGTGTGACAACATCCCCTACTACATAGCCAAAGGGCCTTACCCGGGAAACAAAGGCCACATGACCGCCATTCCGCGCCCCATCTTGCGCGAGATTCTCGATGCCGGTGATGCAGCCATCGCTTCGGGTGAACCGAGTGTAAAACTCCGCTTCGGTCACGACGGATGCATCATGGGATTGCTCAACCTCATGCGCGTAGGCACGTGGGCAACACCTACCAGCAATCCTTTGGAGATTCGCAATCTGTGGCAATCCTATAAAATTCCTATGGCATCCAACCTTCAATTTATCTTCTACAAGAGTGAACAGCAGAACGAGATTTTGGTCAAGATGCTCTTCAACGAGGAGGAGACCTTATTACCGTTACCCGATGATTTGGCTCCCTACTACCGTTGGAGCGACTTCTCGCGCTACTACCGTCAGGTCTTGCAGGAGGCTAAAGACAACATGCTCTAACTTATGAATCGGCACTTCTTTTCTACACTTATCGGCTCGCTTCTGTTCCCACTCTGTGGCTCTGCCGCCATACTCACGGGACACGTCTATGCCGATGGAAAGCCCGCTGCACATGTGGCGGTATCTGATGGTTTGGAGGTAACCACCACCAATTCGCGTGGTTTCTACCGCATTGACTCCGACAAATCGTCGGGCTTTGTCTTTGTCGTTACACCATCGAACTACGTCGTCACAGATGTCGATCGTTTGCAGCCCCTCTTTTGGGCAGCCCTCGCTGACGATGCAACCGACGAACAGCACGACTTTCGGCTACGTAGCGTCGACCAGTCGCGCTACACCATTCTCTTTTTGACGGATGTACACTTGACCGACACCCCCGAGAAACACGACCTGCAACACTATCGTGAGTTGGCCGTACCGGCTATTGCCAACGAAGTAGCACAGGCTTCGGCATTGGGTCCGGTTTACACGCTCAATCTGGGAGATCTTTCGCACGAGCTTTTTTGGTATCAGAACAACTTCAACCTCACCGATGCTCGTCGCTATGTCGAGCAGTGTGGCCTCTCTACGCTCATGTACAGCATCCCCGGTAACCATGACAACGATGGAGGTATCCTTGCTGATGCCGACATCGACCGTCGCTCGGAGTGGCTCTACCGCAAAGAGTTCGGTCCGACCTACTACTCGCTGAACATCGGCAAGGTGCATTGGATTATGATGGACAACATTCTCTATAAGAATACTCCCGGCAAGGGCAAGAAGAATGTCGGCATCGTCGGTGCACGCGACTACGACAAGGGATTCACCGAGGCTCAACTTACGTGGTTGCGCAACGACCTGGCTCAGGTCAGCTCCTCACAGACGGTATGTCTCTGCACCCATTGTCCTGTCTTCTTCGACCACTATCGTCCTACGTTACTCACCGATGCCGGACAGTTGCAACAGCTCGACGAACTCTTCGCACGGTTTCGTCAAGTAAGCATCTTCTCCGGACATGCTCACGAGACTTTCACCACTGCACCGGCCGACTTTCCTCGCTTTGTACAGTATATCCTGCCCGCCACCTCGGGCGATATGTGGGAGTGCCACGACCACTTTCAGGCACTCTGCCCCGATGGAAGCGATGCCGGATTTCTGGTCACCACCGTCGACGGCAAGCAACTCACCCACCGTTACCGCACCGAGGCCTATGG
>CAYUJP010000044.1:0-4355 GCA_964445055.1 uncultured Alistipes sp.
TTGATGAGTCCTACAATCATGTAGAAAGTGGTGGTCTTGCCGGCTCCATTGGGTCCCAACAAACCGACAATCTCTCCTTGATTCACATCGATGGAAACATGATTGACTACAGTACGAGATTTGTATTTTTTTACAAGCTCGCTTGTATAAAGACGCATAGATTTTTGATTATTTTTTTACAAAGTTAGGTTTTTTTCTGAAATATTTTTATCTTTACATGAAAATTAGGTTCAAATAGTATTACATCGGTCTCTATGTCGAATGTATTTACTAAATTAGTTAGGACGTACAGAAGCCAACAAAGAAAAGGGTCCTATGAGTCCACCTTTATCTGCCTTCTGTGTGATTATTGATGTTAAAGAAAGATCGTAGTCGGGTTGTCAGTTGCAATTCCCACTACAACGAAAAATGTGAGCGCGATGAAGCAAATTGAAGAGACTTTGTTACGCGACAAGCTGAAAGCTTATTTTGGCTTCTCGTCGTTCAAAGGCAATCAAGAGGCAGTGATTCGCAATGTGCTTGCTGGAAAAGACACCTTTGTATTAATGCCTACGGGCGGTGGCAAGTCGTTGTGCTATCAACTTCCTGCATTGCTTATGGACGGAGTGGCGATTGTTATTTCGCCACTGATCGCACTGATGAAAAATCAGGTGGATGCCATGCGGACATTTTCGTCCGAATCGGGTATTGCCCACTTCCTGAATTCATCGTTAAATAAGACTGCCGTAACACAGGTTCGCAACGACGTGTTGGAGGGACGAACCAAACTGCTCTACTTCGCCCCTGAGTCGTTGACAAAAGAGGATAACGTCGCTTTTTTACGCAAAATAAAAATTTCGTTTTACGCCATTGATGAGGCACATTGTATATCAGAATGGGGACACGACTTCCGTCCGGAGTATCGTCGTATTCGTCCTATAATCAACGAAATAGGTGCAGCTCCTTTGATAGCACTGACAGCTACGGCCACCCCGAAAGTGCAGATGGACATTCAGAAAAATCTGGGTATGAGCGATGCTTCGGTATTTCGTTCCTCGTTCAATCGCCCCAACCTCTACTACGAGATTCGTCCGAAGAACGATGTCGACAAGGAGATTATTCGATTCATCAAGCAACGTGAGGGCAGCAGTGGCATCATCTACTGCTTGAGTCGTAAAAAAGTCGAGGAGCTTTCCGAGTTGTTGGTGGCTAATGGAGTGAAGGCGTTGCCCTATCATGCGGGTATGGATGCCTCTACGCGAGCCAAGAATCAAGACGACTTCTTGATGGAGCGTGTCGATGTGATTGTGGCAACCATTGCCTTCGGCATGGGTATCGACAAGCCCGATGTGCGTTTTGTAATCCATTACGACATACCCAAGTCGTTGGAGGGCTACTATCAGGAGACGGGACGTGCAGGTCGCGATGGAGGCGAAGGCTATTGTTTGGCATTCTACAGCTATAAGGATATCCAGAAACTGGAGAAGTTTATGCAGGGAAAGCCCATTGCCGAGCAGGAGATTGGGCGTCTGCTATTACAGGAGACGGTATCCTATGCCGAGAGTTCCATGTGTCGACGCAAGACATTGTTGCACTATTTCGGTGAAGAGTATACCGAGGAAAATTGTGGCAATTGCGATAACTGCCGTAATCCGAAACCTCAGGTCGAGGCCCACGAGTCGCTGAAGTTGGCGTTGCAAACGTTGCATGCAATCGGTGATAAATTCAAGATGGACCACCTGACCAACGTCCTGATTGGGCGCATGACCGCACAAATCAAAAGCTATGGGCATCACAAACTCGAGTGGTTTGGAGCCGGTGCCGACGAGAAACACGATGCCAAGTATTGGAGTGCGGTGATTCGTCAAGCGCTGATTTTGCGATTGGTCGACAAGAGTATCGAGAATTATGGATTGCTCTCCATTACCGAGAAGGGCGAGGCTTACATCCGCGCACCGTATCCGGTGAAGATTACCCTCGACCACGACTATGATGCTGAAGAGCAGGAGGCCGAGAGTGTAGCTCCGACAGGCCGGGGAGGCGTGGCCGATGAGGAACTTTATGCCATGCTCAAGGATTTGCGCAAGAAGGTGGCCAAGCAGCACAACTTACCTCCCTTTGTCGTGTTCCAAGACCCTTCGCTGGAAGATATGTCCATACAGTATCCCATCACCATCGAGGAGATGCAGAATATCTCGGGTGTAGGTGTCGGCAAAGCAAAGAAGTTCGGTGCCGAGTTTGTGAAACTCATCAAGGCTTATGTCGAAGAGAAGGAGATCATCCGTCCTCAAGATATGGTGGTCAAATCCGTAGGCAACAAGTCCGGCAACAAGATATTCATTATACAGTCTATCGACCGTAAAATGGATTTCGAAGACATTGCTCGTGCTAAGAATCTCGATTTAGACGAATTGCTTACCGAAATCGAAGGCATTGTCAATTCCGGTACCCGATTGGATATATCCTACTACATCAACGAATATATGGACGAGGAGAAGGCCGATGATATCTACCTCTACTTCAAGGAGGATGCCGAGAGCGACTCGTTGGAGGACGCGGTCGAGGAGTTGGGCTCCGATTACACCGAGGAGGAGATTCGTTTGGTGCGTATCAAGTTCATCTGCGAGCAGGGAAATTAGTGTAGCTCTCTAAAGGAGAGTCCGAAATGAGAATCTCTCTTGGAAGGGGATGCCGTTTCCGTGGTTTCCTATCAAAAATGACTACCTTTGTCAGCGAAAATAAAATGTAGAGTTGCGTGGGAGAGGTTAGAGCCAAAAAAGCATTGGGCCAACATTTCTTGGTCGATTTGAACATTGCACACAAAATCTGCGATGCGCTGAGTGGGGGCGAGGTGTCGTCACCCTGTCAAGTGTTGGAGGTGGGCTGTGGTATGGGTGTATTGACTCAATTCTTGTTGCAGCGTGGCGACATCATTACGTGGGGCGCCGAAATCGATAGCGAGAGTGTAGCGTATCTTCATCGCCACTATCCGCAGTTTGCTCCGCGGTTGATGGCGGGTGACTTTTTGCAGATGCAGCTCGATACACTGTTTCCAGATGGGGTGAAGGTCATCGGAAATTTTCCCTATAACATCTCCTCGCAAATCTTCTTCAAGGTGCTGTCATACCGTAACTTGATACCCGAATGTGTGGGAATGATTCAGCGCGAAGTCGCGCAACGTATTGCCAGCAAACCGGGATGTAAGGAGTATGGCATTCTTTCCGTACTCTTGCAAGCATGGTACGACATCGAGTATCTGTTCACCGTCGGAGAGAAGGTCTTTAATCCTCCCCCTAAGGTGAAGAGCGCAGTGGTACGTTTACGACGCAACTCAACACAGAGTTTGGCCTGCGATGAAGCGCTCTTTGTTCGTGTGGTGAAGGCCTCGTTCGGTCAGCGACGCAAGATGTTGCGCAACGCGTTGCGTGCAACCTTTGGCGATATGGGGGGCGCCGAGCATCCGTTTTTCTCGTCTCGTGCCGAGCAGTTGTCTGTGGCTGATTTTGTGGAACTTACCCGGTGGGTTGCGGCACATACCGCAGAACAACATGAAGACGACCTAAATGCAAAAAAATAGAGGCAAAGTTTGTGGTATACAGAAATTTTATTATATTTGCAACGTAAATGAACACAGTGTGAGGGGACGAGAGTCCCCTCACGTCGTAAATATATGCTGAATAAACCATGATAGACAGCAAAAAAATAGAATCATTGGCTGAATCTCAACTTGTTGGTACAGATGCGTTTGTGGTGAGTTGTAAGGTCTCTCCCTCCAATGAAGTGGAGCTCTTGCTCGACAGCGATACCTCGGTGCAATTGGAGTTGTGTGCTTCGGTAAATCGGGCTATCATCGAGGCGCTGGGCGAGCCGGAGGATGTGGCGCTAACTGTAGCTTCAGCGGGCATCGGTGAGGAACTGAAGTGTCTGCGACAGTACAAAAAATTAGTGGGCCACTCGGTGGAGGTTTTGCTTAAAGACGGAACCAAAATTTTGGCCATCTTAGATGCCGTCGACGAGCAGGGTATTACGTTGGGATACGAGGAGCGTCAAACCGTTGAGGGCAAGAAACGCAAACAGCTGGTCAAAGTGGTACGGCAGTACAGTTTCGATGAACTGAAATACACCAAAGAGTATCTCGATTTCAAATAGGGTAATAATCAAAAATAAGTAATCATAGACATGGATAATCTAAATCTAATCAGCAATTTTGCTGAGTTTAAGGAGCTGAAAAACATCGACAAGGGTACGATGATTGGCGTTCTGGAAGATGTGTTTCGTCACGCCTTGCAGAAACAATATGAATCGGACGAAAATTTCGATGTGATTATCAATCCCGAGAAGGGCGACCTCGAAATTTGGCGTAACCGCATGGTGGT
>CAYUJP010000044.1:4455-11455 GCA_964445055.1 uncultured Alistipes sp.
CGCGCATGGAAACGCGAGGTGATTATCTTCGATGAGGATGAGAACGAATTGGTGCTTCCCAAGTCCGAGCAGATACCTAACGACTTCTATCACGAGGGCGATACCATCAAGGCCATTGTGAAGTCTGTTGAGATGAACAACAATCAGCCGCGTATCATCCTTTCGCGTACGGCAAACCAGTTCCTCGAGCGACTCTTCGAGCAGGAGGTGCCGGAGATTGCCGATGGACTGATTACCATCAAGAAGATTGCACGTATCCCGGGCGAACGTGCCAAGGTGGCTGTCGAGTCTTACGATGAGCGTATCGACCCTGTGGGTGCTTGTGTGGGCATGAAGGGTTCTCGTATCTACGGTATTGTTAAGGAGCTACGTAACGAGAATATCGATGTGGTGAACTACACTACCAACACACAACTGATGATTCAGCGTTCGTTGAATCCGGCAAAGGTCTCTTCGATTGTTGTCGATGAGGAGAAGCAGACCGCATCTGTCTATTTGAAGCCCGATCAAGTATCGTTGGCAATTGGTAAAGGCGGTTTAAACATCCGCCTGTCGAAATTGCTGACGGGTTACGACATCGATGTTTATCGCGAAGTCGAGGAGGAGGATGTTGACCTCAACGAGTTCAAAGACGAAATAGAACCTTGGATTATCGATGCTCTGAAGGCTGTCGGTTGTGACACCGCTAAGAGCGTACTCGAGTTGCCTGTCGAGGAGATAGCTTCGCGTGCCGATCTCGAATTGGAGCAGGCGCAGAAGGTTACGGAGATTCTTAAGGCTGAGTTCGAATAGTGAAAAAAGAAAGGAGAACACAATATGGCAAATGAAAGGAGAATACGACTTATCCAAGTTGCAAAGGAGTTCAATGTAGGTATCAACACCATCACCGATTTCTTGCAACGTAAGGGGGTCAAATGCGACGGATCGCCGAACGAATTGGTTGCTCCGGAAACGTATGCATTGCTTGACAAAGAGTTCAATTCAGGCCATGCAGCCGGTAGCGAGCGCCTAAACATCCGCGAACGCATCTCTCAGAAACAGACCACCGTATCGCTCGATGATGCATCGAACGGCAAAGGTGGCAAGGAGGAGAAAGAGTTGCTTGTGAAGAATGTGATTAGTGTGAAGGACGAAGTGGCCGGGCGTGGTCCCAAAATCTTGGGACACATCGACCTGTCGGGTGCAAAGGGTACACCGACAACCACTCCGGAATCTAAACCGACTCCTGCAGAGCCAACGAAGTCGGCAGAACCGACTCCCTCTGCACCTCAAGTTGAGAAACCCCAACAGGTGAAGCCTCAGCCGCAACCTCAGCCTCAGGCGGAGAAGGTGCAGCAAACTGCCGAGACACCGGCTACACAGCCCGCTCCCAAGCCTGCTCAACCTCAGGTTCAGAAGTCTCGTCCGGAGAGCAAGGAGCGTCCCCAAGTGGCACCGGAGCGCAAGAAAGCTCCCGTTCCGCCCGTTGTAAAGAGCATGCCTGCAGTTCAACCCAAGGTGATGGCTTCAGCCGAAGCGCAGCGCAAGACCTATGACGAGCGTCAAGCCGAGAGTCGCGATAATATTTTCCGTCCTACGACCGAAACTTTGTCGGGCCCGCAGGTGTTGGGCAAGATCGATGTGTCCGACATGGTACCCGGTGGCAAGCACAAGCGCAAGCGTCTCTCGAAGGAGAAGGTCGATGTCAACAAGGCTGCATCGGCACACGGCAATGGTGGCAATGGCGGTCGCGGTGGCAACTCCAATGGCAATGCCAATCAGAACGGCGGTGCAGGTCGTGGCAACAACAATAATAGCAATAACAACAATGTTGCTCGTGCCAACGACTCGAAGAAGAATAAAAAGAAGAATCGTCAGGTTGTAAAACCGGTTGTTCGCCAAGAAGTTAGCGACGAGGAGGTAGCAAAACAGGTAAAGGATACGTTAGCACGTTTGACTTCCAAGAACACCAAATCTAAGGGCGCAAAGTACCGTAAGGAGAAGCGAGAATTGGTGGCCGAGCGTATGAACGAGGAGATGGAACGCGAAGAGATGGAACGTTCCATTCTGAAGGTGACGGAGTTTGTGACAGTCAGCGAGTTGGCTACCATGATGAATGTGTCGGTCAACGAGGTGATATCTGCCTGCATGAACTTGGGATTGATGGTCTCCATCAACCAGCGTCTCGATGCCGAGGCGATGGTCGTCGTTGCCGAAGAGTTTGGTTTCAAAGTAGAGTTTGTGTCAGCCGACATTCAGGAGGCGATTGCCGACGATGAGGTCGACAACGAGGAAGATTTGGTACCTCGTCCCCCGATTGTTGCGGTGATGGGTCATGTCGACCACGGTAAGACTTCGTTGCTCGACAACATTCGAAAGACTAATGTGATTGAGGGTGAGGCCGGAGGTATCACACAGCACATCGGTGCATATAGTGTCGAACTCAATGGACGTCGCATCACATTCCTCGATACACCGGGTCACGAGGCCTTCACGGCAATGCGTGCACGTGGTGCAAAGGTCACCGATGTAGCCATCATCATCGTAGCAGCCGACGATAGTGTCATGCCGCAGACGGTGGAGGCCATCAACCATGCGCAAGCAGCGGGAGTGCCCATTGTCTTTGCTATCAATAAAATCGATAAACCCAACGCCAATCCCGAACACATTAAGGAACAGTTGGCTCAGATGAACTTCCTCGTTGAGGATTGGGGTGGTAAGTACCAGAGTCAGGATGTGTCGGCAAAGAAGGGCCTGAATCTCGATAAGTTGTTGGAGAAGGTGCTTCTGGAGGCCGATATGCTCGACCTGAAGGCCAACCCCAAGCGCAAGGCTCAAGGTACGGTCATCGAGTCTACTTTGGACAAGGGTCGTGGCTATGTAGCTACGGTGCTGGTCGAGAATGGTACGTTGCATGTGGGCGATGTGCTCCTGTCGGGCATCCACACAGGTCGTGTAAAGGCCATGTTCAATGAGAATGGCAAGCGTGTGACGGAGGCAGGTCCTGCAACACCTGTGCAGGTGCTGGGATTGAACGGCGCTCCGCAGGCCGGCGACAACTTCAACGTTATGGATGACGATCGTTCGGCTCGTGAGATTGCCGGCAAACGCGAACAGTTGCAGCGTATGCAGGGCATCATGACACAGAAGCATGTGACGCTCGACGAGATTGGACGTCGTATCGCTATAGGTTCGTTCAAGGAACTGAATATCATTGTAAAGGGCGATGTCGACGGTTCGGTTGAGGCTATGTCGGGTTCACTCATCAAACTCTCCAAGGAGACGGTTCAGGTCAATGTTATCCATGCGGCCGTAGGTCAGATTTCCGAGTCCGATGTGTTGTTGGCAGCGGCTTCCAATGCCATCATCGTCGGTTTCCAGGTGCGTCCGTCGGCTGCGGCACGTCGTACCGCTGAGAAGGAGGAGATTGAGATTCGACTCTACTCCATCATCTACGATGCAATCAACGACATCAAGGATGCTATCGATGGTATGTTGGAACCGGTCATGAAGGAGGAGATTGTATGCTCGGCCGAGGTGATGGAGATCTTCAAGATTTCGAAGGTCGGTACCGTTGCGGGTTGTATCGTCCGCGAGGGCAAGTTGCAGCGTGCTACACCAATTCGAGTCATCCGCGATGGTATCGTTATCTACACTGGCAAACTCGGCTCACTCAAACGTTTCAAAGACGATGTGAAGGAGGTCACCGTAGGTCAGGATTGCGGTTTGAACATCGAGTCTTTCAACGATATCCGTGTGGGCGACATTGTCGAAGGCTACGAACAAGTTGAGGTACAACGCAAATAGAAGAAATCTCATAACTAATCACTACTGTAGTAGAGAAACAAATGAATACAAAAATCAATTTCACAACGCCTGAAGAGGCGGTTAAGGTCATCAAATCGGGTGACCATGTTCACCTGAGTTCTGTGGCCTCAGCGCCTCAGTGCTTGATTAAAGCTATGTGCGCTCGTGGTGAGGCCGGCGAACTGAAGGATGTGCATGTTCACCACCTGCATACCGAGGGTCCGGCACCCTATGCCGATCCGAAATTCGAGGGCGTGTTCCAACTCGATTCGTTCTTTGTAGGTGCCAATGTGCGCAAGGTGACGCAGAGCGGCTATGCCGACTATATTCCGATTTTCCTTTCGGAGACGCAACGTCTCTATCGTTGCGGTGCTGTACCTTGCGATGTAGCCATGATTCAGGTATGTCCTCCCGATAAACACGGTTATGTGTCGTTGGGAACCTCTGTCGATGCTACGTTGGCAGCTGTTGAGACAGCTAAGACGGTCATCGCTGTCATTAACAAGTATGTACCGCGTGCCTTCGGTCAGGCCATGATTCCCATGTCTAAAATCGATCTCTTCGTGCAGGACGACCAACCGCTCATCGAGGCGCGTTTCACCGAGCCGAGCGATGTCGAGAAGGCCATTGGTAAGAACTGCGCAGCGCTCATCGAGGATGGCGCTACGTTGCAGATGGGTATCGGTGCAATTCCCAATGCTGTGTTGGCTCAGTTGGGCAACCACAAGAATCTGGGTATTCACACCGAGATGTTTGCCGATGGGGTACTTCCTCTGGTCGAGAAGGGGGTTATCAATGGTTCGGCGAAGAAGACCGACCCGGGCAAGATGGTCTCTACCTTCCTAATGGGTTCGCAAGATGTCTACAACTTCATCGATGATAATCCGGGTGTGATGATGATGGACGTAGGCTACACCAACGACCCCTACATCATCTCGCAGAACGACCGTTTCGTGGCTATCAACTCAGCCATTCAGGTCGACCTTACCGGTCAGGTTTGTGCTGACTCTATCGGTACACGTTTCTGGTCAGGCGTAGGCGGTCAGATAGACTTCGTTTATGGCGCATCGTTGTCTAAGGGCGGTAAGGCCATCATCGCCATGCCGTCAATCACCACCAAGGGTATCTCCAAGATTGCTCCGGTGCTCGATCCGGGTGCCGGTGTGGTGACAACGCGTAACCACATCCACTATCTGGTGACCGAGAATGGTGCTGTCGACCTCTATGGTAAGACGCTTCAGGAGCGTGCGCGTTTGGTCATCTCCATCGCTCACCCTTCGGCACAGGAGGAGTTGGACCGTGCCGCATTCGAGCGCTTCGGTACACATCACCACTACATCAAGGGCTACATGTCCAAGAAGTAGTCGCTTACGACGATATGCTCCCGACAGTCCTTTGATGTGCTGTCCGCAATATCTATAACCATGGGGGTTGCAATGCTTTGCGTTGCAACCCCCCCCGGCTTTTACAATCCAACTAAACGGTGTTGCAAGCCAATATTTCACATACAAAACCGGTTTTTGTGATCGATTGATTGTCACCGTTTTCTGAATTCTTGTGGCCGAAAAAGCACAAAAAGTGGCTCTAAAATGTTGCTGAAGCGGTTTTTTCTTTTATCTTTGTGATGAGTTTGCAGGGTAGTTTGGCAAACGAAGTAACAAAGAATGACAAGTATTAGACTCCGGCTAAATAAAAGCCATCGGGCGGGCGAAGAGAGATGCTCGTTAGTTTTCCTCGTAAATCACAATCACCGAAGCAAACAGTTTCAGACAGGAATCCACCTCTATGAGAACGATTTTGATGTTCAGCATGAGGCCTTCTTGACCGATGGTAGTAGCCATTTCTCACCGGAAGATATCAACGAGATGCAGGAGCGTGTCACCTTGATGCGCGACAACATCACCGCTTTGGCAGCCAATTTAGATGCCACCGACGAGGCCTATGCCATGAAAGATTTGGTGCTCGACGACATAGCTTCGGCTCCGTCGAGTCTCTATCTCATCAAGGAGTTCGATGCAATCATTTCGCGTAAGGAGACCGAGGGCAACTACGGCATGGCATCAGCTTTTCGAAGCAGTCGCCGTTCGTTGGAACGCTTCTTAAATGGGACTGACATCGACCTCTCGCAGGTGAATGTGCAGTTCCTTCGCGACTACGAAACATTTCTGCTAAACGAGGGCGTGTCGCGCAATACGGCGGCCTACTACCTGCGCAATGTGCGTAGCCTGTTCAATTCGGTGGCACGCGCTAATCGTGCGATGCTCTACTATCCTTTCAAAACCTTCAAGATTGCACCAAGTCATACGGTACACCGTTCGTTGGATAGGGATTCCTTGCTCAAACTGACCGATGCCAAATTCGGTGTACACGAGCGCCATCTGGAGTTTGCTCGCGACATATTTCTCTTCAGTTTCTATACGCGGGGCATGTCGTTAGTCGACATCATCTTCCTGAAGAAATCCGATATTGTGGGAGGCGTCATCAACTACCTGCGCCACAAAAGTAAGCAGCCGATGCGTATTGCCATCATCGAGCCGTTGACCGCGCTGATAGAGAAGTATCGCAACGAGGGTCTTTACGTCCTGCCCATCATCAAGTCTGACTCTTCCAAGAACAACTACACACAATATCGGTTGGCATTGTCGCGTATCAATCGCAATTTGAAGGTGGTGGGCGAGCGATTGGGCTTCACCGAGAAGTTGACAACCGACGTTGCACGCCACAGTTGGGCCGTTCGTGCGCAAGCTACAGGCTCGCCGGTATCGGTCATCAGCGAGGGACTGGGCCATTCGTCCGAGAAGATTACCAAACTCTACCTCTCCGGCTTTGGCGAGTCGTCTATCGACCGCTTGAACGACGAGGTGGTGAAGTTGCGCTAATTCGCTCTTCTTGATAGCACACTCACAGCTTAATTCCCAAAATATCACAAGGGCTACATCTGCGGATGTGGCCCTTGTGACTATATTTGTGCGAAATGTCCGCTCTGCTATTTAATAAGTACACTCCTACTATCCAATCCTTCCCAATCCTACTATCTACTAACTATTATCTACCATTGCGCACGTACGTAAGGGAGTGCGCACCGTCCCGACCATCAGGCGGTGACGGAGGAAGTTTTCGGACGTGGAGACGCGTAAAGAGCGATAGAAAGCAAAGGCCTGATCTTGCGTTATCGCTTAGCGTCTGTAGGCCGAAAACCCGTTACCGCCGCCGT
>CAYUJP010000045.1:0-8416 GCA_964445055.1 uncultured Alistipes sp.
CTAAATACTTAAGACTTATGTTTGTATTCATCAATCCACAGTTACGGGGACTTAACGAAATTAAGCAACCTTGGCGTACTGTGTTTACGATCTTCTTGGTTCTTGCGACTATAATTGTATTTTTGATGCTTATTGTCTGTATAATTGGTGCGTGCGCACTTATTCATGGATTGTTGCAAGATGTAGGAATATAGACCCTATTTCCGTATTACACTTATTTTTTCTACTTTTGTCGAGGTTTGGTTTTAAGACAATGAATATAAATAAGGTAATAATATATATATCACTGATTATCAGCATAATTCTATCTAGTTGTAGTACACGAAGTCAAGTAGCTGATGATGCAAAGCAGAAACATCTGACCGTATCGATTCTTCCGTTGCGAGCGTTGGTTGGACAGATTGTCGACGATGACTTTGAGATAGATGTATTGGTTCCACAAGGAGCTAGTCCTGAGAGTTTTGAGATGACGCCCAAGCAGTATGCGTCGCTTCAAAATTCAACGCTGATTTTCGAGGTTGGGTTGTTGGATTTTGAGCATAATCTATTGCGCAATTTCTCGGATGCGAAGCGCATTACGAACTTAAGCATAGGTATTTCGCCCCTTGAGGGTAGTTGTTCGCATCACCACCACTCTTCGGCCACAGCGTCAACCCAAGAGTCCGATGGACACGTTCATGGCGTCGATCCCCACATCTGGATGTCGCCCAAATCGCTGAAGATTATGGCAAAAAATGCCTATGATGCCATCCATCGAATGTGGCCCGATTCGACGCGCTATACGTCAAACTATCATCGTCTTGTACAACGTATCGACACCCTCGACGTGCGATGCGCGGAGTTGATACAGCAATGCGGACTTCACACCTTTGTGATTTATCATCCGGCACTCAGTTACTATGCACAAGACTACCATATCGAGCAGCTCGCTGTGGAGCACGAAGGAAAAGAACCATCGGCATTGTATCTCTCACGACTTATCGAGCAAGCCAAAGCTAAAGGGGTGCGACAGGTGTTATATCAAGCCCAATATCCGGCATCTGCTGTGCAGGTAATTGCCGAAGATATGCAGGCTTCTCTTGTGGAGATGAATCCTCTGCGTGAAGATGTACTTGCCAATATCGAAGAGATAACACAAAAATTGTGTGCAGAAGATGAATAGTCATCATCGCTTATTGGTCGCTACCGAACAATTGACAGTTTTGTACGGAAGCATAACGGCTCTCGAGAATGTATCGTTACAGATATACGACGACGATTTTTTGGGTATTATAGGGCCCAATGGAGGTGGAAAGAGTTCTCTGGTTCGCGCAATCATGGGCAATATACCCTACCGCGGTTTGATTCACTATGCCGATGAGCTGACCGATGGCAAAGGGAAGCGCATCGGCTATCTACCCCAACTCAATCTCTTTGACAAAGCCTTTCCGATATCGGTCAAAGAGGTGGTCTTGTCGGGATTGCAAAGTTTGCACGGTTTTAGCCACTCCTACTCTACATCGGATATGGAACGTGTCATGCAATTGCTTCGACTGACCGGCATCGCAAAGCTGGCCGATCGTGCCATTGGCGAAATCTCCGGAGGTCAGATGCAGCGAGCACTACTTTGTAGGGCAATCATTGCCGAACCGAAGCTGTTGATTTTGGATGAGCCTGCCAACTTTGTCGACAATCACTTCGAAAATGAGTTGTATCATCTCCTGAAAGAGTTGAATCATCGTATGGCCATTGTAATGGTTTCGCACGATTTGGGAACCATCTCCTCGGTGGTAAAGAACATCGTATGTGTCAATCGGCATGTACATCGACATAATTCTAATCTCATAAACGAGGAACAGTTACGCAACTACGGATGTCCGATACAGCTTCTGTCTCACGGAGATATCCCTCATACAGTCTTGCGTAGACACGATTCAGAGTGAGGTCACAACATCAATAGAGCGGAAAAAATACGCAAATATATTTGGTAATATCGCATTTTTAGCTTACTTTTGTTCCGCGTTTGAGAATAAACGGTATTCAGTTATACGAATTCACACGTTGGAGAGGTGGGTGAGTGGCTGAAACCACCGGTTTGCTAAACCGACGAGCGGGTCAACCTGCTCCACGAGTTCGAATCTCGTCCTCTCCGCAACAAAAAAGGGAGTCTACCGCAAAGTAGATTCCCTTGTTGCTTTTCTTAGGCTACCCTATCACTCTCCGCTCTTGAGCTGGCGTTGGTCTCGGCGATAGATTTGGTAGCTGTTTACGAAGTTTTGCCATACGATATATGCTGTGGGTGCAACCGACGAGATGGGGTCCAAAAATGTCAGAGCCATCCACACAGCAAGCACGGTGTTTTTCTGGCCCAACGATTGTCCTCCGGCAACGGGGTCACCATAACGCCGACCCAACCACCGACCATAGGCAAACTGCGTCAAACAGATGACCAGCGCAACTCCTGCCAACGCAGTCTCTACATAGCCATCAGCCTCATGGTTGTCGAGAATGAACGTCGTGGTATGACCGATAATCACAGCCAATGACAACAACCACATGTAAAACGATATTTGACTATGGTTGGCCACCCACTGCCCTACGCCGGGCAACAATCGTCGACAGAACTGTGCCAACACGAAGGGGGTGATTAAGAGGGGGGCTACATGCGCCAGAATCTGCATAAAGGAGCAAGTGCCATTGCCGGTTACATGAAGAATCATAGGCGCAACCAATGCAATCACAAAGTTACACAACAGGCTAAATGTAGTCATCGACACGATATCAGCTCCCAACATTCCGCCAATAACCACCGCTGCCATTGCAATTGGAGTGAGTACGCAGATCATTCCACCCTGAGCAAGTACGAGGCTGTAGGGACGTAGAATTGCATAGACAGCCAAACTGAAGAGCAACTGTGAGAGCATCATCCACAAATGGAATCGTTGCAAACGCATCTGCCGCACGTCGATGCGGCAGAATGTAAAGAAGAGCATGAGAAAGATGAGTGTTGGGGTAATCATCCCGTGACTCCATGTTTCACACGCAGAAATGGGTCGACAAAACATAGCACCCACGACCATCCCCAAGGGCATAGATACAGTTCTAAGACCGTGTAGGTGAATATGTTTCATAATTTAGCTAAGCAACTCCTTTACCTTTGCAGATATCTCTTTTCCATCGGCTTGTCCAGCCAACTTCTTCGATGCAATTCCCATAACTTTGCCCATCTCTTTCATCGAGGTGGCACCTACCTCCGCAATCAACGCCTTGACCGCCTCGGTTAGCTCGGCATCCGACAATCTGCGAGGCAGAAACTCCTGCATGACTGCCACCTGTGCCAACTCCTCGTTGGCCAAATCGGGACGATTCTGTTGCTGGTAGATAGCAGCTGAATCGCTACCCTGCTTCGATAACTTAGAGATAATCTTCACTACTTCAGCATCAGCGAGCTCATCAATGCCCGCGCCTGCGGTTTTTGCCTCGATGATGTACTTCTTGATGTTACGTAGCGTCATCAAGCGGACTTGGTCCTTTGCCTTCATGGCATCCATGATGCCTTTTGAAATTTGTTGTTCTAACGACATAGTTTATAATTTTGATGTATTCTCTATCTATTTTCGAGGTTCCAAAAAATTCATGATTTGCTTCATCAATTCATCGCGTTGCGTAGTGCTCACAATCGACTCAAAGGGGAAACCCATCACGATTGAACGATAGTCACCGGCATAGCCCACAGCTGCCGCCTGGTCGCCATCGTCGTAGCGCATCACCACAAAACCATCTTGTTCGGCTTTCAGTGCATCAGGAGACTCCACCGGATAGAAATCGCGACACGGCTCGGCATTGAAGAAAATATGTTCTCGCCTCCATGCTGCCGGTGATGTCACCACACGAGCATCGCCACGACGCGATGCCATGCCTCCTCGATAGCCATAGTGTAGCACAGATTGTGCAAATTGTTGGTCAGTCTCCGTAGCACAAGGCGAACGCCACACATCGGTTGCCAAGTAACTGCCACTCACAAAGACCGATTTCCCTGCAGCGGTAAACCGTCTGATGGTCTGTTGCAACTCCTCTGGGAAAGCCTTAAACTGATAGCCACTGGTTCCTCGTCCCATGAGTGTCGCCCGTTGCTTGCCCAATATCACATCCAGGTAGAAGTAATCGTCGAGGTCAAGTCGACCGGATTTCAGTGCCGATGCCGAAGTTGAGCAGAAAGAGTAACCCATCTTTAGCAGTGAAGCTCCGTGGAGTGCCGGGTAGTCGAAGGTATTTCCGCCAATCACCTGTGTAGCATAATCGGTGTAGCACGAACCCAACGCCTCTTCGTCGTTGCCCTCCTCCGAGAGACGGCGGTCGTAAACACGCTGCTCCCCAATGAAGGAGATATCGCGACGATCGGCCACACCGCTGTCGATGCGTCGATAAAATCCGGCCAACGAGTCTCCCTGCACACTCAGGGGAGCCGACACACGGTCAAATCCGTTGACAATCAGCACTCGGCCCTTGCTCTCCGGAACATAAGCTGCCGAGAGTATCTCGCTGGGAAAACTTTCACCTCCGGCATTCGCTGCAGTGATTTTGAATCCATAGGCCACATGGGGCGACAGACGCACCGTGGTTGTGGTGTCGGTTACTACCCTTCCGTTATCGAACCCTCCATCACCTTTGCGGGTGTAGAGCACGTAGCTTGTCGGCACAGCGGTTGCCTCCAATGAATCGACGACCGCACGCCAGCACAAGCGTACTTCATCGTCGTTCTGCTGCGTGAACGTAGCTGAAAAATCGACCACAGGAAGCGGTTGCACGACAAAAGGTTGATTGTATTGGTAGCAGATGTGACGCAACATGGCCTTGTAGATGGCGCGTGACACCAGGAACTTAAACCGAGGGTCATTGCCATAGCGCATGTCAGCAAAGTTCTGATGCGAAAGCAACTCCAAGAGCATGGTCGGCACTGCCGGAACACGTGCTTCGTAGTAGGAGCGATTCCACAGTCCACGACGACTCCATTGGGGTTCGTAGGTAGCACGTATATCGCCCACAATTTGTGTCATTACGAGATCTGCCAAGTCGCGCGATAAGTAACGGTCGACTCCGCCCTCGAATCGACCCTTATTCTCCTGCGTGAAGAAGATTCCCAATGTACCGATGATGTCATCGTTGCGACGCACACCGGCATCGGAGTGAAAAGCCAGAGCCAAGTCAAGGGGAATGTGCAACCCATCTTCATTGGGTAGCTGTTGCGAGCCCCCCATGAGGCAATTGACCCAATGCGAACGCGACATATAATCCTCCTTATAGTCGTCGGTCCCCTCTTTTTGCCGATACACGGTCTCGGGGAAACCTGCCCACTGCAACCAATAGCGAGCACCCTCGCAGAACCTCGGATAACCACTCGTCTCCTCCTGTTCGGCGTCGGTTGTAGTAGCGGTCGTCTGTTCCAAAGGCTTGCGAGCGATATTTCCCATGCCTCCACCAATCTTTACGGCATCGGCTGTCACAATTCGATTGCTATGTTCCGACCGATTGCTGAGTGTCACCACAACCTGTTGTGCACCCGATGCAAAGGGAAACGTACCCAGATAAATCCAGGTGCCTCCGCCCATGGTTTGGTTCACCGCAAATCGGCTCTCGCCCCCCAAATGGTGCACCGTATAGCAAGCATCGTCGGCACTGCGGTCGACAGTACGATATGAGACATAAACGGCATATTCGCCACTCTCAGGCAACTCTGCACGCCATTCAGCCACACTCTCCTCACCGTTGGTGACGGTGTGTACACCGCGCACCGTGCCATCCTCAAACGGATTGTGACACTCGCTGTATGTCGTCTGCTTGTGTGCAAATCCGACACCGGCATCAAACCACTTACATGCACCTGTATGTTCGACATAGGTCGAAGCATCGACGCCCTTGTCGTTATCGGCAATGACCTCTACACTTTGCACGTCGCGTTCTCGCGGCAACAGTACATTCGCACCGGCATGCTCGAGCATGGGCACCAAGTAAGGCAAGACATAGCTCTGTGTATATAGGTCTTCACACGTCTCCCACAATCGCGAACGTTGCCAACGCCAACGATTCTCCTTTTGGTCGAAATAGCGACCATGACTCTGCCACATGGCAATGTGGCGTCCGGTTAACCCTGCAGTTGGATGCACGGCCGACGACAGCGACGTAACCAACGGTTTTGAAGATTTGTTGGTAAAGTGTTTGGAGTGGTCACCGGAGCGATAAATGTGAGGTATCAACTCCTCGATGGCATGCTTGTCTGTCAGCAACACCACCTTGCGTCGTGCCAGGTTTGCCGGCAACAACTCGCGAACAGAGTCGTAGATGGCCGCCACACTCTCTTCGCGGAAAGGATAGTACGACAAGTTGATGGAGGCACTTAGGGTAAGTTTCGACCCATTGTCGGTTACACCCGTAATCTTCACACCGCCTCCCTTTACTTCGCGATTTAACACGCGCGTCAGCATCTCGGCAATCTGTGTTTGTCGCTCTGCAGAAAGTGTGGCCGCTTTTGCCGCTCCACCACTGCTACACAGCATCCAAGCACTCAGAAGGGCGAGTATGCTACTCTTTTTGTTCATTATATCCGATACTTAAAATAAACATTCCACCCATGGTAAATAGGGCATTGTATATCAGCAATTCGAACCCTATGTGATAGTTCAAATAACTATTTGCAACATACTGCAACAAAGCACTTAACAGAGGTGCAGATACAGCAACCAAGGGAATCCAACGGTCACGCAGAGCACGGTGTGTAAACATGCCGAAGACAAACATTCCCAAGATGGGTCCGTAGGTGTAACTTGCCACCTTGTAGACCAAATTGATCACACTGTCGTTGCCAAATGCTTCGAAACAGAGGATAAACAACCCCATCAACACGGCCATAGCTATGTGTACGCTCCGACGAACCCGTGTCAAACGTTCGTCAGTATAACGATGCGTTCCATCCAGAATGTCCACTGTGAACGAGGTGGTCAGGGCTGTCAAGGCCGAACCGGCTGCCGAGTAGGTGCTTGCGATAAGCCCCAATACAAACAGCACTCCCACTACCGTAGGCAATCCACCGTGTACGGCAATCAGCGGAAACACTTGGTCGCTCTTTGTGGGGAGTTGAATTCCATTTCTATCGGCATAGATGTAGAGCAATACACCCAAACAGAGGAAAAGATAGATGACTACCATCTGACTAAGAGCCGATATGATGATGTTTTTTTGCGAATCACGAGGTGAGGCACAACTGAGGTTTCGTTGCATCATATCTTGGTCCAATCCCGTTGTGGCAATCAAGGTGAATACTCCGGCAAAAAACATCTTCCAAAAGTAGTGTGCCGAACTGGAGTCCTGCAAAAAAAACATCTGCGAGTAGTCACTTTGTTGCACCGCTGTCACAGCTCCGCGAAACGACAGGCCCAACTCTCGCGTAATGAAGAGGGTACAGAGCACAACACTTGCCACCAAACAGATGGTCTTGAGTGAGTCGGTCCAAATCAACGACTTTACTCCGCCTTGCTGAGTGTAGAGCCACACCAACCCCATCGTGAGGAGCATATTCAACCAAAAGGGAAGCCCATAGTGGTCGAATACCAGCAATTGCATCACCGCACATACAACATACACACGTAGCGCTGCTCCCAGTGACTTTGAGATAAAGAAGAACCACGCGCCCGTCTTGTGTGACCGAACTCCGAACCGACCGTTCAAATACTCGTAGAGCGATACGACTTTCATACGATAGAACAGCGGTATCAACACAAAAGCCACCACCAACTGTCCCACCGTGAAACCCAACACCATCTGCATGTAGGAGAAGGCATCGACTCGAACCGACCCGGGAACCGAGATGAAGGTAACCCCCGACATAGCGGCCCCAATCATGGCAATCGCAGCCATGTACCAAGGTGTTTGTCTGTTACCGGTGAAGAAGCCTGCATTATCGGCCTTTCGTCCAGACAGATAGGCCACAGCGAAAAGAACAACAATGTAAGCTACAACCGTAAAAATAACCGCTATTGGTGACATAATCCTCTACCTTACAATGATACGTGATAATTCGGGTAACAAAAATAAAGAAAAAAGTTGGTATCCCTATCCATTCGCCTTTTTTTTGGCATTTTGTTTGTTTTGTAGAATAATTTGGGTATTTTTGTTAGACTTGTAACACTGAGTTGATTTTTTAATGTGTAATTCATCGATATTAGTATGACAAAAGTTCTAAAAATCAGAGACCTTACGTTGCGTGACGGACAGCAGTCCTCATTTGCGACACGTATGACCCAAGGTCAAATCGACCGTTGTCTACCCTACTATAAAGATGCGAATTTCTATGCTATGGAGGTATGGGGAGGAGCTGTTCCCGATTCGGTAATGCGCTACCTGAAGGAGAATCCGTGGAGTCGTTTGGAGACGATTCACCAAG
>CAYUJP010000045.1:8516-11383 GCA_964445055.1 uncultured Alistipes sp.
GCTCGTTTGATGGGCAAGAAAACTCCGGCACCCGTCTTCACCGATGCCTACTTCTTGGATAAGGCACAACAGATGGTTGCACTCGGTGCCGACATGATTACCATCAAAGATATGTCGGGTTTGATTCCTCCCATGCGTGTCAATGGGTTGGTCAAACTGATGAAGAGTCACATCAATGTGCCCATCGATTTTCATACACACTGCACTCCTGGCTATGGCTTGGCCTCTGTATTGAGTGCTATCTTGGCCGGAGTAGACATTGTCGATACCAACTGTTGGTACTTTGCCGAAGGCACAGGTGCGCCCGCGCTCGAGTTGATTTATGTTTTCTGCCGGAAGTTAGGCATCGAATTGCAGGCAAACATGGAAGCTGTTGCTCAAATCAACAAGGAGCTGAAGACAATTCGTCGCGAATTGGAGCTCTCGGTATTTGGTGCCGAGAAGCCTGCACCCAAACCATTCGACCCGCTCAAGGATGAACTACCACAAGAGATTGATGCAGCATTTGATGCCGCCATTGCAGCCGCTCAGGCCGGCAATGAACCTGCACTCTTAGCAGCGTGCCACAAAATCGAAGCCTACTTTGGCTTTCCTGCGCCCAACGAGTTGGTGAAGAATGCCGAGATACCGGGTGGCATGTACTCCAACATGGTGGCACAGCTCAAACAACTCAAGGCCGAGGAGATTCTGCCTCGCGCCATGGAGTTGATTCCGACGGTTCGTTTGGCGGCAGGTCTTCCACCGCTGGTAACACCCACCTCACAGATTGTAGGTGCTCAGGCTGTTTCGTGTGCGTTGGACGAGAAGGCCGGACGTCCCATGTACACTACCAAGAGTTCGCAGTTTGTCAATCTGGTCAAAGGCGAGTATGGCAAGACGCCTGTAGCCATCGACCCGAACTTCCGTCAGCAGATTGCCGGGGTACGCGACGAAGTACCTTACGACACCTCAAAATATCAGATGCAACCCAATCCCGTGTTGGCCGAAGCCGGCAACGTTCGATTGGCGGAGAATGAGAAGGAGGTGCTTCTGTTGGAGTTGTTCCCTGCAGTAGCTAAAGGCTATCTGACAGAGGTGAAGAGCAAAGCCTATGCAGCAACGCAACAAGCAGCGGAAATTGCACATGAGGAGGCCACAAAGGCAACCATTGCTCCCATCACAGGTCACACCGTCAATGCTCCACTTCCCGGTCGTATCATCGAAATCAAGGTAAAGGTTGGCGATAAGGTGACTGCCGGTCAGGAGGTGCTTGTTCTGGAGGCTATGAAGATGGAGAACTCCATCACTACCGACTATGCCGGTACCGTAAAGCAGATTCTCACAGCGGTAGGTTGCAACGTGGCTACCGATGCTGCACTGATTGAGGTTGAGTAACACTCGTTCCTCTCAATACAATGTCTCGTCACTCATCAAGTGACGAGACATTTTTGTAGATTGTCGTGCATCTATATTTACAACTCCGGGGCTTCTCTTGATGCTATATATTCGCCCACAATACGTGCTGCACATGCTACCAAATCTACGCAAGGACGTTTTTTGTAGTAGGCTTCGGTGCGGTCTGAAGGTGTAGGGTCCTCCTTTTGTACCGTAAGACCCAACAACTCGCGACACACAATCGCGCCATTCTCTTTGCGAAACTGTTCGGCAAAATTCTGCACCAGCGCATAGGTACGTTGCTTCGACGCTTTATCTGTCGGGTCGGCCGATGGAGCAAGCGTTCCCGCAAGCAGGCTCATGCCACTCACAGCTCCGCACACTTCGCGCAAGCGCCCCAATCCACCGCCAAATGGAGCACTGAGTATCGCAACTTGTCGTTCGTCGATATTCAGCACATCGGCATAGGCCACAGCTACCGCCTGGGCACAGTTGTAGCCCTGTTTGAATAACTCCCGAGCTTGTTCCACACGCTCCTCGATTGCTATTTTCATCGTTCGATTTTCTTTGGTTCTGCGGTACAAAGGTAAAAATAAAAACTGGTTCGATGAATGTTTCGGGTCTAACCATTGAACGCCGTAGGGGTTGCACCTCAATGGATGCAACCCCTACGATTTGTCTAATCCGGACACACGGTGTGTGTCGGCATGAGTATTACTCCTTCATGCAACGTACCGACATGGCCTCGGCGCGATTCCAAGTGTCCTTGTAATTCACGTCGCCCATGTTGCGCATGGTCAGCACCACACTGAAGTTGTTGCCGTTGGAACTTAACGTCACACTCGAGGTACTCCAGTACCAGCCATAGTAATTGTCCGAATACCAACCTCTGAACACTTCGCCATTGACACGTCGGCGACGTCCACCCGACACGTAGAAATCGTCGCCCGAACCGTAGCTAAAGTTGCTACCCTGGTTGAAACTCTTCTGCGTAAGCATATTGAAGATTGCCGACGAGGCTACATGATAACCCTCCGGACAGGGATCGTAGATGGTTTTCTTTGACGACATCCACAAATAGGTATTGTTGAGCGATGCCCAGTTACCATCTAAATTGTTCTCGCTCTCGCTGATTGAGATGAAGGTTGTGGGGTGCTGCAAAGTCCATCCGATGATGTCGCGATCGAGTTCATCTCCATCGGCTAAACTATTCTCAACGATATCGCGCAGTACCACATCGTTTTCCCAATCGACAGCGGGGAGTGTTGTATGGAAGCTTTTTGCCGATAACGAACTTAAACGGCCCAATGGGTCCTTACGTCCCCATTGATAGAAGAGGCCGATACCCTCGCTCTTCGAAGCGGAGTTCGCGGTTACCACTTGCGTAGCGCCCAACGCCAATGGCATCAGACGATAGCTACCATATTTGAGCATATTGTCGGTTACACTCGTTGCTGGTTTCCAGATGTGGTACGACCACAATATCGTGCCAG
>CAYUJP010000046.1:0-11287 GCA_964445055.1 uncultured Alistipes sp.
TGTCTCTATTCCGGAGGAGGTGTCCGGTAATATTGGCCTGCTCATCGAAGGATATTGGGAGGTCTTGGACGACGGCATCTACTCGGTCTACACCTATACGGACGATGGGAGTGTGCTGACTATCGACGATACCGTGGTGGTCGACAACGACGGCCCTCATTCGCGTAAGGAGCGTAGCGGACAGATTGCGTTGCGCAAGGGGTTACATACCCTCTCTATCCGCTACTTCGATTCAAATGGAGGTATCCTCGAGGCGGGTACAATCGATGCTTCAGGACAACGGCATCCCTTTGATGCTCAGTCGTTGAAACACGTCATAACTTTGCAAAACAAATCGACATGCCAATGATACAGCAGAAATCGAGCACTCCACTTAAGTGGGTTCCCTCGCTCTACTTTGCAATGGGATTACCCTTTGTGGTGTTGAATGCGGTCATGGCTGTGCTCTACAAAGACATGGGTATCAGCGATGCAAAGATTACCTTTTGGACATCGCTCATCATGTGGCCGTGGACGATTAAATTCTTATGGAGCCCCTTCCTGGAAATTTTCCGCACGAAGAAATTCTTCGTAGTGTTGACACAACTGCTTAGTGGGGTACTCTTTGCGGTTTCGGCCTTTGCGTTGCAACTGCCTGTGTTCTTTGCCATCACGGTTGGCCTGTCGGCGCTGATTGCCTTCAGCGGTGCCACACACGACATTGTAGCCGATGGGGTTTATATGGCAGAACTCTCTACCGAGGAACAGGCAAAATATATCGGCTGGCAAGGAGCCTTCTACAATCTCGCTAAACTGGTGGCAACAGGTGGTCTCATTTGGTTGGCAGGGTATCTCTTCAACCGCTTTGCCGAGCAGAGTTTTCTACCCACAACATCCATCTATGCTCATGCGTGGGCCATCGTGTTGGCTATCATTAGCTTGCTGATGCTTCTGTCGGGCCTGTGGCATCTCTATGCCTTGCCTCAGGGGGGTAGTTCGGCTGCTAAAGGAGCTTCCGCCAAAGATGCATGGCGCTCTTTGCGGGCGGTCATAGCCTCCTTCTTTACAAAGCGTCACGTCTGGCTTTACATCGCTTTCATCATTCTCTATCGTTTGGGCGAGGGCTTTGTGATGAAGATTGTGCCTCTCTTTTTGAAAGCCGATGTGACAAGCGGTGGATTGGGACTGACCAACCAACAATTTGGTCTCTACTATGGAACATTTGGCGCGGCGGCCTTTTTGACGGGCTCTCTGCTTGCCGGATACTACATCGCACATCGAGGGTTGCGACAAGCCCTTTTCTCATTGGTGTGTGTGTTTAATCTACCTTTTGTCGTATATGCGCTTCTTGCTTGGTTCTCTCCGCAATCTATGTGGTTGGTGTGTGGCGGAATTGTGATAGAATACTTCGGATATGGATTCGGCTTTGTCGGATTGACCCTTTTTATGATGCAACAAGTGGCACCCGGTCCCTATCGGATGGCGCATTATGCCTTTGCTTCAGGAATTATGAATTTTTCAGTGATGGTGACCGGCATGGTCTCCGGCTTGTTGAGCGATGCAATGGGATACAAGTTTTTCTTCATTGCCGTATTGCTGACTACAATACCTATCTTTGTGTTGAGCCGTCGCATTCCGTTTACGCACACTGACGAAGAATAAAACAGAATAAGATGAATACATTGGAAATTAAAGGTCCGGCACTGCCGGATATGCCTTGGGAAGAGCGTCCTGCCGGCTCAAAGGAGGTGCTCTGGCGCTACTCGCAGAATCCTGTCATCGGACGTGACCTGCTCTCTACATCGAACTCAATCTTCAACTCAGCAATCATCCCCTTCAAAAAGGGAAAGTATAACTATGCCGGAGTGTTTCGTTGCGATGATACCAATCGTCGTATGCGCATTCACGTGGGTTTCTCGGTCGATGGACTGAAGTGGGAGATACAAGAAGAGGGTTTTCGCCTGACAGGTGCCGACCCGGAGATTGCCGCTTGGGTCTATGGTTACGATCCTCGTGTGGCAAAAATAGATGACCGCTATTACGTGACATGGTGCAACGGCTACCATGGTCCCACCATCGGTATGGCTTGGACCGACGATTTTGAGACATTCCACCAGATGGAGAATGTGTTCTTGCCCTACAACCGCAATGGCGTACTCTTCCCGCGTAAAATCAATGGCCGATATGCTATGTTGTCGCGTCCCAGCGATACGGGTCACACGGCTTTCGGCGATATCTTCTACTCGGAATCTCCCGATTTGGAGTTCTGGGGACGTCATCGTCATGTGATGGCTCCCGCGCCTTTTGAGGTGTCGGCATGGCAGTGCATGAAGATTGGCGCAGGTCCTGTGCCCATCGAAACCGGTGCAGGATGGTTGATGTTTTATCACGGTGTGTTGCGCTCGTGCAACGGCTATGTCTACGCTTTCGGCTCGGCGCTGTTAGATCTTGCCGAGCCTTGGCGTGTGGTGGCGCGTAGCGGTCCTTACCTCATCTCTCCGCGTGAACAGTATGAGCTGACGGGCGATGTTCCCAATGTAACTTTCCCTTGCGCGGCATTGCACGACCCGCAGAGTGGTCGCATTGCCATCTATTATGGCTGTGCCGACACGGTCACAGGGTTAGCTTTTGGATATATTCCCGAGATTGTTGACTTCACCTTGAAAAATAATATTCTGTAGCGACATGTATTCCCACGACAAACGCATTGTTATCACACTCGATGCCGGAGGAACTAATTTCGTCTTTGGCGCGATGCAGGCCAATCGGTTCATCATCGACCCCATCACCTTGCCCGCTTCCGCTCACGATTTGGACAAGTGCTTGCAGACGATGGTGACCGGATTTCGTCAGGTAATCGCCTCTTTGGATGCTCAGCCTGTGGCTATCTCTTTTGCATTTCCCGGACCGGCCGATTACCCGAACGGTGTCATTGGAGGCGAACTCCTGAATTTCCCCTCGTTTCGAGGAGGTGTGGCATTGGGTGCTTTTCTGGAGATGCAGTTCGGCATACCCGTCTACATCAACAACGACGGTGATCTTTTTGCTTACGGCGAAGCATTGGGAGGTGCCCTTGTGGAGGTGAATCGTCGTCTGGAGGCATGTGGTAGCACCAAGCGTTATCACAACCTGTTAGGCTATACCTTTGGTACCGGGTTTGGCGTGGGCATGGTTGTGAACGGTGCATTGAATCGTGGTGATAACTCCTGTGTCGAGACCTACTGCGTACGTCACAAAAGATACCCCGACATCATTGCCGAAGAGGGGGTCTCTGTACGAGCCATCAAGCGTGTCTACGGAGAGCTGTCGGGTGACACCTCTCACACCTTCGAGCCGAAACAGATTTATGAAATAGCCGAGGGAACACGCCCGGGCAACATCGAGGCGGCACGGCAATCCTTCGCCGAATTGGGCGAAGTTGCCGGCGATGCCATTGCCACGGCGGTAACGCTCACCGATGGACTCATCGTGTTGGGTGGGGGAATCACGGCAGCACATCGTTACTTTCTTCCCGCACTGTTGCAAGAGCTTCGTGCATCGCTTCGGACATGGCAGGGCGAGTCGGTTCATCGGGTACCGATGCAGGTCTACAACCTCGACGATGCTACCGAGTTCGAAGCCTTTGCCAAGGGCGAACAGCGACAGTTGCAGGTCTATGGTACCGACCGATTTGTGAACTACGACCCTCAAAAACGCGTGGGTGTCATCTTGTCGAAATTGGGGGCCAGCCACGCAATATCGGTTGGCGCCTATACGTTTGCATTGACACAGTTGGATATGCAGAAATAGCAGATTTATGAAACCGTTACGATTTAATCCAATCCTCAAATCGGTGATTTGGGGAGGTGAGAAGATAGCACCCTACAAGGGTATTGCAACCGATCAGCATCAAGTGGGCGAGAGTTGGGAGTTGTCGGGAGTCCGTGGCAACGAATCCGTAGTTGCCGAAGGACCTTATGCCGGAAAGACGCTTCCCGAGTTGATAGCCTCGTTGCGTGGTACGCTGGTGGGTGAGTCCGTCTATGCAAAATATGGCGATGAGTTCCCTCTATTGGTGAAGTTCATCGATGCTCGTCAAGACCTGTCGATACAGGTGCATCCCAACGATGAGTTGGCCCAGGCTCGTCATGGCAAACATGGCAAAACGGAGATGTGGTATGTTGTCGATGCGGATGCCGAAGCTCATCTGAAGGTGGGATTCAACAAATCGCTTACCCCGCAGGAGTATGAGCGGTATGTGACGACAAACCGACTCACCGATGTGTTGTGTGACTATGCGGTTCAGCCGGGCGACCTCTTCTACCTCCCTGCCGGTCGTGTACATGCCATCTGTGCAGGTTCCTTTGTGGCTGAGATTCAGCAGACATCGGATGTCACCTATCGCATTTATGACTATGGTCGTAAAGGTGCAGACGGAAAACCTCGTGAGTTACACACCGAGTTGGCAAAAGATGCAATCGACTATACACTTCTCTCGGACTATCGCACCCACTACACGGAGCAACCCAATCAGGAGAATGAGTTGGTCGTATCTCCCTATTTCACCACTTCGCTCTACAACCTCAATCGTCCGCTATTGCGCGATTTGCACGACATGGACTCCTTCTTGGTAGTGATGTGCCTCAAGGGTTCGGGACGTTTGATAAACGACGAAGGTGAGCAACTCACCGTTCATCGAGGGGAGACGTTGCTGGTTCCGGCAGCGACACGCAGCATCGAATTTGTCCCCGATGAGACCATGACCCTCCTGACGAGTCACTTGTAACCTGTTTTGCCGAATGTATAGGAGAGGTATCTTATTGAGTTTGGCTACGGCATTTGTCGGAATGCTTCTGGCGCAGACACCGGCATCATGGGTCGATCCTTTTATCGGCACAACCAACTTCGGTACGTGCCACCCGGGTGCACTCTGTCCCAATGGCATGATGGCTGTTGTCCCCTTCAATGTCATGGGGTCCGACCGAAACCTTTACGACAAGGATAGCCGTTGGTGGTCTACTCCCTACGATGCACGGAACAGCTTCTTCACCGGATTCGCTCATGGTGCACTGAGTGGTGTCGGATGTCCCGATATGGGGGCGCTCCTTACCATGGCAACGACGGGCGATTTGGTTGTCGATTATCACACCTATGGGTCGACTTACCGCCACGAAGAGGCTACCCCCGGTTACTATGCCGTGGAGCTGGACCGCTATGGCATTCGAGCCGAGGCAACGGCTACTTCGCGTACCTCCTCCGAACGTTACACCTTCCCCGAGGGAACGGGTCACATCTTGCTGAACTTGGGCGAGGGTTTGACCAACGAATCGGGAGCTATGGTGCGTCGCGTGAGCGACACGGAAATCGAGGGTTGCAAACTCTTGGGCACCTTCTGTTACAATCCCCAAGCGGTCTTTCCCGTCTATTTCGTGTTGCGCGTATCGAAAGTCCCGACACGCGCAGGTTATTGGAAGAAGCAACGCCCCATGAGTGGTGTCGAGGCCGAGTGGACACCTGACAACGGACGCTATAAACTCTACACCAACTATGGCCGTGAACTGTCGGGCGACGATGTGGGGTATTGGTTTACCTTCGAAAATCTGTCCGCCGGTGAACAAGTGGAGGTGCAGATGGGTATCTCCTATGTCTCCATGGAAAATGCACGGTTAAACCTTCGTACCGAGCAGTCGGGTGCCACCTCATCATTCGATGCGATACGCGCTGCGGCCACTCTCCGCTGGAACGACGATTTGGGGCGCATTCGTGTAGAGGGAGGCACCGATGCCCAAAAACGGGTCTTTTACACGGCACTCTACCATGTGCTTCAGCATCCCAATGTGTTGAGCGATGTAAATGGAGAGTATCCGCTTATGGAACACGCAGGCGTGGGCCACTCATCTTCCGAACGCTATACGGTTTTTTCGTTGTGGGACACCTACCGCAATGTGCATCAGTTGCTGACCTTGGTCTATCCCGAGCGACAACTCGATATGGTGCGTTCGATGGTCGATATGTCGAAAGAGTGGGGCTGGCTTCCCAAGTGGGAGCTCTACGGACGCGAAACCTTCACCATGGAGGGGGACCCTGCCATTCCGGTGCTTGTCGATACATGGCGCAAGGGGTTGCGCGATTTCGATATGGATGCCGCTTACACCGCCATGAAACGTTCTGCCACAACAGCAGGAGCCGACAACCCGATGCGTCCCGATAATGACCCATATCTCGCGCAACACTATGTGCCACTGGGCTACTTTGCTGCCGATGCTTCGGGCGATAACTCGGTGTCGCATGCTTTGGAGTATTATGTGGCCGATGCCGCGCTGGCTTGGCTTGCCGAGGCACGAGGCGATACAGAGTTTGCCTCGGAGTTGCGTTCGCGTTCGCGTGGTTACAAACGCTATTACTCTGCCGAGAGTGGTACATTGCGCCCGCTTACGGCTGACGGCAACTTCCTCGAACCCTTCGACCCTTGTCAGGGGGCTGATTTCGAACCTGTGCCGGGTTTCCACGAGGGAAGTGCCTGGAACTACACCTTCTATGTTCCTCACGATGTTGAGGGGCTTGCTACGCTGATGGGAGGTACCCGCAAATTTGTTGACAAATTGCAACGGCTCTTCGATGAGAACCTTTACGATCCTGCCAACGAACCGGATATTGCCTATCCTTACCTCTTTAGCCGTTTTCGTGGCGAAGAGTGGCGTACACAGAAAGAGGTGCGCCGATTGCTCGACCGCTACTTTACCACAGCGACAGATGGTATCCCCGGAAACGACGACACCGGAACGATGTCTGCATGGGCGGTGTTCTCGATGATGGGACTCTATCCCGATTGTCCGGGAGAGCCTTATTATACCCTCTCTGCTCCCATATTCGACCGCATTGAGGTAGATACTTCGCAAGGAGTGCTCACAATCCAAAAACAAGGCGATGGATATATTCGTCGTATGACACTGGGCAACAGACCGCTGTCGCGCTATCGTATTTCGCACGATGAACTGTTGCAAGGAGCAACGCTGACATATCTGCTGCGCTGATGGTGCACTACCCGACAATAGAAGAGGCGAAATGATTGCATCATCTCGCCTCTTCTGTTCTATCTGTCGGGTCCCTTACTCCTTTTTGGGAGAGGTGTAGGCTACATACCACTGGTAGAAGTTACGAATTCCCTCCTCAATGGAGGTTTGGGGCTTGTATCCGAAGTCGTGTTCCAAGTGCGATGTGTCGGCATAGGTCATTACGACATCTCCGGGTTGCATCTCCATCATATGCATCTTAGCCTTGTGCCCGGATACTTGCTCAATCACTTCGATGAAGTGCATCAACTCTACGGGGGTCGAATTGCCGATGTTGTAGATACGGAAAGGTACCTCACCGGTGGTGGGCGAGTAGGTGATGGCCACAACTCCACGCACAATGTCATCGATGTAGGTGAAGTCGCGCTTCATGTGCCCATGGTTGAATACCTTGATGGGCTCATCATTCAAAATCGCCTTCATAAAGAGGGAGGGTGCCATGTCCGGACGACCCCAAGGACCATAGACGGTGAAGAAGCGTAATCCGGTGGTAGGTATGCCGTAGAGCTTGCTGTAGGCATGAGCCATCAATTCGTTCGATTTCTTTGTGGCGGCATAGAGACTCACAGGCCTGTCCGTCTTATCCTCCTCGGAGTAGGGTACCTTCTCGTTGAGGCCATAGATGCTACTCGATGAGGCATAGACCAGATGCTTGACGGGGTAGTGCCGACAACACTCCAAGATGTTGAGGAACCCTATCAGATTCGACTGTGCGTAGGCAAACGGATTTTCAATGGAGTATCTGACTCCTGCTTGTCCGGCGAGATGAATCACAGCATCGAATTGCTCGGTGCGAAAAAGCGTGTTGAGCCCCTCCGTGTCGGTGAGGTCCAACTGACTAAAACGATAGTTGTCGTACTTCGAACTGCGAAGGAGTGTGCCGTAGGTTATCTTGGTGGCATCGATGCCGGTGAGGATGAGTCGGTCGTACTTCAGCTGTACGGCATAGTAGTCGTTCAGATTGTCCATGCCGACCACCTCATCTCCATTGCGCAGAAGCGACAGCACCGTGTGTGTGCCGATAAATCCGGCTGCACCCGTTAAAAGTATCTTCATAATAGTTGAGTTCAGCTTATTGTGTTATAACTTGACAACGAGATAGGGCCCTACTTCGTGTTGTGCTTTGTGCTCGATGTAGTGGCGCAACTCCTCGCTTCGACCCACTTGCTTGGCTGTGGTGATGAGAATCTTCCCGGTGTAGTCATTGTTGACGAGGGTCTCTACATCCTCAATCTCCTCGATGTCTTTTTGAAGAAAAACATCCATGCTCTCCGGACGCCGAACACCGAGCGTGAGGTAGTCGACCGTCTCATCTCCTTCGCTCATCTCTTGTGCACACGAGCAGACCTCTCGAAATCCGATGCTGCTGTTGAGCGCGGGCAGGGCAAAACCTGCCAAGCAGAGTGTCAGGAGCAATCCTCCGGCCAAGCCGGCTATGCTGCGGTGCAAGTCGTGCCGCTCATAGAGCGTGTAAAGGACCGTCACGCCGGACAGACTGAGCGCAAGCGTAGCAGGGTAGTAGGAGGTGTAGACAGGTGCAAGCTGCCACTTGTCCGCAACGAACAGTGCTACAATCGCCAAGCTAAATATCGTAGCCGGCACCGCCAACGTAAATGCGGTGACGCGATTCCACGACTCCTTCTCAAGCAGAATCACCACCGAATAGACAAAGAAGGGGAAGGCCGGTGCCAAGTAGATAGCTATCTTCGAACTGATGCACGACAGCATGACAAGCGTTGTCAGCGCCACCACGAGATAGAATCGTTCGAGCGATGAGGTCGATGTGCGTTGCCGATAGTTGCGAACCAACAGCCACACAATCAACAACGACCACGGGGCCAACGAATACCAGAACGAAGTGAGGTAGAAGTAGAAGGGCGCTTTGTGGTGGAAGGCATTGACCGCACGATTTACAGTCTGGTGAAACAACAGGTTGTTGAGGTACGATGTTCCACCTTCGGCATAGACGCAACCAAACCAGAGGATACACAATCCCGCCAACGTTCTCCAAGTGCGCCAACCCCAATAACGACCTACGGTTGATAGTTTACCCTCGACAAGCAGAAAGACAAGGGTTGCACAGAGCGGTACCAGAATCCCGATAGGTCCTTTGGTGAAAACTCCCAAAAAGAGATAGATGGGAAACAACCACACATCGCCGCGCGATGCGCGACCGCTGTAGATTTTATAGAAGGTGTAGAGTGCCAAGGTGATGAACAGACACATCAACAAATCCATGCGCAGTGTCACCGACAAACCTAAAAACAGACCGGCAGAGAGCAACATGAGCATCCCGCTACCCCGTGTGGTGTCGGAGAGTGTCGTGTAACTTGCCGTCCAGCGGTCCATCAGACAGGTGATGAGCAATGCCGGCAGTAGCGAGAAGAGTGCCAAGAACAACATGACATGTTGTCCAAAGAGCAATTTGCCGAGCATCACAATCCACAGATAGAGTGGCGGTTTGTCGGCATAGGCCTCTCCTTGGTTGAAGAAGGCAAAGAGGTGCCCATCTGCCAATGCCTCATCGGCAATGCTCAGATAGCGTAGCTCGTTGTCGGGCGTGAAGTCACGAAGTGACGCAATGGGAAGTGCTGCTACAAGGAGCAATGCGCACAACAGAAGGTATCTCTTGTAGGATGTCATGATTTCGAATATTTCGAAGCGTGAGCGTGTTTATATCCGATGATGAGGTTTCGGCTGTAGGCCACAAATCCCAGCGATTGTCCCAATAGCAACACGGGGTCTCGTCGGTAGCAGGCATAGGCGATGATAATAGACGAGCCCACCAGGCTGATAATCCAAAATCCGGCCGGAAGTACCGATGTATTGCGGCGCATAGAGTAGAACCATTGATAGACAAAACGCAGTGTGAATATCACCTGTCCCGCCGAACCGAAAAGCACGAGATAAAGGGGTACATCGGGGTTGTGAAAGAAGGTATCGACAAAGGCCGTCGCATCTTTCATCACCCAACCTGCGGCAATGACGGGTGTCAGCAGCAGAACCGCTCTGATTACCGCGTGAAGTTGCTGTAAAACACCTTTGCTCTTTAGGTTCCACAGATAGATGTAGTAAGAGATAAACTGTCCGAGAATAATCGGAAAGTCATCGCGCAACCATCCGTAGAGGCACAACAGATAGGAGGCCGCCAAACTCAACACCCAAAATATAGTGGGCGAAACCACCTGTCGGGCTCGCTCGGAGAGCACCCATTGACAGAGGATACGTGCCGAGAAGAGCGTTTGAGCTAAGAGCCCTATGACAAACACAAGAGGCGCGCTACTCATCTTTAGCTATCGATGTTGTTGTTTCCGATTCGGTAGTTGATGTATCGTTTTTTCATCCATCGGTAAGCAAAGCAATCGACAAAAGGTGCAATCAGCCGATTCCACAAGTGATATTTCGATACTCCGGCTACACGCGGAAAATGTTGCACGGGCAACTGCTTGATGCGACCCTGTTGCAGGAGCATCAAGGCGGGGATGAAGCGGTGCATGCCGGTGAAGAAGGGCATACGCTTGGCATATGCTGTGTGCATCACCTTGAGCGGACAACCGGTATCTTGAGCCGTGTCACCGGTCATAAACCTCCGAAAACCATTGGCAATCTTCGATTGAATGCGCTTGAAGGGGGTGTCTTTGCGGTTGGCACGGATGCCCGTCACCAGCTCATACGCTTCGATATCTTGGAGCAGCAGATTGAAATCTTCGGGCGAGGTCTGCAAGTCGGCATCGATATATCCGATAAAGCGCGACTCTGTGACATCGATACCGGCCTTCATGGCGGCACTGAGTCCGGAGTTTCGTTGCAAACTGATGTAGAAGAAATCGTTGTTGCGCTTGCAGATGTCAATGATACGTGCCTCGCTGTGGTCTTTTGAACCATCGTTGACAAACAGAACACAACTCTTGTAGCGTGCTGTGGGTAAGAAGGCTCCGAGTTTCTGCTCAAGGGCGACCATGTTGTCCTCTTCGTTGTAGACGGGAACAACAATGGTGAAATCATAGTTTGATGTTTTGTTCATGCGAACATCGTTTCCGTTTGAGACCGTACGATTTAGTGGGACGGCTCTATATTGTTACTTATCGTGTTATGCATCTTCCGCATCTACAAAAATACGAAAAAAAAAGTAGTTACCAAAAAAGCGGGTCCCCTCCCTAACAACCCCGCGCCCGCACGACATCGCCCGCTTCACACTCGTATCGGAATCAAACACCATCTACCCCTGCGCATGTACGTAAGGGAGTGCGCTCCGT
>CAYUJP010000047.1:0-11182 GCA_964445055.1 uncultured Alistipes sp.
GGATAGACCGAAGCGAAAATCCTATGATAAAGATACAATCTTTTTCGATAAAGCCGATGCTATATCGCAAAAAAGTCGTATGTAGAGCGACCGAAACTATCTTTTTCAGCTCGTTTTGAGACAAAGTAGCAGAATTTTACTAAATTTGTAACTATGCATTGACTCCACCTATGTGCAATGATGGGCCTCGGTTAGGATGGAGAACAAACTACTTACTACGATAAACGATAGAACACTTAATAGTTAGCGTATATGAATCAGCTACTTCTTTTTTCGAACCTCGGCATGGGGGAACTCCTTCTCATTGCATTTGTTGTATTGTTGCTTTTCGGTGGTCGTAAGATTCCCGAACTGATGAAGGGTTTGGGACGTGGCGTGCGTAGCTTCAAGGAGGGACTAAACGACATTGAGAAGGAGGTACGGTCCGATATTCACGACGAGGACAAGGATAGCGACAATCGTTAGCACCCTACCGCATGGGCCGAAGGACAACAGTTGCACGCACTGATGCAGGGCGTAGCTGTTGGGCATTTGGTGTGCGGAAAGGTAGACTATAGGTCGAGGGTATGGAAGAGCAAGAGATGACATTTTGGGGACACTTAGATGTGTTACGGTGGGCACTGACACGCGTTGCGGTGGTGTTGCTGTTGGGCATGATTGGGTGTTTCTGCTTGTTGCCACACTACTTCGATAGTCTCATCTTGGGTCCTACTACATCGCACTTTTTTCTCTATCGATGGCTTTCGGGGTTAGGGAGCGGTGGCGGTTTCTTTCCCGACTTCAGTAACGACCGCTTTGCGGTGGAGATTATCAACATCCAAGTTGCTTCGCAATTTATGACCCACTTGAGCACCTCCTTCTGGTTGGCGTTGGTGGTGGTTTTTCCCTATCTGATTTTTGAGGTGTGGCACTTTATCCAACCGGCCCTCTTTGCGCGCGAACGCCGACAAGTGGGATGCGCCTTTCTTATGGGAATGGTGATGTTCTATTTGGGATGTGCTGTGGGCTATGGTTTGGTCTTTCCCTTTACTTTTCGCTTCTTGGCAGAGTATCAACTCAGCGAGACGGTTGTCAATCAAATCTCGCTCAACTCCTACATGAATAACTTCCTGACAATCGTTTTTGTTATGGGAGTGGTCTTTGAGTTGCCGCTGCTCACCATGTTGCTTTCGCGGTTAGGGGTTGTTACACGCTCCTTTTTGCGTACCTACCGTCGTCATGCTGTGGTGATTCTCCTGACGTTGGCGGCAATCATCACCCCGACAGGCGACCCCTTTACCCTGATGGTGGTCTTCTTGCCACTCTACCTGCTCTACGAGTTGGGCATCTGCTTAGCACGAGGGTAGGGTGGTACAACAACGGAGGAGGTGCTCTATTGAACATCTCCTCCGTCTTTATCTGTTCGTCGCTATCGCTATTCGTAGAGCAGATATTTGGCGCGTATCGCGGCATAGGCCTTCAAGTCGTCTTGCCAGCGAGCCTTGATTTCATCGGCTGAGTATCCCTCGATAATCATCTGTCGCACCCAATCAACCCCTATCAACTTCTCAAACATGGGGGTGAAGAAACGCTCTCCGATGTTGAGTGCTTGGTAAGCATCGACGATATAACGTAGGGTGAGCCCCTCTGCAAGAATCTCCTCATCGGGCAGATTACTCAAATCGACACCATAGCACAACTGTCCCTCCAACGGCGGATGCTTTGCTCCGGCTGTAGGGTGTGGCGTGAAGTGAAAGGGATAGCGCGATGCGGGCATATCGGGATGACCATAGAGTTCAAAAGGTTTCTCGGTACCACGGCCCAAACTCAATACACTTCCTTCAAAGAGACAGGTCGAAGGGTAGAGATAGATGGCATGTTGTGTGGGCAGGTTGGGCGATGGTGCAATGGGCAATACATAGCGTGTCGCATGTGTGTAGTTGCGGCATGGCACAACGGTCAACTGACAAGGTTTCGCCCATCCTTCGCCTATCGCCATGCGGGCAATCTCGCCCATGGTCAAGCCGTGTACCACGGGAATGGGAAGTGCTCCGACGCCCGACTTGTAGCGCATGTCGAGAATAGGTCCATCGATGTACGAACCATTGGGGTTGGGTCGGTCCAGCACAATCACCCGACGACCAAAGTCGGCACACGCATCCATCATCCGCAACATGGAGATGTAGTAGGTGTAGAAACGCAACCCCACATCTTGCAGGTCTATGACGAGCACATCGAAACTTTGCATTGCCTCATCAGAGGGACGTCGCGACCGCCCATCGTAGAGCGACCGTATCGGAATGCCGGTCTGCTCGTCGACAGAACTGGAGACCTGCTCTCCGGCATCGGCCTTGCCACGGAAGCCGTGTTCCGGCGAGAAAATGCCGGTGATGTCAATACCACTGCGATAGAGCAGGTCGACCAGATGTTCGTTGCCCACACGCGAGGTTTGGTTGGCAAGTACCGCCACACGCACTCCTCTTAATGAGGCGAAGTAGGCGGCTGTGTCGGCTGCTCCGACCAGAATCTCCGGTTGCTCGCCACCTCGGCAGAGCAGAGGTAGTGCCATGCAGAGCAACAGAAGTGTACAAAATCTCTTCACAAAGCCATCTATTTGAATGGAGTCCTATGCCTCGGCACCAAACTCCATGAGATACGATTTGATGAATTCGTCAATCTGCCCATTCATCACTCCCTCCACATCGGAGGTTTGGCAACCTGTGCGGTGGTCCTTCACACGGCGGTCATCGAACACATAGGAGCGTATCTGCGACCCCCATTCGATACGTTTCTTGCCGGCTTCGAGTGCCTGCTGTGTTGCCATACGTTTGTCCAACTCGCGTTGGTAGAGTTTGCTTCGCAGAATACGCATGGCATTCTCGCGGTTCATAAGTTGCGAGCGGGTCTCCATGTTCTCAATCAGGTACTCCACCGGTTCGCCTGTGTCGGCATCTTTGCCGTGGTATCGCAACCGAACAGCCGTCTCCACCTTATTGACATTCTGCCCACCGGCACCCGATGAGCGGAAGGTATCCCACTCGATGTCGGCAGGGTTTATGACCACCTCGATGGTGTCATCGACAGCGGGCGACACAAACACCGAAGCAAAGGTAGTCTGACGTTTGTTGTTGGCATTGAAGGGCGAGAGCCGCACCATGCGGTGTACGCCGTTTTCACTTTTGAGGTAGCCATAGGCATATGCTCCTTCAATCTCCAGTGTGCACGACTTTACCCCGACTTCATCTCCTGCTTGGTAGTCGAGGGTCTTGATGCGATAGCCGTGAGCCTCGCACCATCGTGTGTACATGCGGAGCAACATCGAGGCCCAATCCAACGCCTCGGTACCACCGGCTCCGGCATTGATATCGAGTATGGCCCCCATCTTATCTTCGTCACGCCGCAACATGTTGCGCAACTCCAACGCCTCGATATGCTTCATGGTGAGGGCATAGTGTTCGTCCATCTCCGCCTCGGAGATAACACCCTCCTTGAGAAATTCGGGCATCAGCTCCAAATCCTCCACCTCTTTACAGATGATATCGTAGTCGGTAATCCAACTCTTAATGGCTGACACTCGTTTGAGTTGCTCTTGTGCGCGCGCGGCATCCTCCCAAAAGTTCGGCTCTTGGGTCTTCTCCTCTTCGTTCTGTAAATCTATGCGTTTCTGAGCGATGTCAAAGACACCTCCCCAACGCATCCTGACGTCTTACAGCCTCTTTAATCTGTTCTGCTAAAACCATAATTCCCGGGCTTGAAATTGTGTATGCAACAAAGATACAAAAAATAATTGGGTATTGGGGCCGTCCGGCTCAAAACGCACAAGTCGAGCCGACTAAAGCAACCCCTCGGCACGGAAAGAGAGGCTCTTGTCGCGTGCAACGATGATGTGGTCTATGAGTCGGATGTCGAACAACTCGGCCGCTTGCGCAATGCGCGTAGTGAGCACTCGGTCTTGTTCACTGGCTTCGGCACTTCCCGACGGGTGGTTGTGTACCAAAATCAACTGTGTGGCGAGTAGTTCCAAGGCTCGTTTGATGATAATGCGCGAGTCGACGACGGTGCCTTGTACGCCTCCTTGACTGATGCGTTGTCGCTCGATGATGTGGTTGGCCGAGGAGAGATATATGGCCCAGCACTCTTCGTGCGTGAGCAATTCCATTTCGGGACGAAAGATGCGTACCACATCGTCGCTCGAAAGGATAGTGGTAGCCTCCGACCCTTGTGCCAATAGCATACGTCGCCCCAATTCGGTAGCTGCCACGATACGCGAGGCCCTACGTTGCCCGATGCCGCTCACCATGCGCAGGTGCGACAAGGTGTCGTGTCCGATGTCTGTGAGATGGTAGTTGTAGTGGGCCAACAACTCTTTCACCAACTGACGTGTGGTGGTCGCTTCATTGCCCTCCCCAAGCAGAATGACGAGTAACTCTTCGTCGCTGAGTGCTTGCGGTCCACGTGCATAGAGTTTGTCGTAGAACTCCTTCATGGCTTGGGCGTGTGAGGTGACCTATTTGTTGTTGCTCTGTTTTTGGTCGTTTTGCTGTTGTAGACGATCTACGGTGTCAAGTAGAGCGGCACATGTCTCGTCCGAGAAATTTTGCGACACCGAGTAGGCGGCCTGTTGTTCGGCCTCCTTCTTCGACTCACCGATGCCGTGTCCCACTTCGATGTTGTCGATGAGTACTGTCGAACGGAACGAAGGGTGGTTCGATGCCGAGTCGGCGTTGCGTGCGGTGCGGAAGAGTATGGAATGACGATTCTTCTGACTCCACTCAATGAGTCGGCTCTTGAAGTCGGTTTCGGTCTCGGTGAGTTGTTCCAGCGAGATATAGTCGCGGTAGAGGTAGTTGATGAGCAACCGATTGACAAAGTTATATCCTTGGTCCAAGTAGATAGCCCCCATCATCGCCTCAAAGGCATCACCGAAGATGTGTTTCTGCGCCAAGGTGTTGCTGTTGCCCGACAGAATCACACATTGGTCGAGTCCAATCTGCTCGGCAATGGCGTTGAGCGATTGCCGCGACACAATTTTCGAACGCAATTTTGTGAGGAATCCCTCATCACGGTCGGGAAACTCTATGTAGAGGTAGTCCGAGGTGACAGCCTCAATGACGGCATCGCCCAGATACTCCAACCGCTCGTTGTTAATCAGACGACCATCATCCAAAACTAAAGAAGCTGACTTGTGAATCAAAGCCAGCTTATAGAGTTCGATGTTGTTTGGAATGAAACCAAACAAATCGTCGATCTTCCGGTAGTACTCCTTATCGGGACCATAATTACGCCTCCACGGACGTAGCAGAAAATCGATCACAGGAATGTCGGTTTTATAACTTGCTGAAGATGATGGTGGAGTTGTGCCCACCGAATCCGAAGGTATTGCTCATGGCAGCCTTCACTTCGCGATATTGTGCCTTGCCGAGTGTCAAGTTCAACTTGGCATCGATGACGGGGTCCAACTCCTCGACATTGATGGTCGGGGGGACGATGCCCTTAGTCAGAGCCATGATACATGCCAACGCCTCAATGGCCGCTGTAGCACCCAACAAGTGACCGGTCATCGACTTGGTCGACGAGATGTTCATCTGGTAGGCATGCTCACCAAATACTCCTTGCACAGCTTTCAACTCTGCCACATCGCCCAACGGTGTGGAGGTGCCGTGTACATTGATGTAGTCAATCTCCGAAGCCTCCATCTCAGCATCCTTCAGTGCAGCGCGCATCGAGAGGATGGCGCCTTCGCCCTCGGGATGGGGAGCGGTGAAGTGGTGCGCATCGGCCGATGCTCCACCGCCTACAACCTCGCAATAGATTTTTGCTCCACGAGCCTTTGCATGCTCATACTCCTCGAAGATGAGCGCACCGGCACCCTCGCCGATAACGAATCCATCGCGATGTGCATCGAAAGGACGCGATGCGTGTGCAGGGTCGTCGTTGCGAGTCGACAGCGCCTGCATGGAGCTGAATCCGCCTACACCGGGCTCGTTTACCGAGGCCTCCGAACCACCGGTGACCATCACATCGGCCTTACCCCAGCGAATCTGGTTGAAGGCATCGATCATGCCGTGGTTAGACGATGCACAAGCAGATACGACACAGTAGTTGGGCCCCATAAATCCATATTTGATGGAGATGTAGCCTGCTGCTATGTCGGCAATCATTCGGGGAATAAAGAATGGGCTAAACCGCGGAGTTTTGCCTCCATCGGCATAGCCCACACATTCGTCAAAGAATGATTTAAGACCTCCGATGCCCGAACTCCAAATCACACCCACCTGTTGCTTGTCCAGCTTCTCCATGTCGAAACCGGCATCTTCAACAGCCTGGGTAGCCGCAACCAATGCATATTGGGTGAAGAGATCGTATTTGCGAATCTCCTTGCGATCAAAGAATTGGGTGGGGTCGTAGTTCTTGACCTCACAAGCAAATCGCGTTTTATACTTCTCAGGGTCAAAGTGCGTGATGGTGGCGGCTCCGCTGACACCGTTCTCAAGATTTGAGAAATACTCCTGAATATTGTTGCCGAGAGGGTTGATTGTACCAATACCCGTCACCACGACACGTCTTGCTGTCATCATACGACTTTATTCCTTATGCGTAAAGCAAATTGCTGTGAGTTGTTAGTTTAGTTGTGTCAGATTTACTTCTTGTGTGCCTCGATGTAGTTGATAGCATCGCCTACAGTTGCAATCTTCTCTGCATCCTCGTCCGGAATCTGAATGTCGAAAGCCTTCTCAAACTCCATGATGAGCTCTACGGTATCCAACGAATCGGCGCCGAGGTGATTGGTGAAACTTGCTTCAGGTACGACCTCAGACTCTTTAACTCCCAGTTTGTCAACGATAATCTCGACGACTTTCTGCTGAACTTCTGACATAATTTGTAGTTTTTTAGTTAAACAATATTGTTTGAAATTAAATTTTCGCACGTAATTTCCGGCAAAAGTAACACTTTTTTGTTACATTTGCCAAAAAAGTGGAAGTTTTTTCCGCTAAAACACGTTAAGTTGTACACATTTTAGCAGTGCAACAAAATGAATAGTAGTAAATTATGAGATTGTTGCTAATTTCCAATTCGACCAATGCCGGAGAGCCTTATTTGCGCTATCCGATGCCCTATATCCAGCATTTCCTTCAGGGAGTGCACGAGGTGACTTTTGTCCCCTATGCAGCGGTGACATTCTCCTACAACACCTACGAACGTCGGGTGCAGGAGCGTTTTGCCGAGCTGGGCATACGTGTCAAATCCGTACATCACGAGGCGAATCCCGCGCAGGCAATTCGTCATGCCGAAGCCATCTGTGTAGGGGGAGGCAATACCTTCGCTCTGGCACGCAAAATGCAGCAGCAGGGGCTGATGCAGGCCATTCATCGACGTGTGGTGGCGGGTGTTCCCTATGTGGGTTGGTCGGCAGGTAGCAATGTGGCGTGTCCGACCATCTGCACCACCAACGACATGCCCATCGTGATGCCCGAATCGTTCAAGGCCATTGGGGCGGTGAAGTTCCAAATCAATCCTCATTACCTCGATGCCAATCCCGAGGGCCATGCCGGTGAGACACGCGAAACCCGTCTGTTGGAGTATATTGCGGCCAATCCGCGTCGCTATGCCGTGGGGTTGCGCGAAGGGTGTATGTTGCGCTATGAGGCCAATCAACTGGAGCTTATCGGTGCTCGCCCGATGCGCATTTTCAAACACGGTGTTACGCCCTACGAGGTACAGCCGGGTGCAGACCTCTCCTTCCTATTGTAGTACCAAACCACTTTTCTTGGAGTATGACTATTCGAGAGATTGAATCGGGACACGACATCATGGAGGTGAACCGATTGGCGGGAGTTGTTTGGCACGAGGCCTACAAAGGCATCCTTTCGCGCGAGCAGATTGCCTACATGGTCGAACGGTTTCAGTCGGTGCGAGCCTTGACCGAGCAGTTGGCACTTGAGGGTTATCGCTACTTCCTGTTGGAAGACGAGGGGCACAACGTGGGTTACTGTGGTGTGCAACGTCGGGGCGACGAACTTTTTCTGAGTAAGGCCTACCTGCTCAAGGAGGCGCGTGGCAAGGGCTATTTCCGTGCGTTGGTTGAGTTTCTGTGCAACCAATTCAGCGACATACAGCGCATACGTCTCACCGTAAATCGTCACAACGACCATGCTCAGCAGGTCTACAGCCATCTGGGATTTCACCGAGTAGCGGAGCAACAGACCGAGATAGGCAGTGGTTATGTGATGGACGACTATGTCTACGAACGATTGTGTAAGGAGGAGTAGGCCATGCGAGCATTGATTGTAGGATTAGGATTGATTGGTGGCTCCATGGCGCTGGCATTGCGCGATCGGGGCATCGCCGAGGAGGTCGAGGGGGTCGAGTCCTCAGCCGAACACGCTGCACGTGCCTGCGAGTTGGGGCTGGTGAGCCGTGTTGTGTCGTTGGACGAGGGGCTTTCTCGTGCCGATTTGATTGTGCTGGCCACCCCCGTTGACACCATCCCGATGTTGTTGATACGTATTCTCAATCGCATCGGCTCTCATCAGGTGGTCATGGATGCCGGTTCCATCAAAGGCGAGGTGTGCGAAGCGGTGGCGATGCACGCCCGTCGAGGACGTTTTGTGGCGACACACCCCATGTGGGGTACCGAATATAGTGGTCCCGATGCTGCGTGTCACGGAGCATTTGCCGGACGCACAGCGGTGATTTGTGAGGAGTCTCGCAGCGATGCCGATGCAGTGGCACTGGTGCGGGAGCTCTACGGCAAATTGGAGATGCCGTTGGTGACGATGGAGGCCGAGGAACACGACCTTCACGCCGCCTATGTGTCGCACATCTCGCACGTCACTTCGTTTGCTTTGGCACTGACGGTGCTGGAGAAGGAGCGTGAGGAGCAACACATCTTCGATTTGGCGGGGGGTGGTTTTGCCAGCACGGTACGTCTGGCAAAGAGTGCTCCACGCACGTGGGTACCCATCTTGTTGCGCAATAAGTACAATGTGCTCGATGTGTTGCGCGAGCACATCCACCAATTGCAGATTCTGCGACGCATGATCGAGCGCGACGATGTAGAGGGACTATCGGCTGCGATGCACCGCGCCAATGAGATACGCAAGATTCTGCCATGAGTACAGTCAATCGGGCGGAGATAGGCCAACGGGGCGAGCAGACGGCTGTCGACCACCTGCGGAGGTTGGGCTTTCGGGTGTTGGAGCGTAATTGGCGTAGTGGACGCTACGAACTCGACATCATCGCCGTACGTTACGACGAGCTACACTTCGTGGAGGTGAAAACCCGTCGCTTGGGGGGACTGACGACTCCCGAGGAGGCCATCACCCCTCATAAGTTTGTCTCGTTGCAACACGCTGCGCGGGCCTACATGGCACAACACCAAGTGGCATTGGAACCTTCGTTCGACTTAGTGGCTGTCGATGTGGCCGTCGACGGAACGATGACCGCACGTTTGGTGGAGCACGCGATGGAGTGTAGTTGGTAAATTTTGGTTTCGGGACAAAAAGTACTATATTTGCCCGGTCAATGTTTCGGAAGTAATACATGTGGTTATATAATCTGGGCATTTCGCTCTACGCAGGTGCCATCCGTGCAGTTGCCCCTTGGCATGAGAAGGCCCGTTTGTGGTGTCGTGGGCGAAAGAATCTGTTGCAGTCCATGTCGGAGACAATCTCTCCGTCCGACCATATTGTCTGGGTGCATGCCGCTTCATTGGGAGAGTTCGAACAGGGACGTCCCATCATCGAAAGATTGAAGCGCGACTACCCCTCATACAAGATTCTGCTCACCTTCTTCTCCCCTTCGGGTTACGAAATACGTAAGAACTATGCGGGGGCCGACTATGTCTTTTACCTACCGGCCGATACCCCCTCAAATGCCAAACGTTTTCTGGATATCGTCCACCCCGAGGTGGCCATCATCATCAAATATGAGTTTTGGTTGAATCTGCTTGCAGAGTTGCGTCGTCGCAAGGTGCGTACCTTCATCGTATCGGCCATATTTCGGCGTAACTCCATCTTCTTCCGCTCCTACGGCAAGTTGTGGCGCGAGGCACTCCGGAGTTTCGAAACCCTCTTTGTGCAGAACGAGGAGTCGCGACAGTTGTTGGCGCAGATAGGATTCAACAATGTGGTCATCGCCGGTGACACCCGTTTCGATCGTGTGGCACAAATTGCCGAGGCGGCACAGCGTGTCGAGTTGGTGGAGCGTTTCAAAGGGACGAAACGTCTCTTTGTGGCGGGTTCGACGTGGGGCCCCGATGAGGAGCTCTTGTTGCCACTCATCAATGCCAACCCCGAGGTGAAGTTTGTGGTCGCTCCTCACGAGATGGAGGAGGCACGCATCGCCCACCTCATGTCGCAGTGTGTCGGAGGAGCCGTGCGCTATACGCAGGTCACTGCGCAGAGCGATTTCAGTGGGGTGCAGGTGCTGGTGCTCGACACGATGGGTATCCTCTCGTCGGTCTATGGCTCGGCACAGTGGGCATATATCGGGGGTGGTTTCGGTGTGGGCATACACAACACACTGGAGGCAGCTACCTTCGGTCTGCCGATGGCCTTTGGCCCCACCTATGGCAAGTTCAAGGAGGCTTGCGACATGGTGAAGTTGGGATGTGCCACCTCAGTGACCTCAAGTGAGGCGTTGCAGACATGGTTTGCTCCTTTGCGCGACGATGCGACCTTGCTTGCACGACAAAGCCGCACGGCCAAGGACTACACTCTCAGCCATCAGGGAGCCACCGCCACCATCGTGGAGCATATTTTTGCACGGAAGTAGCGATAAAAAACACTAAGGATTGATATATTGCGGAGCAACTCATAAAGGTTGCTCCGCTCGCTTATTTTGACTTGCAGAAGAAAAAGAGATTGGCGTTGCAAAGGTTTATTTTGTGAGGTCGATAGAAACCTGTATATTTGCATAAGACGCTAATATATCCGTATCAGGAATCAGGCGAAAACCTATTGACCTATGAAACTAAAGAGAGGTGTTTACGAACATCTGATTACTCGAGAATTGGATAACGAAATACATCAGTTGTCCGGTGAACGGTTGACATACATCGAATCGAACATTGACGAGGCCGAATCACCAAGTCTTCTTACTACCTACCTCAGCAATATCATTAAAGAACGGTTATCCGATAAGGACCTCTCCTTGCAAGAACGTGCTGACTTTGCCAATAAAATTATTCAAATGGTCAGTG
>CAYUJP010000048.1:0-11065 GCA_964445055.1 uncultured Alistipes sp.
GGATTACCGCACGCGCTGAATCAGCTCTCCACCGCGGCGGATGGCCCGCTCGTTGTCGGGCAGGAGTTTCCATGCACGCTCGGGGAGCGACTTCTTCAGCCCCAAGAGCACATTCTCCAATGTGACCACCGGACACACGCGGAGGTAGCCTCCCAAGACGATGGTGTTGAAGAGTTTGGCATTGCCCATGCGTGCCGACTCCTCGGCAGCATTGAGTGTGTAGATGGCAATGTCGTTGCGCACGGGGTGGCGCGTGATGCCATTGGTGTCGTAGATGAGTACACCTCCCGGACGCACCTTGGGCTCGAACTTGTCCATCGACTGCTGATTGAGGATGATGGCCGTGTCGTATTGGTAGGCAATGGGCGACGAAATCTTGCGGTCGGAGAGGATGACCGTCACATTGGCGGTGCCTCCGCGCATCTCGGGCCCATAGGAGGGCATCCACGTCACCTCGAACTCCTGCATCACACCGGAGTATGCCAAAATCTTGCCCATCGACAGCACTCCCTGTCCGCCGAATCCGGCTATAATCAAGGTCTCTTTCATCGTTCGGTTGCTTGTGTGTTACACTTGATGTCGCCCAAGGGGTAGTAGGGTAACATGTGTTGCGTGAGCCACTCGTTGGCTGCCACAGGGCTCATCTTCCAGCCGCTGTTGCAGGTGGCTACCACCTCGACCATGCAGAAGCCTTCGCCTGCCAAAGCGGTCTCGAAGGCACGACGCAAGGCACGTTTGCACTTGCGCACATTGGCAGGGGTGTGGACACTCTGGCGCGTGATGTAGCTTGTGCCATCGAGTTGTGCCAACATCTCGGCAATCTTGTAGGGATAGCCGTTGAGTCGCGCATCGCGCCCCTGCGGGGTGGTGGCCGTCTTCATCCCCAACAGAGTGGTGGGTGCCATCTGTCCGCCGGTCATGCCATAGATGGCGTTGTTGATGTAGATGACGGCAATGCTCTCGCCTCGGGCTGCAGCATGCAACGTCTCACCGGTGCCAATGGCCGACAGGTCGCCATCGCCCTGATAGGTGAAGACCATCTGCTCGGGGCGCAGTCGCTTGACAGCCGAAGCAACGGCACAGGCGCGACCGTGGGCCGCCTCCATCCAGTCGATGTCGATGTAGTTGTAGGCAAAGACCGCACACCCCACAGGCGATATGCCGATGGTGTGGTCGGCAATGCCCATCTCGTCGATGACCTCAGCCACCAACTTGTGTACGGTGCCGTGGCTACAGCCCGGACAGTAGTGCATCACCTGGTCGGTGAGCAGGGGCGACTTGCCATATACCAGATTTTCCGGTTTGATGATATCGTTTGGAATCATAACCCTACGCGCGCTTTATAAGTTTGTCGTTCAATGCGGTGAGCACCTCGTCGGGCGAGTAAATCATGCCTCCCTGACGTCCGTAGTGCTCGACCACGGCTCGACCCTCGACAGCCAGACGTACATCTTCGACCATCTGCCCGGCATTGAGTTCGACACTCAAGAAGCCTTTGGCATGGGTGGCCAACGAAGCGATGACCGCCGAAGGGAAGGGGTAGAGGGTGATGGGGCGCAACAGCCCGACGCGCAACCCTGCCTCGCGTGCCATCTCGACGGTGGCGGCACAGATGCGTGCCGACGAGCCAAAGGCCACCAACACATAGTCGGCATCGTCGCAACAGACGGCCTCGTAGCGGACTTCGCATGCCTCCATGGTGCGATACTTCGCCTGCAAACGCAGGTTGATTTGCTCCATCTGCTCGGGCTGCAACTCCAGCGAGGTGACTACATTGCGGTGACGCTGTGCCGATTTGCCACAAGCCGCCCAACTGCCATAGGCCTCGGCAATCCGGTCGTTGGTCATGCGCGGTCGCTGAGGCGACAACACCACCTTCTCCATCATTTGCCCAATGGCACCATCGGCCAAAATCATGGCGGGGTTGCGATATTTGAAGGCGAGGTCGAATCCCAACGCCACAAAGTCGTGCATCTCCTGCACCGAGTTGGGTGCCAACACGATGAGATGGTAGTCGCCGTGACCCCCTCCCTTGCATGCTTGGAAATAGTCGCCCTGCGAAGGCTGGATGGTTCCCAATCCGGGACCTCCGCGTTGGCAGTTGACCACCAGACAGGGAAGCTCCGCTCCGGCAATGTAGCTCAGTCCTTCGGCCATGAGCGATATGCCCGGCGACGACGATGAGGTCATCACCCGTTTGCCGGCACCGGCACCTCCGTAAATCATGTTGATGGAGGATATCTCACTCTCGGCTTGCAGCACCACCATCCCCGTTGTCTCCCACGGACGCAACTCCATGAGGGTCTCCATCACCTCCGACTGCGGAGTGATGGGGTAGCCGAAATAGGCATCGCAACCATAGCGAATTGCCGCATGAGCAATCACCTCGTTGCCTTTCATCAGTTTAATCTCCTTTGCTGCCATTACTCTACGCGTTGACGATAGACGGTGATACAACTGTCGGGACATATAATAGCGCAAGAGGCACATCCGGTACAAGCCTCGGGATGTGCCATCTCACACATAGGATAGCCTTTGCTGTTGACCTCAGCAGAGAGGTGCAACACCTGACAAGGGCACGAGACAACGCAGACATTGCAGCCTTTGCATCGCTCTTTATCGATTACAACTGTTCCCCTGATTTTTGCCATGAAACCTTTCTATTCTGAAAAAACCTATACAAATATAGTGATTTTTTCGCGAAAAGTATCTCATATAGGCGATTTCGTCCGCATTTTTCAACGAAAAGGCCTCAGCGTATCACGAAACAAGGGGATTGACGCCGAAAGAGGGGCGACCTATTCGAAGGAGTGAATCACCACACCCGAGCGCAACTTCGGCTCAAACCAAGTGGTTTTGGGCGGCATGATGTTGCCTGTGTCGGCAATGTTGATGAGCTGTGCCATCGACACGGGGTAGAGGGCAAAAGCCACCTTCATCTCGCCGCTGTCGACACGGCGTTTCAACTCGCCCAACCCGCGAATGCCTCCGACGAAGTCGATACGACGCGAGGTGCGCAGGTCGGTGATGCCCAGCAACTTGTCGAGCACCCGATTGGAGAGCACCGTCACATCGAGGGTGCCGATGGGGTCGTTGTCGTCGTAGGTACCCGGCTTGGCACGCAGGCTGTACCATGCCCCCTCGAGATACATCGAAAAGTCGTGCAAACGCTGCGGACGATAGGTGTCGGCATGGTGGCACTCCACCTCGAAATCCTCCTGCAACCGCTCGATAAATTGGGCTGCGGTGAGACCATTGAGATCTTTCACCACACGGTTGTAGTCGATGATGCGCAACTGACTTGCGGGGAAGGTGACAGCCAGAAAATAGCAATACTCCTCGTTGCCCGTGTGGTGAGGATTCTGACGCATGCACTCCTCGCCCACACGTGCAGCCGCTGCGGTGCGGTGGTGTCCGTCGGCAACATAGAGTGCCGGAATTTTCTTGAAGAGGGCGGTGATGGCGGCATTGACCTTCGCATCGCGAATGACCCACAACTGATGGCGGAAACCGTCGTCGGCAGTGAAGTCGGTGTCGGGCTCGCGACGAATGACATCGGAGACAATGGCATCGATTTGTGCATTGTCGGGATAGGCAAAGAAGACCGGCTCGAGGTTGGCGCGTTGGTTGCGCACATGAATCATGCGATCTTCCTCCTTGTCGGGACGAGTGAGTTCGTGTTTCTTGATGGCTCCGGTGCGGTAGTCGTCGAAGTGACAACACATGGCCAAGCCATATTGGGTGCGACCCTCCATGGTCTGAGCATAGACATAGTAGCACTCCTCGGCATCTTGCTGCAACCAGCCTCGCTCGCGCCACAGGCGGAAGTTCTCCACCGCACGTGCATAGACCTCGGGAGCATGTTCGTCGGCAATCGGGTCAAAATCAATCTCCGGTTTGATGATGTGTAGCAGCGAACGCTCGCCTGCTTCGCTCTTGGCCTCCGCAGAACTCAGCACGTCGTAGGGGCGCGATGCGACCTCGGCAGCATAGGCCTTGGGGGGACGAATTCCTCGAAAGGGTTTGATTCGAACCATAGGACTCTCTTTTTTAGTTGGTTGTTATGACAACGGGACGATGTGGAGCACCACACCGTCCCGTCGACGTTGGAACGGTGACTATTTGTTGACTTGGAAACGGGTGTTTCCCGTCTTGAAGAAATCGACAATCTGACGTGCGGCAGCCAATCCGGCATTGATGTTGGCCTCGGCAGTCTCGGCACCCATCTTCTTGGGAGTGGCGAAGACCCGCGAACCGAACTGCTCGGAGAGGGCAGCCTGTGTGTCGGCGGCAATGTCGGTAATATACTTCAGGTCGGTACGCTCGGCAAGAGCACGTGCAAGACCCTCTTCGTCGATGACCTCCTTACGTGCGGTGTTGACCAACGTAGCCCCAACGGGCATGGAGGTGAGCAACTCATACCCAATCGACTTGCGCGTCTGCTCGGTGGCAGGGATGTGCAACGACAGGTAGTTGGCCTGCTTGTAGAGCTCCTCGACCGACGATACACTGCGCACGCCATCGGCCTCGAAGACCGCAGCATCGCTGATGAAGGGGTCGTAGGCAACCACATCCATACCCAGTGCCTTGGCTTTGCGACCTACCAAACGGCCGACATTGCCATAGGCGTGGATGCCGAGCGTCTTGCCCTGAATCTCAACGCCTGTGCCGGGGGTGAATCGGTTACGCGACATATAAATCATCATGGCGATGGCAAGCTCGGCCACCGCATTGGAGTTTTGTCCGGGGGTGTTCATCACTACGATGCCTCGTTCGGAAGCGGTGACGAGGTCGACATTGTCGTAGCCCGCACCGGCACGAACCACAATCTTGAGGTTGCGTGCGGCATCGATGACCTCCTTGGTAACCTTGTCGCTACGCACAATCAACGCATCGGCGTCGGCCACAGCGGTGAGCAGTGCCGAGCGGTCGGCATATTTCTCCAGCAGCGCCAACTCGTAGCCTGCATCCTCTATAATTTGTTTGATTCCATCGACCGCCTTGCGTGCAAATGGTTTCTCGGTTGCAACCAGTATTTTCATATCTGTGAGCAATGATGTGAAATAAATCAGCTTCTCTTTACGCGCCTCAAATGTGTAGGGAACAACAGTGGGGCACATTACTTGCCATATTTGTGTGCAAACTCCTGCATGCACTTCACCAAAGCCTCGACACTGCGACGTGGCAGGGCGTTGTAGCACGATGCACGGAATCCACCCACCAAACGGTGACCTTTGACGCCCACCATGCCTTGCGACTTGGCATACTCCAAGAACTCGGGAGCAAGCTCCTCGTAGCCCTGAGCCATGACAAAGCAGATGTTCATCAGCGAGCGGTCGGCCTCGTCGACCGTACCGACAAAGAGCGGGTTGCGGTCGATTTCGTCGTAGAGCAACGCAGCCTTCTCTTGGTTGCGCTTGTAGATTTCGGCAACACCACCAATCGATTTCAACCAAGCGAGCGTCTCCTTCATGGCATAGATGGCAAAGACGGGCGGTGTGTTGAACATCGAATTGTTGTTGACGTGGGTGCGGTAGTCGACCATCGTAGGCAGGTCGCGCACAATGGTCTCGAGCAAATCCTCGCGAATGATGGCGAAGGTGACACCCGCAGGGGCAAGATTCTTCTGTGCACCGCCATAAATCATGGCATACTTGCTCACATCGCGCGGACGGCTCAGAATGTCGGAACTCATGTCGGCAATGACGGGCACGGGCGAATCGATGTCACTCAGATACTCGGTACCATAGATGGTGTTGTTGGTGGTGATATGCAGATAGTCGATATCTGTAGGAATGGAAAAATTCTTGGGGATGTAGCTGAAATTGCGATCCTCCGACGAGGCAATCACCTCAGTCTCACCGAAACGCTTTGCCTCCTTGATGGCCTTCTTCGACCACACACCGGTGTTGATATAGCCCGCTTTGCGGTTGAGAAAGTTGGCGGGAACCTCAAAAAAATGGGTGCTTGCACCACCCCCAATGAAGATAATTTTGTAGTTGGCAGGAATATCCATCAACTCGCGGAAGAGCGAATCCGTCTGAGCCATGACGGCATCGAATTCCTTGGTACGGTGTGAAATCGAAAGCAACGATACACCGGTACCCTCGAAGTCGAGAATTGCACGAGCTGTCTTCTCGTAGACAACATCAGGCAGGATGGAAGGTCCCGCGTAGAAATTATGTTTCTCCATAAACCTTGTTTTTGAAAACTGTTACTCTAATAACACAAAGGTATGCAAAAAAAAGTAGATATAATCGCACAGAGGGCAATTTATCTTAAATAATTTTCAAAACTCTATTTTTCGCTCTTCGGCACTTCACCTTTCCGGTTTTGTTTTTATCTTTGCAAAAATTTACCCGAACGATGATAAAATCAATGACCGGATTCGGCAAGGTTGAAAAACTCTTGCCGACGAAGAAAATAGGCGTTGAGATACGTTCTCTCAACTCGAAACAGTTGGATTTGAGCATCAAGTTGCCCGCCATCTACCGCTCGTTTGAGGCGGAGGTGCGCAACCTCGTGTCGAAGGTGTTGCAACGTGGCAAGGTGGAACTTTATGTGACGGTAGAGAGCACAGCGGTAGAGACATCGGCACACATCAACAAAGAGCAGTTCAAAGCCTACTGCCAACAGTTGCAGGAGGCGTTGGCATATGCCGGTGTGGAGGCATCGTCGGATTCGATGATGCAGGCGGCGTTGCGCATGCCCGATGTGGTGAGCAGCTCGTCGGAGCAGGTGACCGAAGCCGAACACACCGCACTGACTGAGGCTGTGACCGAAGCGGTGGCACATCTGGATGCGTTCCGCACGCAGGAGGGAGCCATATTGATTGCCGACCTGTTGCACCGAGTCGAGAAGATTGAGGCTTACCGCGATGAGATTATTCCCTACGAGAAGGCACGTGTGGAGAACATCAAGAATCGCATTCGCGACAACATAGCACAACTGAAGGTCGATGTCGACAGCAATCGGTTGGAGCAGGAGATGATTTTCTACATCGAAAAACTCGATATCACCGAGGAGAAGGTGCGTCTGACAAACCACTGTCGCTACTTCCGCGAAGTGGCTGCCGAGGAGGAGGCACCCGGACGTAAGTTGGGCTTCATTGCACAGGAGATGGGGCGCGAAATCAACACGTTGGGGTCGAAGGCCAACGAGAGTCAGATGCAGATTCTGGTGGTCAAGATGAAGGACGAGTTGGAGAAAATCAAGGAACAAGTGTTGAATATATTGTAGGTTGCGATGGCTTCTGCGGACAACAATAAGTTGATTATATTTTCGGCTCCGAGCGGTTCGGGCAAGACGACCATCGTCAAAGCCCTGCTGGAGCGAGTGGGCCATCTGGAGTTCTCGATATCGGCCACCTCGCGAGCACCGCGCGGCAACGAGCAACACGGTGTCGACTACTACTTTCTGACCCCTCAAGCGTTTCGCGATGCGATAGCAAACGACGAGTTTGTGGAGTGGGAGGAGGTCTACACCGATACCTACTACGGAACGCTTCACAGCGAGTTGAATCGCATCTGGGCAAAGGGCAACACCATACTTTTCGATGTCGATGTGATGGGGGGTATCCACCTGAAACAACTCTTCGGCGAACGGGCTTGTTCGATATTCATAGAGCCTCCCTCAATCGAGGAGCTGCGCAACCGACTCTGCAAGCGAGCAACCGATTCGGCCGAGACCATCGAAAAGCGTGTGGCAAAGGCGGCCTTTGAGTTGACCAAAGCTCCGGAGTTTGACCACGTGATTCTCAACGACGATCTACAGCACGCCATTGAAGCTACGGAGCAGGTGGTTCGCGAATTTATCGGTCGATAATCTTTTTGGAGGGTTGCAACACGTGAAGAAGCGGATTATCCTCTATTTCGGTTCGTTCAATCCGATTCACCGAGGACACATAGCCTTAGCGGAGTGGGTGATCGAGCAGGTGCCGTGCGATGAGCTGGTGTTGGTCGTCTCGCCACACAACCCACTCAAGGAGAGCGGTGACCTTGCACCGGAGTTGGCGCGTTTTGAGATGGCCGAATTGGCATGTGCCCACTCGCACTATCCCGAACGGATAAAGCCTTCGGCGATAGAGTTTCTGCTGGAACGACCTTCGTACACCATACAGACCTTGCGCTACCTCACCGAGAACTACGGCGCACAGATGGAGTTTTCGATACTCATGGGGGCGGATATTCTGCCACAGTTGCACCGTTGGCGCGACTACGAGACGCTGTTGGCCCACTATCCCATCTACGTCTATCCGCGCACAGGCTACGACGAACCGCTCTACAATGGGCAAGTCGTGCGGTTGGAGGGCGCACCCTTGTGCAACTACTCGTCGACCGAAGTACGGCACACCCTCGAAACCGAAGGCGATGCCTCGACGATGCTCACTCCCGAAGTGGCAACCTACATCCGCGACCATCGGTTGTGGAGTCCGATGGCCTACCTCGACCGTCTGAATCGGCAGTTGATGGCAACGCCCGACGATGTGGCTCTGCGCATAGCGCGGGGACGGTGGTACTATCGTCGCAACGAGTGGGGCAAGGCGCTGAACGATTTTCGCCATGCACTGACCCTGCGCGACGACCTCGGCGAGGTGAAGCAGTATGTCGAGCAGATTGAGGAGATTTTGAATTTTCGTTACAAAGAGATTTATAATCCATAGAGAGATTATGAGCAGACTAAAGATTGCATTTTTGGCAGGAGGCGATTCGTCGGAACGAGAAATCGCATTGCAGAGTGCTGCACAGATTGAGCAGGCTCTCGACCGCACAAAATACGATGTGACGGTGATTGACATTCACCATCGCGATTGGCATTACACAGCACCCGATGGGCGCACTTGGCAGTTCGACAAAAACGACTTCACGCTGACAGTCGACGGTGTGCGTCGCGAGTTTGACTATGCCCTGATTCTCATTCACGGTACACCGGGTGAGGATGGCAAGTTGCAGGGATATCTCGACATCATGGGCATCCCTTACTCGTCGTGCTCGATGACCTCGTCGGTGATTACCTTCGACAAGATTTCGACCAAACGTGCGGTGGCTGCCACAGGTGTGGGGCTGGCACGCGAATGGTTTGTACGCCGAGGCGAGCAGATTGACCCCAAAGCCATTGCCGACAAATTGGGGTTGCCCCTCTTTGTGAAACCCAATGCTTCGGGCAGCAGTTTCGGTGTGACACGTGTGGAACGTGTCGAGGAGATTGCGCAGGCGGTGGAGCTGGCATTCACCGAGAGCGAGGAGGTACTCATCGAGGAGTGCATCCGAGGACGCGAAATCGGCTGTGGTGTGATGATTGCCGGAGGACGCGAGTACCTCTTTCCCGAGACCGAGATTCGCCCCAAGAAGGAGTTTTTCGACTACCAAGCCAAATACGAGGCAGGCTACTCCGACGAGATTACGCCGGCGGAGATTACTCCCGAACTACGTGCCGAGCTCAACCGCTATACGCTGGCAGCCTACAAAGCGTGCCGTTGCCGAGGTGTGGTGCGTGTCGACTTCATCGTAACGCCAGAAGGACGTCCCTACCTCATTGAAATCAACACCATACCGGGCATGAGCGGAGGGAGCATCGTTCCCAAGCAGGTGCGTGCCGCCGGCATGACGTTAGGCGAGTTGTACGACATCATCATTGCCGACACTTGTCGCAAAGCGTAAAGAGGACCATGATTGAAATTGACAACAAAATCGTCAGCCTCGACCTGTTGCGCGAGTGCTTTGCCTGCGACCTGAGCAGTTGCAAAGGGATATGCTGTGTGGAGGGCAACGCAGGCGCACCCCTCGACATCGAGGAGGTCGACACCTTAGAGGCAGAGTACGAGAACTACAAGCCCTATCTGACGCCCGAAGGGGTGGCTGCCATCGAACAGCAAGGTTTCATGGTTGTCGATTGCGAAGGCGACTACACCACACCGCTTGTCGACGATGCACAATGTGCCTACGCCTACACCGAAGGAGGTGTCACCCTGTGCGCCATAGAGCGTGCCTATCGCGAAGGACGGTGTCAGTTTCAGAAGCCCATATCGTGTCATCTCTATCCCATAAGGTTGGTGCACTTCTCCAATGGAGGCATTGGACTCAACTACCACCGCTGGGAGGTGTGCCGTTCGGCTGTGTGTCGTGGCAAACGCGAACATATTCCCGTCTACAAGTCGCTCAAAGAGCCTATCATCCGTCGATTCGGTGAGGAGTTCTATCATGCACTGGAGATTGCCGAGGAGTATGTGAAAGAGAATTCATAACATTGCACTCTATATTTTAACCCCATACTTAATGAACTTACGTTATCTGTTTTTATCGTTGACGTTCGCATCGTCGGTCACAGCGGTTCATGCACAGAGCCTCGACCATATGCGAGAACTTTTACAACAAATTCAGCAGGAGATTGACGGATTGGAGAAGGAGCAGGCTCAAACGCTCAAACCGCAGCGTTCGACACAACCCGTCGAATCAACCGAGTACACCAACGATGTGATTGCCGTGGATACGTTGCCTTCGGGAAACGATGCGGTGATGATTGTGCTGTTTAACGACAACACGTGGCGATATCTGCGCAACCGCGAGTATGTGCAGGACAACGACGTCTACACACGTTGCTGGGATACGACCAAACTCTTTCCCTATCGCGATGTAGTTGCCCTGTCGGATTTGCCCGGTTCGGTGGATATCGAGTTGGTCGATTCGCTCAAGAGTTATCACTATCCCTACAAGACAACCGTGCGCTCGAAATTCGGTATGCGTCACCGTCGCAAACATCAGGGTGTCGACCTGCCGTTGCACATAGGCGACCCCATCTATGCCGCATTTAGCGGGCAGGTGCGTATCTCCTTCCCCACAGCCAAGTCGGGAGGCTACGGAAATCTGGTCATCATCCGTCATGACAATGGATTGGAGACCTTCTACGGACACCTTTCCCAGCGTATCGTTCAGCCCGGCGAGTGGGTCGAGGCGGGACAAATCATCGGATATGGCGGTAGCACAGGTCGCAGCACAGGACCGCATCTCCACTTCGAGACACGCTACTGCGGACAGGCTTTTGACCCCGAACGTCTCATCGACTTCCA
>CAYUJP010000049.1:0-10999 GCA_964445055.1 uncultured Alistipes sp.
GTTGGGGATACCCACGTTTCATAGTCGGATGGATTCCCGTCGGGTGTGCGTCCATCTGCCTTTTCTGTGGCAAAGATAAAATAGGAAAGGACGCCTTCGGCATCCAACGCTTTTGCTATCTCCACGGCACGTTCGGCCCCCAATGACATGAACATGGTACCCAACGCATCGGCTCGTGTGGCATTGTTGCAGAGAACGGTTGCTGACAAGAGCCTGGTGACAGCGCTTCGTCCGGTTGTAGGATCTATCGTATGAGCAATTTTTTGCCCGTCTGCAGTGTAGTAGAATCGACGATAATTGCCCGATGTGGCATAACTACAGTCGCTCATCTCTACGATACGTTGTAGTGACTCGCTGGAGAAGTTGTTGTCGTAGGGTGTCTCAATACCTATACGCCAGCGACTGCCTCGGTCGTTCACCCCTCGGCAACGACCACTTCCGGCAATGGTGACCAAGTAATTGCGTGAACCACTCTCTTCGAGCATCTGTGCGATAAGGTCTACCATGTATCCTTTGCCTATAGAGTTGAAATCTAACTGTATGCGAGGATCGTCTTTTCGCAGACGATCTCCTTCGATGTGAATCTTCTGATAACCTATCAATGGCATGATGGAGTCTATGTTAGGTGTCGCGCATCCTTCCTTACCGGCAAATCCCCACGCCTCTACCAAAGGTTTTACGGTAATGTCGTAGTGACCTTCACTGATGCGGCTGACAGAATCGGCAGCCAGAATGTTGTAGATGATATGACAGTCGAGCGAATCGGTCTCTCCGCGATTGATGCGACTGAGCAACGAATTCTCATCGAAAATAGACATAGACTGTTTCAAAATGCTGTCAAGTTCCAGAACGCGGTTATACAGTTCGTCGGTAGCGAGTTCTGTTTGGGCCTTGATGTGGAACGATGTTCCTAATACCATTCCATCAACGGTTCGAAACGGTGTGGTGGAGTGACATCCCATCGTCAAGAGTGCAATGAGACCCAACAACGCCTGGTATGTAGAAAAACGCTTTGTCATGGTTCAAAAGTCATGTAATATCCGGCAAAGATAGGATATTTCGTGAGAATAGTTGCCAAAACGACTCCATTGAAAATCTTTTTATTGCAAATGGTTGGTTGCTAAATAAATTTGCAGTACCTTTGCACAACGCTCTGGCGTAATCTCATAGTAAGGGGGATGCGTCGTAGAGTGGAACAAATAAAAACATTTTAACAATGGCTTATTTAACAGCAGAAAAAAAGCAGGAGCTTTTTGGTCAGTACGGAAAGTCTAACGTCGATACAGGTTCGCCTGAGAGCCAAATCGCATTGTTCTCCTTCCGTATCAGCCACCTTACCGAGCACATGAAGAGCAACCGTCACGATTACGGCACTCAGCGTGCTTTGTTGCGTCTGGTCGGCAAGCGTCGTCAGTTGCTTGAGTACCTCAAGGAAATTGATATTGAGCGCTATCGTGCCATCATCAAGACGCTGAACCTCCGTAAGTAGAACGGAACTGAAAAAATGGGGCTGCCATCAGATGGCCGCTCCATTTTGTATGAAATTAAGTATTAGAAGAATATAAGACGTTTATGGAAGAAAAGAAGCTGTACAATGCCGTCCAAAAATTCATTACGCTCGCTGATGGTCGCGAGATTATGATTGAGACGGGCAAGCTGGCCAAGCAGGCCGATGGTGCGGTTGTCGTCAAGCAGGGCGATACGATGTTGTTGGCGACTGTAGTTGCTGCGAAGGATGCAAAACCGGATACGGATTTTATGCCGTTACAGGTTGAATACAAGGAGAAGTACTCCGCTTGTGGCCGTTTCCCCGGTGGATTCATGAAGCGCGAAGGCAAGGCCAATGACAGCGAGATTCTTGTGGCGCGACTCATCGATCGTGCATTGCGCCCGCTCTTCCCGTCAGATTATCATGCAGAGGTCTATGTTACTGTCAACCTGATTTCGGCAGACAAAGACATTCAACCCGATGCTTTGGCTGGATTGGCCGCTTCTGCGGCATTGGCTGTGTCGGATATTCCATTTGGAGGTCCTATCTCCGAGGTACGTGTAGCACGTATCAATGGTGAGTATTGCATCAATCCGACCTTCTCGCAAATGAAGGATGTCGACCTTGATATCATGGTTGGTGGTACAATAGATAACATCCTTATGGTTGAGGGTGAGATGAAGGAGGTGTCCGAAGAGGTTATGCTCGGCGCTATCAAGTTCGCTCATGAGGAGATTAAGAAACATTGCGCTGTGCAGATGGAGTTATCCAAGGAGTTGGGTAAGGATGTGAAGCGTACCTATTGTCACGAAGTGAATGATGAGGAGCTTAAGCAAACCATCATCTCGGAGCTTTACGATAAGGCTTATGCTATTGCAACCAGCGGTACGATGAAGCACGAACGCGAAGATATGTTCAATGCTCTGGAGGCGGAGTTCGCATCGCGTTATTCAGAGGAGGAGTTGGTGGAAAAGGCTCCGCTGATTCATCGCTATTTCCACGATTATGTGCAGAAGAAGGCGATGCGTAATATGATTCTTGACGAGGGCAAGCGTCTCGATGGTCGCCGTACAGATGAGATTCGTCCTATTTGGTGTGAAACGAACTATCTACCTGCAGCTCATGGTTCTGCTATTTTCACTCGTGGTGAAACCCAGGCACTAGCTACGGTTACATTGGGTACGAAACTCGATGAGAAGATGAAGGACGAGGTCTTGGTTCAAGGTTCTGAGCAATTTGTTTTGCATTATAATTTCCCTCCCTTCTCAACCGGTGAAGCAAAGGCAGCACGTGGATTGAGTCGTCGTGAGATAGGTCATGGCCATTTAGCATGGCGTGCCCTCAAACCCATGGTTCCGGTTGGCGAGGAGAATCCCTATGCAGTGCGTGTAGTATCCGATATCTTGGAATCGAATGGTTCCTCTTCGATGGCAACGGTTTGTGCTGGTACCTTAGCTTTGATGGATGCCGGTGTAAAACTGAAGAAACCGGTTTCGGGTATTGCTATGGGCTTGATTTCGGATTCAGAGACGGGTAAGTGGGCTGTGTTGTCAGATATCTTGGGTGATGAGGATCACCTGGGTGATATGGACTTCAAGGTGACAGGTACACGCGATGGTATCACGGCTACGCAGATGGATATCAAGGTAGACGGTTTGTCGTATGAAGTGCTTGCAAAGGCGTTGGAGCAGGCTCGCAAGGGTCGTATGCACATTTTGAATATCCTCACCGATTGCATTGCCGAGCCTCGTGCCGACTATAAACCGTTTGTTCCTCGTTTGGTTCAGATTACGATTCCGAAGGATTCAATTGGCGCTGTCATTGGCCCGGGTGGAAAGGTTATTCAGGAGATTCAGAAACAGACAAGTACTACCATTACCATTACGGAGGATGACCAGAAAGGTATTGTCGATATCTTTGGCGTTGATAAGGCCGCTATCGATGGAGCATTGCGTCGCATCAAGGAGATTGTCGCCGTTCCCGAGGTAGGTGAGACCTACAATGGTAAGATTAAGTCAATTGTTCCTTTTGGCGCATTTGTCGAGATTATGCCTGGCAAAGAGGCTTTGTTGCATATCTCTGAGATTGAGTGGCGTCGTTTCGAGACGATGGAGGAGAGCGGTCTGAAGGAGGGCGACCAGATAGAGGTGAAACTCATTGGCGTTGACGAGAAGACAGGTAAACTGAAGCTTTCGCATCGTGCATTGCTTCCCAAACCGGAAGGATATGTAGAGCGTGAGCGCCGTCCGCGTGGTGACCGCGAACAGCGTGGTGGTGACCGTGAGCGTCGCCGTCGCGAATAACCAACGGCTTAATACGTGCTCCTTGAATGTAAGGAGATACAAAAGAAATACTCCAAACTTGTTTGTTTGGAGTATTTTTTTTTGAAAAATATTGCATAATCTATGCCGGTTTTATATATTTGCACATATTATGTGCTATCCCGAAGTTGCCTTACGGGCAGTGGGGTGTGTGTAAAGACCGAAATTAAAGAGGATAAAAAGATCTAACATTTTTAACAATTTATTCATTATGAAGAGCTTTGTAAAATTCAACTTGGTTCTTGTAGCTGCTTCTCTGACTTTGTCGAGTTGTAATTGCTTCAAGAAGATGAGTAAGCATCAGGACGAGGTGTCGTACACATGCACACCTAAGGTCTTGACGTTGAACAATGGCGTGGTAGGGGCCAACATTACGGTAAACTTCCCCGCTTCCTATTTTAACAAGAAGGCAACGTTACGTTTGACTCCTATCATTGTATTCGAAGGTGGCGAGGTGATTGGCACTCCCAAGTACGTACAAGGTGAGAAGGTGAACGACAACTATACAGTCATCTCTTCGACCAATGGTGGAAGCTATTCACAGTATGTTGAGTTCCCCTATGACGAGCGTATGGCTCAGTGCGAGTTGCGTGTGTTGGTAGAGAGCAAGTGCAAGAATGCAAGCGAATTTGTTCTTTACAACGCATCGACTGGTAAGGCTGTGACAACAGACGAGGCTGCTGTATTGGCAAATCCGAAGTCTGCTGCAGCAATTGCCTTGCACGCAAAGTGCGCTGTTTTTGTAGCTGAGGGTGTCAATACGCTCCAGAAAGATTTCAACTTCGGCGATGCTACAGCAACTGCAGATAACAATTACAAGCGTACTACCAATCAGGTTGATAAGGCAGACATTCTCTACCAAATCAACAGTTCGGTTGTAAACCAGAAGGCGCTGAAGAACAACGAGCAGATTGCCGAGTTCGAGAAGACCGTTGCTGCCAATAAGGAGAACGATCGCGTTGCACAGAACCTCTATGTCAATGGCTACGCTTCGCCTGATGGCCCTGAGAAGTTCAATGATAAGTTGGCAAGTGCACGTAGTAACACCGGTCGTCAGGCTGTCGAGAAGATTCTTTCGCAGTATGGTTTCAATATCGATGCTGCCGGTTATGGTGAGGACTGGGAAGGCTTCAAGGAGATGGTTGAGCAGTCGAACATCCAAGATAAGGATTTGATTCTTCAGGTGCTGAGCATGTACGACTCTTCTGCTGAGCGTGAGAGCCAAATCAAGAACATGTCTTCGGTTTATGGTGAGTTGAAGGATGATGTACTTCCGAAACTGCGCCGTGCTCAGTTGGTAAACAATATGGAGATTACAGGCAAGAGCGATGCCGAGATGCTGGCATTGGTAAATGACAATAAGCTCGATGAGTTGACAAACGAGGAGTTGCTCTACATCGCTGAGCAACTTAGCGACAATTCGCTGAAGGCTAAGGTGCTGGAGTATGCTGCTCAGAAGTACAACGACTCTCGTGCTTATACCAACCTGGGTGCTACCTACCTCAAGGAGGGTGCTACCGAAAAGGCTCTTGCTGCATTGAAGCAAGCTGTGAAATTGGGTGGCAACACACAGGCTCTCAACTCGAACCTCGCTTTGGCTAATTTGGCTGCAGGTAATGTAGATGAGGCAAAGAAGTATGCTACTGCCGCTGATTCGAAGACAAAGAGCTTGGTATCTGCTGCTCAGGGTCAATACAGTGCGGCTGCTTCGCAGTTGAGTGGCTACAATGCTGCCGTTGCTGCTGTATTAAACAACGACCTCTCTGCTGCAAAGAAGTCTTTGGCTTCAGAGACCACTGCTGATGCAGATTACCTGCGTGCTGTTGTTGCAACAAAGGAGGGCGACCTCAAGACCGCTGCCGCACAGTTGAAGGCCGCTATCGCTAAAGATGCATCGTTGGCAAAGAAGGCTGTGAAAGATATCAACCTGAAGGACCTCTTTAAGAGTGGTTTTACCCTCTAATAGACCAACAGATTGTTAGTTCGAAACTGGAGTCCCTTATGGGGATTCCAGTTTTTTTTGAAATTCAGCGAAAAACGAGCCGAAAAGAAAAATTTTCATTACATTTGCTACAAATGGACTGAAGTTATGGAGTACGCAAACCAATTGACGAAGTACGCTGCAGCACAGAGCGATGCTCAAGTTGCAGCTGAAGTAGCCTCGCTGAAGGAGGTTGCAAAGAGTTATGAGACGACCGATGTCTATAAGTTCTGCTATTCGGCAATCGACTTAACAACACTTTCGTGTAATGACTCTGAAGAATCTGTGACGGAGTTTGCTCGCAAAGCCGTTGCATTTTATACGCAATATCCTCACATCCCCAATGTAGCATCCATCTGCATCTATCCTCCTTTTGTTGAGACGGTAGGTATTGCTGTCGATGGGACGCCTATGCGTATTACCAGCGTTTCTGGAGGATTCCCATCTTCACAAACCTTCTTAGAAGTGAAGATGTTGGAGACTGCTATGGCTGTTGAAAATGGCGCTGATGAGATTGATATTGTAGTCAATGTCGGAAAGGTGTTACAAGGACATTACGATGAGGTTGCCAATGAAATCGAGGTGTTGCGTGGCGAAGCGGGTGAGGATGTTGTGCTGAAAGTAATTCTGGAGACAGGAGCACTGAAAACACCCGAATTAATTCGTCGTACGGCATTGTTGGCAATGTTTGCGGGTGCAGAATTCGTAAAGACTTCCACGGGGAAAATCGATGTAGCGGCAACACCCGAAGCTGCTGTGGTGATGTGCCATGCTATCAAAGACTATTATCAACAGACAGGACGTATGGTAGGATTCAAGGCTGCAGGAGGTGTTCGTACGGCTTCGGACGCAGTGCTCTACTATACGATTGTTCGTAGTATCTTAGGCGAGCAGTGGTTGACACCGCAGTTCTTCCGAATTGGTGCATCATCTGTTGCAAATGCACTACTTTCGGCTATAGAGGGTAAAACGGTCAAGTATTATTAGCTCCATCTGATAAACTCTCAACAATGGGGGATGATTCTTATTTAGAATCATCCCCCATTGGTATGAGTGTAGATAGCTATCGAATCAAATCCAAAAATTCCTCACGTGTACGGTGGTCGCTTAGGAAGATGCCGGTGAAGGCCGATGTAGTGGTCGATGAGTCTTGTTTCTCGATACCCCGCATCTGTATACACATATGACTGGCCTCGATAACAACAGCCACTCCCAGCGGATTGAGTGATTCTTGTATGCAATCTCGAATTTGCACAGTGAGACGTTCTTGCACTTGCAGTCGGCGTGCAAAACACTCCACGACACGCGCAATTTTCGATAGGCCGGTGATATATCCATTGGGAATATAAGCTACGTGAGCCTTTCCGTAGAAGGGTAGCATGTGGTGTTCACAGAGCGAATAGACCTCAATATCACGTACAAGGACCATCTGTTTATACTCTTCGCGGAACATGGCACTCCGAATAATCTCCTGAGGGTCTTCGTTGTATCCTTTTGTCATGAAGGCCATGGCTTTTGCCACTCGATCCGGCGTCTTTATCAGCCCCTCGCGCGAAGGATCTTCGCCCAACAACCTCAAGATAGACTGATAGTGGTCAGACAACTCTGCCAATGCGTCAGCATCGTAAATCTCTTGCTTTTCGTAAAGTTTTCTCTCCATAACGGTGCAAAGATAGTTATTTCGTACGAATATCACGAGAACTCTTTATCTCGATTCTTCTGTACATGTTGGGCTTACTCATCGAAATAGACTCCATCCATAAGGGAGTCTAACTCTCGACGCTCTTTCTTTGTGGGACGTCCTGTGCCACGCTCACGAGAGATAAAAATGGTTTCGCGCGGGACATTCAATTTATCGCGTTCCTCTTGAGGTGTAATGTCAACACAATAGTCGGGAACATTCTTGGCGGGTTGTCGGCTACTCACCAATCCAACGACTTTATATTGGTAAAAGACGGGCATTCGTTTTACCCCGATGATGTCCCCGATTTTCACTTCACGCGATGGTTTGCAAGATACCCCATTGGCGGTTACGTGATTGGTACGTATGGCCTCGGCAGCATCGCTTCGTGTCTTGAATATGCGCACGGCCCAAAGATATTTATCTAAGCGTATCTCCTCCATTGTATTTGTATGTAGTGTTTACTCTTTGTGTAAAAAAAGGCTCCATAATCGGTCTCCAATGCGTGTAAAGGCGAGATGAAGTTCATTCCCTGCTTTTAAGTGGGTGCGTTTCCGAATCTCATCCTCCGATAGAGGAAAGTCTCTTTTGAAAATTTCGGCAGACAGATGCCCATAGTTACGGCGCAATCGTTTTGCATCGAAAGGTTCTGCCTGTTCGAGGATGAAGTTCCGTCCCGGAGCTTCTAAAATAGGATGTTGTGCAAAACCGAATCCGTTGTTATCCCATACTTCAGCGACTCCGTGTAAGGCGGTTGTCACAATACGCAACTTTTGCAGGGTAACATCCGGTAAAAATAGATAGCGATAGATTGTAGGGTCAAAGATGGTCTGATGGTCGGCAATGCGACAATGGGGGGATGTACTGTAACTACCCATTCCGAGCGCGGTGGCGGTGAGCCGGGGGCCTGAGTGGTCATCGTAGATTAACAACTCTTTACATTCGCCACCGAGAGATACAGCCTCTATGTGCGCATCAGGGAAGAGTCGCAACGCCTCATCCACATCAAACAAAGGAGAACATTTCAGACACAAGTTTGTGGCACACCTGCGTATGTCGGGTAACAAGGCAAGAATATTTGGAGAGCACTCTTCCAATCGTATGAGTTTTCGTCCTGTGTTGCCACGCCGATCGGGGTCTGCATATACCCAATCAAAATGCTCGGAGCAGTCATGTAGGAATGTCTCGGCTGAACTACACACAACGGTTACATTTGTAACTCCCATCCGCTGAAGATTATGTGTCGTAATCTCGCACAATAGAGCATCTTGTTCCAAGGCGATTACTTCGCGAAAATTGCGACTGAGAGCCAAAGAATCCACGCCCAATCCACAACAGAGATCCAATACGCGTTCTCCATGAAGCATCTTATGCTGTGCGCACTCTTCGCTGGATGCCTGTTCAAAGGCTCGAGGTGTCAAGATACATTGTGCTGCATAATAACTGGGTAGCTTTGTACGGGCACGTTGTAGGTATTTAACTTGTGTGGCGACAAGTGCAGCGGCGGAAATACGCTTATCCAACGCGATAGAGAGAGGGTCTCTGTCACGCATATCAGCGATAACCTGTTGTACGTGAGCATCGCTCAGGATATTGTACTCTTCGCGTGTCATGACGCAAAGTTACCTAATTTTTATCTTTGAACGATAGAGAACAAGGGTGAAAATAGAGAGTCCTAAGTAGCAAAGGAGCATTTGAGTTGTGGTCATACGGTAATTTATGGCTGCCCCGGGAAGTGTTGCTACAAAGTTTGTCATTCGGTCGAGTAGCCACCACGCTGTATTAATCGTGAAACGAACGAGTGGAGCAATATACCCTATCGGGAAAAGTATCCATCCAATCGACATAAGCACAATTACATAAGCAAGCATGATGGAGATGGGGTTAATCAAACTTCCTAACAGAGGGATAATACCAAAGTAGTGCGACGAAATCGGTAGGGTAATCAAAGCTGCAACCAATGTGGTGATGTAGGCACCGATTATTACGTTGGCTATATTCGAGTGTGTACGGCAGATTCGATACAGTGGAATACCCCAAAGAAAGATAGCTACAACTGCAAGACAAGAGAGTTGAAAACTCAGTTGAAATAGGTAATCAGGCGACCATAGCAACATCAAAAAGGCTGCTGTGCAGAGAATATTCGCTCGTTGGTACTGTGAGGCTGTAGCCAATGCGAGTTGCAACGCGGAGAACATGATGGATGCACGTATTGTCCCCGGTGAGAGACCGGCAGTGATGGCATAGAGCCATACAAAGAGAATCGAAAGAAGATTGTAGGCGATATGCCCATAACGCAACAAGACAAGTACCCGTAAAAAAAGATTAACAAGAAGAAAGATAACACCCACATGCAGTCCGGACACGGCCAACAGATGAGCCGTACCTGTGTGAGAATAAGGCCTACGAACGGCCGGTGATAATTTGCTTCGCTCGCCGATGCTCATAGCAAACACGATGGGGGTAGACTCCTTTGCAAGGTGTAGCTCTTCCATGCGGTGTAGCGCAAGGGTATGTAGCGAGTTCTCTATGCGATTTGATGGTTTCGTGTGGGGTCTCCATGCTGTCAGCAACAACCCGAAGAAGATGAGAGCCACAGCGAGGTAGAGCTCACTAATCCAACGAATGTGCGACAGAAATGCCATGATGACACAGAGAACAATACTAAAAATAAGATAAATGTCTGGAATCCGTATCCACTTCGAAAGGATAATTCCGACAATGGTAAAGAGCAAAATCCACACCATAGGTTGTCGACTGATACTGACAGCGTTAGCTGATTCTTGTGTCGAATGTTGTGACATGGTGAATTTGTGCTTTATGTAGACAAAGATAGCATAAAAAGTCGGGAATTAAGTGAAAGCACCGAAAAACAAATAGTCAATAGGAGAAAATGAATTCGAATGTTGATAAACCTTGAAAATTGATTACAAAGAGGTGGAAAAGTTGTGCAGAGTCTGTTGAAAACATTCATGTAAATAAGCGACAAGATACATTCTATATGTTAACAACTTATGTAATCTGCCGATTTACAGAGTAAAATAATTGTTGATAAATCTTCGCTGTTTTATGCCTTATTGTCGATAACTTTCGGTACCTCTGAAAATGTCGCTGGGAATACAAAATTATTTTTTTAGGGGGATCGGCATCGAATGAAGGTGCACACAAGCAAAAAGCGTGTGCGCATAAATCTTGTTGTTCTGAGAAGACTAAGCATAATGGCAAGATTGCATCGTATCAGCGATTCTTTACGCCTACGGAGTTGAAAGAGTGGGTGGAGAGCGAATTGGGTGACGGTTACCGTGTGGAGATTGCCAACAAGGAGAACTCGGGCACAGAAGGGCTCGCTGCAGTGGTAGTGACAAAAAATAACGAAAGCCCCGCTGTTGGCGAGGCCTACGGACTTGGACAGCCCATCGCTAAGAAAGCGGATGCGTCCCTGGTCAAGGTCGATGCAAAGGTAGCGAGAAATCGCGAATTTGCAAAGAACTTGGAGAAATTAAGTGCAGAAAATGAGGCGGGTAAGG
>CAYUJP010000050.1:0-2843 GCA_964445055.1 uncultured Alistipes sp.
ATGTGTGGATTAGAGGCGGAAGAGAGTACCTAAGGTGAGGTAGAGAAGCACCACATAGCGCAACGCTTTGCCAATCATCATCGCCAACAGGGTGATTGGGATGTTGCTACGCATGATGCCTAGCAAGATGGAGATGGCACTACCCACATAGGGCAAAAAGGCGAACAACGCGCTCCACGCCCCCTTACCGGCAAGGATGCGACCGGCACGGTCGAGTTGTTGCTCGGAGACACGCAGGTATTTGTGAATCCACTCGCGTTTGCCCAATCGTCCAATCCAATAACAGGTCATGCCACCTGCCGTATTTCCCAACGTAGCGGCGAGGATACACCACACGGGGTCGAGCCCCATGCGTACCAAGACAAGGAGCACCGCTTCGGAACTGAAGGGAATGACACTTCCGGCTATGAAAGCCGAGAGAAAGAGTCCCCAGTAGCCCCAGTCGACACAAAATTGGGTGAGGGTTTCCATAGGGCTACTTTGTGCTGTCGGGTGTAGGCAGAGGCCACGGTCGCAACTCGTAACATTGGTTGCGCAGACGCGGGATGAAACCCGCCTCGCGTATCGCCTGCTGGATGCCATCGGCATCAAAACGGTTGTCCGCACCTGCCGAAGAGACAACATGCTCCTCAATCATGATAGAGCCCATGTCGTTGGCACCACTGTGCAGAGCTACTTGAGCCGTCTGGCGACCTACGGTGAGCCACGAAGCCTGTATGTTGTTGATATTGTTGAGAATCAGTCGGCTTGCCGCGATGATGCGGATATACTCTGCCGGAGAGAAGTCGCTCGTCACCCCTTCGTGCTCGAGTTGTGTACCTGTGGAGCGAAAAATCCAAGGAATGAATGCCAAGAAACCGGGCTTTCCCTCAGGACAACGAGCTTGCAGGTCACGGATAGTAAGCAGATGCTCCACACGCTGCGCAGGTGTCTCGATGTGGCCATACATCATGGTGGCAGATGTCACCAGTCCCAACTCGTGTGCTTCGTGCATGACATCGAGCCATGACTGCACCGAAGGTTTTGCCGGTGATAGGGCATGTCGCACCTCCGGATTGAGAATCTCGGCTCCGGCACCCGGCAAAGAATCGAGTCCCGCCGCCATTAGCCGTTTCAACGTTTCACGGGTGGAGAGTCCGCTGATGCGCGCAATGTGCGCCACCTCCGGAGCACCCAACGCATGAAGCCGAATCTGGGGGTACATCTGTTTCAGGTCGCGAAAAAGCGACTCGTAAAAGTGAATGTCTAACTTCGGATGCAAGCCTCCCTGTAACAGCAATTGGTCGCCACCCAACGCCAAGGTCTGCGCCATCTTTTGGCGGTACTCCTCGCGTGTAGTGATGAATGCAAGTTGGTGCTGGTGAGGTTTGCAGTGAAAGTTGCAGAACTTACATCCCGAGATGCAGACATTGGTGATGTTGACATTGCGGTCGATTTGCCAAGTGACTACTTGTGCATTGGGCACCACACGTCGACGCAACTCATCGGCTGCAGCGGCCAACTCCTGCAACGAGGGGTAGTTGTAGAGCGCAAGTGCCTCGTCGTGCGTAAGCGACTCGCGACGGAGTGCCTTCTGAAGCAAAGAATCGTTCATCATCGGCCCTTTTTGACAGCAACCTTGCGATGAGGTTTTGCAACACGCTCTGCGTCGGGAAGCACCAGTTCGAAATCGAGTTGACGTTTTTGCAGGTCGGTACGTTTCACCCGAATGCGCACTGCATCACCCAGCGTAAAGCGTCGACCTGTGGCACGTCCCACCAAGGTGTAGTTCTCTTGGTCGAAATTATAGAAGTCGTCCGTCATGTCGCGCAACGCCACAAGTCCTTCGATGTGATTCTCATCAATCTCGACGAAGATACCCCAATCGGTAATGCCCGATATGTGACCCTCGAACTCCTCGCCCAAGCGAGCCTGCATGAACTCGACCATTTTGTACTTGATGGAGGCACGTTCGGCCTCGGCAGCCACCACTTCGCGTTCGGAACTATGCTCACACAACGTCTCGAACTTCGACTTGTCGGCACTCTTTCCTCCATCCAAATAGCGTGCCAGCAGACGGTGTACCATCATGTCGGGATAGCGTCGAATCGGGGAGGTAAAGTGGGTATAATAGGGAAATGCAAGACCGTAGTGACCGATATTGTCGGTGGTGTAAAAGGCTTTTGCCATGGAGCGAACAGCCAATGTCGTAACCACATTCTCCTCGGCTTTGCCCTTGACCTTCTGGAAGAGTTTGTTCATCTCTTTTGCCACGGAACGACCCTCGGAAGCCTTGAATACATGACCAAAGCGCAAAATGAACTGGCGGAAGTTCTGTAGCTTCTCGGTATTGGGTTCGTCGTGCACACGATAGACCATCGTACGTCCCGACTTGCGACCCTTGACCTTACCACAGAACTCAGCCACACGTCGATTGGCCAACAACATGAACTCCTCAATCATCTGGTTGGCCTCCTTCTGCTCTTTGAAATAGACGCTCAGAGGACGTCCCTTCTCATCGAGTTGAAACTTTGCCTCAGCACGATCGAAACTGATGGCACCGTGACGGAAACGCTCGCTACGCATGGCTTGTGCCAAGCGGTTGAGTGTGAGAATCTCCTCGGCATAGTCGCCTTGACCCGTCTCGATGACCTGTTGCGCCTCCTCGTAGGAGAAACGACGGTCGGAATAGATGACCGTACGACCAAACCACTCATTGAGAATCTCAAGTTGTTCGTTAAGTTGGAACACAGCCGAAAAGCAGAGACTCTCCTCGTGTGGGCGCAGTGAGCAGAGTTCGTTGCAGAGGCGTTCGGGCAACATAGGCACGGTGCGGTCGACCAGATAGACCGATGTACCACGCG
>CAYUJP010000050.1:2943-10693 GCA_964445055.1 uncultured Alistipes sp.
CCATTCTGCACCTCGGGACAATCGCGTTTGGAGAGGTAGACATCGACCGGCATACGACGTGAATCAACACGCACAAAGATGTGGTGTTTGTCGACTTCGGCCACGCCTACATAGCGTTTGTTGCTACGCTCCAATATAGTGGTAATCTCACCCTCCACAGCATGCTCGGCACGCGGGCGGCGCTTCATCAGCACCAACTCCACACGGTCACCATCGAGGGCATTGAGTGAGTTGCGTGCATGGACAAACACAGGCTCCTCGTGCTCCTCGACCTGCACAAACATGGAGCCGGAAGCAAGCATCTCGACCACACCTTGCAGATGAGGACGATGTGCGGCACGCAACTGATACTTACCAGTAGCACACACCTCAATGAGTCCATCGGCAAGAAATTGCTCCACGATGCGGAGGGTTGCCTCCTTGTCGGCCTTGGTGCATCCACCAGAAGCGGATGCCAAGTGGCGCAAGGTAAACTTTTTGTCGGGCATTTGGTGGAACAAGTCCAGCAGGAAGGCAGCCCGTTCGTTGCCCTTATCGGATGTTGTTTTTCTCTTTTTCATTGTATCTCATTCAGTAGTTTAAGTGCGAATTGTTGCATGAAATCTATGCCCACTGCGATGGCTCGCTCATCGGGCTGAAACAGAGGCGAGTGGGTGCGTCCGGCTGTGGTACCTACCCCCAAACGATAGAAGAGCGAGGGGTAGCGGTGGGTGTAGAAACCAAAATCCTCGGCAGTGGTACGCAACGGAAGCTCTACTACGGTGGCACCTCGCTGTTGCGCAAGATGGCGTGCCAGGGAGGTCAGACGCGCATCATTCACCACACAAGGGTAACCACGACTGATATCGATGTGTGTGGTGGTGGTGTAGCGTGCATCGACCTCGGCAAAGAGGGCGTGAATGGTGTCGTAGGTTTGCTGCCGCAATGTCTCGTCGAAGGTGCGCAACGTTCCCTCGAGATAGACCTCATCGGGGATGACGTTGGTAGCCCCCTGCGCAAGGACTTTGCCAATGGAGACTACACGGTCGGCACGATTGAGAGCCAACAGTTGTGTGACGGCCTCGGCCATGGCGGCTACTGCATCGTGCAACGTAGCACGCAACGCGGCATGTCCTCCTCGACCGTGCACGGTAAAACGCAATTCATCGCTCGAAGCCATGTACTTCCCTTCGCGAAAGCCAAAGGTACCTACTTCGAGTGTCGGCTCAACATGTTCGCCCACAACGGCCTTCACTTCGTAGTCGGCAAAGGGGTCTTCAGCCAACACAAGAGATGCTCCTCCCGGATTGCACTCCTCACCCGGCTGAAACAGTCCAAAGAGCGTCCCCGAAAAGTCGCGTTGTGAAGCGAAGCGTTGCAACACTCCCATCAAGATGGCGGTGTGGATGTCGTGTCCGCAGGCGTGCATCACTCCGTCGTTGACCGAGCGCCACGCCACTTGTGTCTGTTCGCAGATGGGCAAGGCATCGATGTCTGCACGCAACACCACGGCTTGGCGTTGTGCATCACGCCCCTCAATGCGTGCCAACACACCGGTGTGCGCCACTCGCCGGTAGTCGATATGAAGTTGTTTCAATGCCTCGCAGATGCGTGCAGAGGTTTGTGTCTCGTGAAACGACAGCTCGGGATGCTGATGTAGTTCACGACGGAAGCGAAGGATATCAAGCGGTTGTATAGCCATGGCGGAATCTTTTAGAAGAGTGCTTTCACAATTTGGCGCACATTCTCAGCACGTCCCATGGTGTAGAAGTGCAACACGGGTATGCCCGCGGCCTTCAAGATACGACATTGGTCAATAGCCCACTCTACCCCTATCTGACGGATGTGGTCGGCCTGCGTGGCATGTGCCTCCACCTCGCGACGCAGTGGCTCGGGCAGTTCGATGGCAAAGGTTTGTGGCAACAAAGTCAGTTGTCGCAAGGTAGAGAGCGGCTTGATGCCCGGAATGATAGGAACCTGAATGCCCGCTTCGCGACAACGGTCAATGAAACGAAGAATGCGCGTAGCATCGTAGCAAATCTGCGTCATAACGTAATCGGCTCCCGCATCGACCTTCGCTTTCAGATGGAGCAGGTCGCTCTGCGCATCACAGGCATCACAATGCTTCTCCGGATAGCCTGCCACACCGATGGAAAATTTCGAATGGTGGCAATTTTCCACTTCACCATCGACAAACTCGCCCCGATTCATGGCCTGAATTTGACGCACCAAATCGATGGCGTGGCTATGTCCCTGTGGATGAGGCATAAAGTGACGTTCGTTCGGACCGCAGTCACCTCGCAATGCCAGTACATTGTGTAGTCCCAGAAAGTCCATATCGATAAGTGCATCCTCAATGTCATAGCGAGACAATCCACCACAGATGAGGTGAGGAACCACCTCAATGCCGAATTTGTCGCGGATGGCCGCCGAGATGCCCACTGTGCCGGGACGACGGCGCACGCGATGCCACGAGATGTGACCGTCGGTGGAGATGGTCTCCTTGATGCTCTCGCGGTGGAAGGTTACGTTGATGAATGCAGGGTCGAAATCACGCAAAGCTTCGATGGTGCCAAATACGCCACATGTGCCATCGCCCTTGAGGGGCGGCAACAATTCGAAGGAGAAACGTGTACGACTTTGAGCCTGTGCGTTGTGTATGATGTCCAGTACGTTCATCGTCAAATCAGGTTGTTGGGAATGATTTTGCGTATCTGCTCCACATCACATCGGCGACGTGTAGCATAGTCGTTGAGTTGTTTGGTGTCAATGTGTCCGACAGAGAAGTAGCGTGCATCGGAGAAAATCATGCCACAGAGCGCTTCACCCGGAACAATCATGTAGTTGTCGGTCAAGCGCATGCGTGTAGTCTGCTCAACGGCAAGCAGGTCGAACACATCGCGTTTGAGTGAGTGGTCCGGGGATGCCGGATAGCCGAATGCCATGCGACAACCTCGGTAGTCGCCTGCGATAATCTGTTTGGGGGTGAGTTCCGGCCCCTGTTCGTAGCCCCACATCTGTCGTCGCACGAAACTATGTACCGTCTCGGCAAATGCCTCGGTGAGACGGTCGGCCAACAACTTGGCAAGAATAGCAGAGTAGTCGTCGCTCTGCTCACGGAATTTCGTGCAGAGCTCTTGTAACCCGATGCCTGCAGTAAGGGCAAACAAGCCGATATAGTCGCTTGTTCCACAACGGTGGTCGGCCAAGAAGTCGGCCAAACAGAGGTGTTCGCTCCCCCGACTTTGGTTGCGCAACATCGGCAATATATGGGAATGACCCTTGGTATCGGTAATCACGATGTCGTCCTTGCGCCCGACTGCCGGGAAGATACCCACCACGCCTTGCAAGGTCAGCAATCGTTCCTCGGCCATGCGATGCAACAGTGTCTGTGCATCAGCAAACACTTTACGTGCCTCCTCACCCTTCTCAGGATGTGAAAGAATCTCCGGATAACGTCCCTTCAACCCCCATGAGGCAAAGAAAAAGTTCCAATCGATGAGTGGTTCGACATCTGCAATATCGAAATCGGGGAAGACCAGACGTCCGGTATGTGCTGCCGGAACAATCTCCGACACCGGACGCGACCTCCGCTCCTTGCGGACCTCAACAATGGGTATCAGATTGCGTACACGCTCCTCATGTTCGTAGGTATCGCGCAACTGTTGCTGATGAGCACGCACCTCGGCGATGAAGGATTCGCGACCATCGCCCAGCAACGCCGCCAAGATGCGGTTGTTCTGGCTGGCATCGCGTGAATGCACCACCGGTGCAGTGGTAAGCGGTGCTATCTTCACCGCGGTGTGTAGTTCTGAGGTAGTGGCCCCTCCAATGACAAAGGGAGTGTTCACTCCTCGTCGTGCCGCCTCCTCAACGACGTGCATCATCTCATCGAGCGAAGGGGTGATGAGTCCACTCAAGCAGATGGCATCGGCGCCCCATGTTGTAGCCTCATCGACAATGGTGGTGGCCTCGACCATCACACCCAGGTCCTTCACCTCGTAGCCGTTGCACGCCATGACCACCGAAACGATGTTTTTGCCAATATCGTGAACATCGCCCTTGACTGTTGCTACAAGCACCTTGCCCACCGTGTGACCCTCTTGTTTATGCTCCTCGATGTAGGGGGTAAGCCGTGCAACCGCCTGTTTCATGACTCGCGCCGACTTCACCACTTGTGGCAAAAACATCTTGCCGGAACCGAAAAGCTCGCCCACACGAGCCATTGCCCGCATGAGCATCTGGTCGATGACCGCAAGTGGATTGCCCAATTGCCGATAGGCCTCAAGCACATCCTCCTCAATGTGGTCGGTAACCCCCTTGAGCATGGCATATTCGATTCGCTCTGCCACCGGACGTTCGCGCCACGTCTCACTCTGCTGTGTGGCGGAGGTGGAGGTGTCGGCATCGCGCAACTGCTGTGCATAGTCAATCAGGCGTTCCGAAGCGTCGACCCGACGACATAAAATCACATCCTCCACACGTTCGAGCAACTCGGTGGGGATGTCGCTATAGACCTGTAATAACTCGGTGTTTACAATGCCCATGTCCATGCCTGCAACTACAGCGTGGTAGAGGAAAGCCGAATGCATGGCCTCACGCACACGATTGTTGCCACGGAAGGCAAACGAGAGGTTGGAAACACCGCCCGACACTTTGGCGTAGGGAAGGTTGCTCTTTATCCAACGAGTAGCCTCAATGAAATCCAAGGCATAGCGGTCGTGCGCCTCGATGCCTGTTGCTACTGCCAATATATTGGGATCGAAGACGATATCTTCGGCCGGAAAACCGGACCCTGTCAGCAAGGTATATGCCCGACGTGCCACCTCCACTTTGCGGTCGAAGGTATCGGCCTGTCCGCGTTCGTCGAAGAGCATGACCACGGCAGCGGCGCCATAACGATGAATCTGCCGTGCATGGCTCAAAAAGCGCTCCTCACCCTCCTTGAGCGAGATAGAGTTGACAATGCACTTGCCCTGCACGAGTTGCATTCCGGTCTCGAGAATCGCCCATTTGGATGAGTCAATCATGATGGGGACACGCGCTATCTCCGGTTCCGAAGCGAGTAGTTTCAGGAAGTGGCTCATTGCCTGCACTCCATCGATGAGTCCATCGTCCATGCAAACATCGACAATCTGTGCACCGGCATCGACCTGAGCACGTGCTACCGAGAGGGCCTCGTCGTAGGCACCTGTGCGGATGAGACGTGCAAAACGTGCCGATCCCGCGACATTGGTACGCTCACCCACATTGATAAAATTGCTCTGCGGAACAATACGTAAGGGTTCGAGACCGCTCAGCACCGTTGTGTGACTTCGTACGGGACGAGGCCGAGGAGCATAGTTGCCGACAATCTTGCTCAATTCGAAGATATGTTCGGGAGTAGTGCCACAGCATCCACCCAAAATATTGACCAAGCCACGTTGCAAATATTCGCCACAATCGGTAGCAAACATAGCCGGAGTCTCGTCGTACCCCCCCATGACGTTGGGTAGTCCGGCGTTGGGGTGTGCCGAGGTGTAGACCTCGGCCACAGCCGACAGACGCTCCAGGTAGGGCAACATCTGCTTGGCTCCATAACCACAATTTAGTCCCACAGAGAGTAATCGTGCATGTGAAAGCGAGGTGTAGAAAGCCTCAACGGTTTGTCCCGACAAAGTACGCCCCGCAGCATCGGAAAGAGTACCCGACACCATGATGGGCACCGCACAACCCCGACTTTCGCACTCCTCGTCAATGGCGTAAAGTGCCGCCTTGGCGTTGAGGGTATCGAAGATGGTCTCCACCAATAATAGGTCTACCCCACCGTCTAATAGTCCCCGCACCTGCTCACGGTAAGCTGCACAAAGTTGTGAAAAAGTAATCTCACGCGCCGCCGGATCGTTGACATCGGCAGACATGGAGAGGGTACGATTGGAGGGCCCTATTGAGCCTGCCACAAAACGTGGTTTACGGGGATTGCGCTCCGTAAAGAGGTCGGCCACCTCACGCGCCACTTGTGCCGCTGCACGAGCTATCTCGTAGGCGTAAGTCTCGAGTCCATAGTCCGAAAGCGATATAGCATTGGCATTGAATGAGTCGGTCTCGATGATGTCGGCACCTGCTATCAGGTATTTCTCGTGAATGGCGCGCACCACATCGGCCCGCGTGAGTGCCAACAAGTCGTTGCACCCTTTCAACTGACGTTCCCACTGCCGAAAGCGTTCGCCTCGGTAGTCGGACTCCTCGAGTCGATAACCCTGCACCATCGTTCCGAATCCTCCATCGAGCAACAAGATGCGCTCGGAAAGTATCTGTTCAATCGATTGTTTCATTGCTTGACAAGTTCTATTTCAAAGAGACGGCTCCAATTTTTGCCGGTGACAAACACCCGCTTGGTAGCAACATCGTAGGCGATGCCATTGAGCACGTCGGTTGTCGGTGTCACCTCGCTCTCGGGCAACAGTCCACTGAGGTCGACAATACCCTCGACCACTCCCGTATCGGGGTTGATGATGAGGATGAGGTCGGTGGTGTAGACATTGGCCCAAATCTTTCCCTCAATCCACTCCAGTTCGTTGAGATAGGGGACCACACGCCCCGATGCCGTCACTGTGATGGTACGCTTGTGCCGAAAATCAGTGGGGTCGACCTCGTAGATGTGTGTCGAGCCATCGCTCAGATAGAGATGTTCGCCATCAGTTGTCAGTCCCCATCCTTCGCCCGAAAAGGGAATATCGCCCACCTTAGCAAACGACTGCGCATCGTAAACATGTGCTACATTGTTCTGCCATGTAAGTTGGTAGATGCGGTCGTGCAGACGTGCTATGCCCTCGCCAAATTCGGTGTGAGGCAATGTGGCCAACACCTTCGCATCGCCACTCTCCAAATCGACCCGTTGCAACACCGAAGCGCCATATTGTCCGGTGCCCTCCCACAAGCAATCTTGCTCGAAATAGAGTCCTTGCGTGTAGCTGGTTGTAGCATGTGGATAGGATGCCCGCACAACGTAACTGTAGCGGATTGGTTCCGTGACGGATGACGAGACAGCGACACTCGAATTGGCTTTTCGGCCTGCGCAACCTGCGGTAAGCATCATCAGGAGAATAGGTAGAATCGGTTTCACCTTCATAAAAATATATAATCACGCAAAAGTACGAATTATAAATGGAATAGAAAAACGCGAAGGGATGAGCCGATGGTCTCGCACCTCAATAAGCAACCTACCCTACCGACACAATCCTATAGGCATCGTCGATGACGCCTTACCTTATGACTCAAAAGAGCCGATTGATGACTTACCTTGGTCGAATCAGAAATCCTTATAGATGGAGTTGATGGTCCTAAGTTGTCGGTCTATGAGTTTTTTGCTCCGCGTCAGATATTTACCCAACTCATTGTAGAACCAATCGCGGTCGCGATACGACACACCTCCCGTGATACGGAGTTTGGTGATACCCTGCTGAATAATCTTATCAAGTTGTTCGGCAGAGAGTGCATACGTCGAAACATAATATTGCGTCTTCACCACTCGACCCTCGAAACCGCCAAAGATAGGATAGAGCCACACATCCGAAGAGTTTGCATCGCAGAGATGCACCGTGTCGTTGGGTAACAACATCACCTCGCCATTACCCAAGCGAAGCAACACGGCAGCCGTCTCCGGAATCACATCTACCGAACTAATCAACATCTCCCAATTGATTTCATCGTCCTTTGCATAGTAGGCCTTCAAGCGAAATTCATAACGAGTCCAATCAATCTCATAGCGTTTGGCAGAGGCAACAATGTG
>CAYUJP010000051.1:0-10013 GCA_964445055.1 uncultured Alistipes sp.
GTGTAGCGGTCGATGAGCCATGCCAAATCGGAGAAACTCCACGGATGAGGACGAGTGAGGATAGGCGTATCCCAGATGGTGTGATAGCGTATGGTTTCGTCGAAGAAGGTCACATCGAAATAGCCGATACCGGTGTTGCCCGGATAGCGGAAGTGACCCGGGCAGTGCATGTCGCCCACACAGTGCACAATCAGTTGAATGCGAGCCAATCGGGTGGAGTCGTCCAATTCGTGTATGTGATTCTTCAGCAGGTCGGCAGACTCTTCGATGTAGTAGGTACAATTTGCCAAATATTTGTTGGTACCGGGCCAGCGATTGCCACGCACCACTTCACCCGATGCATCGACGGAGAAGGTGTGAGGCAATTGATGAAGACGATGGCCCTTCTCGGGGTCATAGCCGAGGTCGACCAACATCTGCGGTTTGTAGTCGTCGAGCCACGAGGCGTAGTAGACAATCGACTTGCCTTGGAGGTAGTCGTCGAGTGCTGCCTTGGCAGAGGGGGTGAGGTGTTGCTCGGCAATGTAAGCTACCGTAGCATGTCCCAACCGTCCCCATGCAGATGCACTCTGCACGACAAGAAGTGCAACAAGCAACGAAAGAAGAGGGGTAAGACGTTTCATGTTTTGAATTGTTTGATTGTTGAACAAAAGACAACCGACAGCATCCACACAACACTGCGAAAGGGGACTGTCGGTTGTCAAAATCGAAGTAATAAAGGGTTACAACTTACCCATGAGCGACAACAGTCGCTTGGGATAGTTGGTGCAGATGGCCTTCATGTTCGATGCCTGCGCAGCATAGTATTGCATATCGACCTGCTCGTCGGCATTGAATACGCTCAACTCGATGCCCGCCTGCTTGAACTCGCTGATGGTACGTGTTCCCACGTTGACTCCATTCTTGTAGATGTACTCGGTGGAGAGGTTTGCCCACGGATAGCCATTGGAGGCATAAGTCTTGGCAGCAGAGTTCGACATCCACGCGATGGGAATGTCTGCGCTGTTGGCAGCCAGTACCGAAGAGGCCATGACCGTCTTGTTGCTTGTGCAGATGAACTCGACATAGTTCTTTGCACCCTTCTCGGTGATGATCTCACACGCACGACGGCACGCGCTGATGGGATATTGAGTAAGTGTCGAGGGTGAAGTGATGTTCTTGATGTCGAGCCACAAGCGGGTGCAATTGCCCGGCTGCATAACTGCATCGATGAAATCCTCCAACGAGGGAAGTTGCTCGCCATTGGTGAGACGTCCAGCAGCACGCAACTCGCTCAACGTCGCTTCCCACGGATGCAAGCCATTGATGCAACAGTTGCTGTCAGCATGTGCCACAACCACCTGGTTGTCCTTGGTCCAATAGATGTCGCACTCGGAGGCATAGCAACCCAATGTGATGGCGTAGTTCAACGAAGCAAGCGAGTTGTCGGGATAGGCAGAACCTGCTTCAGTGGAGCCTCCGCGGTGTGCTACGACGATGTTGTTGCACTCGGCGGGAGCATCGGTGGTTCCGACTTCGTCGGGCGGTGTAATGAGGCTCCAATCGGGCTGCGAAGTGGTATCGTCATTGGAACAACCTATCAGTGCAGCAACGGCAAGAGCCATGAATGAAATTAGTTTTCTGCTTTTCATAATCTGTAATCTCCTATGAAGAAGTGTCCCCGGTCGGACGATGCCGACCGGAGCGACCTCTTTAAGTTATTTGTAGTTCTTCACGCAACGGAACGGTACGACACCCTGACCGTTATCGAAATTGGCCATTTCGGCGTAACTTACCGTATTGTTGATAATTACATTGATACGGAATGTACCACAGTTGGGATGTGCCGAATAGTCGTAGACAAGCGGAATCCATGTCTGGACACGCGTTCCGGCGCATTGATAACCCTGCGTCATGTAGCGGAAGCCCAGCGGGTAGTAGTTGAAGCCAAACTCGTCGGCACCATCGGAGATGGCAGCCGAACCTACCCACTGCGAGTTACGCAACCATGCTGCGAAGTTACCGATACCACGAGCCGAAACTGGATTGTTGGCTGTTGCCGTACCCGAAGTGGTAGCCAACTGCTTGTAGGTAATTTGGTCTTCCTGCATCGGGTAGGTGTGTCCATTGGAGGCCTTGCATGCTGCCCATGCCAAATCGAGCCAGTCGGCCGCATTGGCAATATGCCAACCGTAGGGGCAGATACCCTGAATCTGCATGGTCAGCGACGAGTGCGCCTTCTCATCGGCATCGTTGTCGCCTGTGAATGACTTAACAGAGATACCTTCGACCTCAATGGTGTTGCCCACAGCATCGACGAAGGTGCTACCTACGTGCAGACTCTCAGGAAGCTCCTCATAACGTGCATAGCCCAAACCGTAGCGAGGCTCACCGGTAATGATTTCATTGAAGGCATAGATACGACCATTCTCGCTCGTACCCTCCAACTGACCACCCATTTCAGTGGTCTCGTAGGCCATGTTCAGTCCGGTATCACTCCACGATGTCGGGAATGCTGCTGTACCATAACCACCTGTACCAGCCGCACCTACACCGGTAGCCGTAGCCACCATCGGTGAGCCCAACTTCGGTTTGATGTCGCCACCATCCCAACGTACGAACTCGACCATCCAGGTCTTCATGCTACCATCGCGAGCTATATAGCCCTTGGTTTTGTACTTGGCAAGTTCCTCGTCAGGCATACAGTTGGTGACGGTGATACGGTTCCATGTCCACGTCATGTCACCGAAGTTAACCACAAAGGTACGACGACCATCGACATCGATATCGGGACCAGCAGGCACTGTAGCCGAAGCCGAAGCCACCTCTGCCACCTTACCATCGGCTGTCAGGCAGTAGTAAGGATAGTTCAACGTACGCGAATTTTTGTTGATGAGTATCGGATTCTTCTTATCGGCTGTAGCCTTGAAGTAAGCCGTACCCGAATAGATGTTCAAGTCGGACTTGGTGAGCTGGAGTGAATTCTCGATAGAGAGGTTGTCACACGAAGCACCATAGATGTAGTAGTAGTCGTCCTCGGCAAGCTGTGTGATGGTCAGCGAAGCCGAAGCCTTGCTCGTGTCGTCGGTACCTACGGTGACGGTAAGTACCGCTGTACGCGATGAAACTTTGCTATCCCACTTTGCAGAGGTAAGAGTAACTACATTGGCATCGACCTGCCATGAGAGCCAATCGGAACTCTGCTCGTCGTAAGCCACGGAGATATCGTAGACATCGCCCATGTTGGAGTCGAAGCTGAAGGTCTGCGACTCGCCGGCCGAAGCAAACTCGATTTGCGGAATGGAGAGGGTGACGGCAGCGTCGGCCTTCTCGCCCAACTGCGTAAATTCGAAGGGAGTGACTACCCCATCGGCCGTGCGGATGTTGAGCGTAAAGTGACGACGATATTCGGTGTTCGCCTCGACTTTTAGCTCAATACCCTGCTCGGAGACGGTGGTAATGGCGTTCGTCCATGTATTCTGGAAATCGGATGAGATGGTCGTTGTGGAGACCGAAGCCCACGTAGCATCGGCAATCTCAGCTGTCCAAGTTTGGTTGCTCTTGGCGCCACCGTTATTGAGTGTAACAACTGCCACATAGCTATCGTCGCCCGACTCGGTACGTCCGTCGGCTACAAAGACCTCGGGGGCAGGATAGAGCGAGACACGCGGTGTTTGGTCGGTGCCGCCATCATCGTCGTAATCGCGGCACGCTGTGGTAAAGAGCATTGCCAACGAGAGCGCGACATAGTTAAAATGATGTATATTCATGGTATCTGTTTTTTTTGATTAGACGTTAACTCCAACCCTCGGTCTGCTCAAGTTTATTGTTCTTGTTACGCGCCGAAGCAGAGATGGGCCACAGCAAGATGTTGACATGATCCTTGTCGAGGTCGGGGTTGTACTCCCAAATCTTGTCGAGACGGATAAGTGCCCACCAGATGACACCCTCGCAAGGGAACTCCAAGAAGTACTCGTCGGTGAGGGCTTGTAGCACGGCATCGGCCGAAGCATCGGTATAGAAGTTGTCGACCCCATAGGCACGCTTGGCAATAAGATTGAGCGACTTCAGTGCTCCGCTGTAGTTTTTGCGGTAGTATTTGCACTCGGCATCCATCATCACAGCCAATGCATAGCGGTAGTAGAGCAGATCGCAATCGCGCACCATAACATCGACCGACATATCGCCCAAGAACTTGTTGGGCCAAGAGATGGTCTGTCCACTGGCACCGTATTCGCCATAGCCCAAGTTGCAATCGACACGGCGGTCGCCATGCTCGGTCTTGCTTGCAAGCAACACATCGACGAACTCTTGTGAGTAGCTCCACCACTGTGTAGAGATGATGGGAACCGGATTCTGACGATAGGCCGATGCGATGAGGTTGCTCGGATGGCAGAAGTAGTAGTAGTAACCACCCAAAAGTTTCTCAGTCTGGTTGTTGTTGAGTGCAAAGACAACCTCGGCATTGCGCTTGTTGGTGCGCGAGAAGACAGAGGCATAGTCAGACAGCAGACGCGAAGAGCTGATGCCTATCGCAGAGAGAGCCTCCTCTGCAAGGTCGAGATAGGAGTCACCCCCCTGCTGGTTGGTGTACATCCACAAGCCATACTCAGCCTTGAGCATATTCACAGCATCGAGTGTAGCCAGATATTTGTCAGTACCCAGATATTGGCCATTCTCAAGTGCGGTGTTGATATCCTCCCCAATCTGAGCATAGACCGATGCTTTGGGAGCACGTGTCGGATAGGTTTCCTCCTGACTAACGCCCTCGATGGGTTTGAGGTTCAGAGGCACATCGCCCCACAGACGTGCTGCCCAGAAGTAGCAGTAAGCACGTGCAAAAGCCGCTTGTCCGATGGCAAAGCCACGGTCGGAGTCAGTCATAGCAATCTGCGGTGCATACTTCAGCACGGCATTTGCCTGGTCGATGGTGGTGTAGAGCGCCGACCAACCGGTGGAGGTGGTAGAGGCACTCATCGTGCTGTGACGCACATCTATCATGTTGCCATTCTGCACACGCGACTCAAGACTGGGACCCCACATATAGTCGCCCACACGTGCCTCGCCCCAATAGAAGACGTTGATTTCGTCTTGCACAAAGTTGGCACGCATGCGGTAGTAGATACCATAGGTGGAGGTCGTCACATCGTTGGAGTCGGTCCACATGTTACTTGCCGAGAGCTTGTTGTCCTGTATGATGTCCAAATCGCCGTGACAAGCTGTCGCTGAAGCCAGCACAAGTGCCGGAAGCAGCCATTTTATCGTAATACGTTTCATACGTTCAAAGAATGTTAAATGTTGCACTACTCTCATCAGAAGGTGATTTTCAGACTAAAGAGCACTTTACGCGTTGCTGGGGCGATGCTCGAGTTCTCGGAGCCACCGGTCGAAACGCTGGTGTACATGCTGTCGCTTGAGCCGGTACCCATACCCGTCTCCGGGCTGATGGAACCACTGACCGCTGTCCAGTAGTAGAGCGTGTTGCCCGTGATACCGACGGTAAGTTTCTTCATACCCAACTTACGTACCCAACTCTCGGGCAGATCGTAGTAGAGCGAGATGTCACGCAAGCAGAGGTAGTCACCCTTCTCGACGTTGAAATTGGAGGCACGCGAGAAGTTACGGTTACCATAGTCGGCATCGTTAGGGAAGAAACGCGCATACTTGGCTTTGGTATCACCCGGATAGCTCCAGCAGTCGTAGACCATCTTATCGAGGTTGGAGTTGCAGTTACCCAACGTATTCTGGAAGAAACGCGACTTCATGTAGTTGTAGATGGAGTGACCCAAAGCATAGTCGCAATAGATTTGGAAGGTGAGTCGCTTGTAACGGAAGGTGTTGTTGATACCACCCACCGAGTGGGGCATGACATTACCCAAACAGTACATATCCTCAGCATTGATCTGCTCCTTGCCATCGGATGTAAGTGCCGAGCCTGCGCGGTTGCACCACTCGTAGTCACCGACATCCTTACGACCCGTGATGGACTGACCATCGCTACGACGGTAGCCATGCGACTGTGTATCGTAGAGTGCCGCATCGGCCTCTGCTTCGGTCTGGATGATGTGCGAAATCTTGTAGCCATAGATACGACCCAACTCCTCGCCTACAGCCGTACCACCAAAGCGGTAGCCACTCTCGGAAAGAGTGTAACCACCGATACGCCATGCATCGTTGCCATAGATGTCGGTGTACTTGTACTCATCGGGCAACGAGAGAACACGGTTGCGGTTGTAGGCATAGGTGATGTCGGTAGTCCAAGTGAAGTTGGGACGCTGAATGTTGACGGTGTTCAACTCCACCTCGAAGCCATAGAAACGAGCGCTGCCCACATTGGCCTTCACCGAACCAAGCGAACCGGTATCGGGCAAGGTGATAGAGAGCAACATATTGTCGGTCTTCTTGTTGTAGTAGTCCAACGTCAAGCGGATGCGGTCGTGGAACATACCAAAATCGATACCGGCATCGAACTGTGTGGTGGTCTCCCACTTCAAGCTGTTGTTCTGCATCGACGAGGGAAGTGTTGTGCTATAACCGGCATAGGTGTTACCTGTGGTGTAGGCACCATAAGCATCGTAGAGGCCAATGCCGTTGTTACCCGTCTGACCGTAGGAGAGACGAAGCTTCAACGTATTGATGCGACTTGCTTCCGTATTCCAGAAAGGCTCCTCGGAGATGACCCATGCTGCCGAACCTGCGGGGAAGTAGCCCCACTGATTGCCCTTGGCAAATTTCGATGAACCATCGGCACGCAACGTACCTGACAGGATGTAGCGACCATCGTAGTCGTAGTTTACACGACCGAAGTAGGAGATAAGTGCCTCCTTGGTATCTTGGTTCGAAGCGGTGAAGTTGACACCCGAATCAAGGATAGGCACCTTGTCGGAGGTCGAGCCGGTCGAATTGGCGGTCAGATACCAATAGTGACGCATCATGTAGTCGTAACCTGCCGTAGCCTCAAAATGATGATTTCCGGCGAAGGTCTTGTTGTAGTTGAGGTAAGCGGTAAAGGAGTCGCGCAACGTCTCGGTGCGGGTCTCCGTTGTCGAGCGAGTCGATGAGATGAAGCTCGAATAGGCGTAGTAGCTACCACGATAGTTGACATCGCTGATGGCATATTGTGCCGTAGCGGTCAGATCGTCGGTAATCTTCCATTTGAGGTTGAAGTTACCCGTCGTACGGAGATTAGTCGTCTCACGATCGTAATGTTCCTCGTAGTAGGCTGCCGTCTGCTGATTGACGTTCGTACCACCGGTAACCCAGTTACCCTCATCGTCGTAGTCGCGATGGGTAGGAGACATCATCAGACCACGGCCAATGGCGTTGAAGTAGTTGCCCGTAAGCGGGTGCTTCTTCGAACGTGCAATGTCGAATGTGGTCGAAGCGGTGAGTCGCTTGGTGATGTTGAACGAGGTATTGCCGTGCATGGTGAAGACACTGTAGTCGCTCATAGCCACCACACCCCCATCGGATGTGTAACTTGCCGATGCGGCATATTTCATTTTGTCGTTACCACCATTGACCCCGATATACTCCTTGTGCCACAGCGCATTGGAGAACCAGTCGGACTGATAGTCGGTGCTCTTGAAGGTGAGCAATTTATTGGAGTCAAGCGGGTCGACCATCCACTCCCAGCCATCGGCTACCTGCTCGCCATAGTTGAGATAGCGCGTGGTGTAGGTCGAATTCGACGAGGTGTTGCCCGTACCTGCGGCATTGGCTCCTGTCAGCACAGCTTGTGCATTGGGACCCTCGGCAATGGCAGGACGAACAAAGGAGAGAAATTCGCGCGAATTCATGAGGTTCCATTTGCGCGAAGGAGATTCCCAGCCCACCTGACCTTCGAATACAATCTCGGGACCTTTCTGCGCGGAACCCTTCTTGGTAGTGATCAGAATCACACCGTTGGAGGCACGTGCACCATAGATACCTGCCGAAGCCGCATCCTTCAGTACTTCGATAGACTCGATGTCGTTGGGGTTGATGTCGGCCATGTCGCGAGTGATACCATCGACAATCACAATGGGGTCGTTGCTCAACGTGATGGAGGAACCACCACGAATCAAGAAACGAGGTGCCTCACCGGCAATGGTGTTGTTGGTTGCCACACGCATACCTGCGACTTTACCTTTGAGCGCATCGCCCAACGAGGTGACAGGTGCATCGGCCAACTTCGAGCCATCGACCTTGGCAATGGCGGTGGTCAGTGTACGACGCGATTGCGTACCATAACCCACTACCACTACATCGTCGACCGCAATGCTGGAACTACGCAACACTACATCGGCAACGGTCTGCTGGGCAGAGATAGCCACCTCGGCTGTGTCGTAGCCGACGTAGGAGATTTGCAGCACCGGCTCGGCTGTGGTGACACGCAACGAGTAGTCGCCATCGAGGCCCGTGGTGACACCCACCGTTGAGCCTTTGATAACAACCGTAGCACCAATGATAGCTACACCCTTGTCGTCGCGCACCTTACCACGAATGGTACGAGGTGTGGCCACAGCCGTCGTGGAACGTGCCGGAGCACGACGTGTGACCGTGATGCTCTCGCCATTGACTTCGTAGGTAACATCCTGTCCCGCGAAGATTTGTGCAAGCACCTTCTCCACAGGTTGATTTTCAGCCGACACGGTGACCTTGCGGTTCATGTCCAGGTCGCTGGCATTGACCGTAAAGGAGTAGTGCGACTGTTGCAACGCAGCGATGGCCCGCTTGACGGGTACGTCCTTGAGGTTCAAGGTCACATTGTCGGCCCAAGTACCGGTCGGCAAGGCAATCGCCACCAACATAACGATTCCGAGGCAACTTGATTTTAAGCTCGCAATCGTCCACTTTTGTTTTGGTGTTTTCATACTTTGTTTTGGTTTTTGTTCTGTGATTTGGTTGCCGGGGAGGTTCATCGCCCGGTGGACGGAGAGTTACCCCTCGCGTCTTCTCGCAGAGATGCTGTTTTACTTCATGGTTTACTTCTGTTTTTTTGATTATTTGTTATGGTTTGATTGTCGTTTGTTACGCGTGATGTTGATGCGGTCGCCCTCATACTGAATAGACATAGCATCGTCGGAGTTGAACGAAGCAAGCATCTCGTCGAGCGACTCGCCATGCACAAAGGAGGCGATGTAGCGACGCGATGCCAGTTGGTCGTCAAGTAGATTGATGGGGCGATTGAAACACTTCCGGAGGTAAGCTACAATCTCGTCGAAACGTTGGTCCATGAAGAAGAGTCCACCACCCAACATCGAGGGGCGATAACTGTGTAGGTCGACATCGTAGTGTTCGACCGCGCCCGTCTGTTTGTCGAGCTTCACCATCTCGCCAGGTTGCAGACGCATGCAACGGTCGGAGCCGGGCACACGGCTCTGCATCTCGATGCTTCCCTCGAGCAACGTCACCTCAACTTTTGAATCTTCAGCATAAGAACGCACGTTGAAGTGGGTACCCAAGACCCGTATCTCGACTTCACCCGCAGAGAGAATAAAGGGTTTGTCGGGATTCTTCGCCACCGAAGCGTAGCCCTCACCTTGCAGAAAGACCTTGCGGCAGTCGGAAGTGAAGCGGTCGGGATAGATGAGCCTCGAACCGGAGTTGAGTGTCACCGACGAGTGGTCGGGCAACTCGACACAACGGGTTTGTCCGTAGGGAGCATAGGCCTCTTGCCAATTGATGGGTCGGTGTAGCTCCGAGCGGTAATAGAGCGAAAGCACCGCCAAGGGTAATGCCATGCATGCAATCACGCAAACTGCAATGCGCGCCATGCGATGTGCAACGCGCCGACGTGGCGTAAGTCCCAAGCGACGACACACCGTGGCATAGCCTTCGGCAGCGCAATGCGTGGCGGGAACGGTCTGTTCGAGCAGTTGCGCCATGCGACGGTCGAGCTCGTCGGTCGAGTCGGTCGCAAGGAGCGTTTTCAAGTCCTGCTGATTTATATTGTCGGACGTAGCATCGGTTGCTCGCGTCGTGGTGTTTAATCCCATAAGTAGGTATCGTTTTATATATATACGAACGAACTACAAAGTTTACGTAACCAC
>CAYUJP010000052.1:0-9579 GCA_964445055.1 uncultured Alistipes sp.
TTGCCTGCAATCTGCAACTCGTCGATATAGATGGTTCCATCGGCACATGCTACAGCCAAATAGGTACGACCATCGGTAACAATCTCCCCGGGTTGTACATCGGAGAGTTGTTGCTCATCGTAATGAGCCCGGAAAATTTTGAGGGTGTTGCACTCGCGCTCTCCCTTATACATCGAGGCCCAAGCTGCCGGATAGGGTGACAAGCCACGTATGAAGTCGATGATGCGACGTCCCGGCTGATTCCAATCGATACGACAATCCTCCTTGAAGATTTTGGGTGCAGGGTGCAACTGTGTCTCGTCGTAGTGCATCTGGTCGACGGGAGTCACCGTTTCGGTAGCAAGGCGGTCGACTGTCTGCAACACCAACTCCGAACCCAATGTCATGAGTCGTTCGTAGAGCGTGCCTACATTGTCCGTGGGGAGAATCTCCACCCGATGTTGCGCCAAGATAGCACCTTTGTCAATCTCGTGATTGAGCAGAAAAGTAGTGATACCGGTGTAGCGTTCTCCATTGATGATGGCCCAATTGATGGGAGCGGCACCTCGATATTCGGGCAACAACGAGGCGTGAAGGTTGAATGTACCCAAGCGCGGCATACTCCACACTACCTCCGGCAACATCTTGAAGGCGATGACAATTCCCAAGTCCGGTTGCAAGGCACGCAATTGTTCCAAAAACGACTCGTCTTTGAAACGTTCGGGTTGCAACACGGGAATACCCAACTCCAACGCAGCAACCTTCACATCGCTCTGCTTGAGTTGCTGTCCACGACCTGCCGGCTTATCGGGCACCGTAACAACGGCCACCACCTGATAGCCTTCGTTCACAAGACGTTTGAGCGAGGGCACCGCAAACTCGGGCGTGCCCATAAATACGATACGTAGTTGCTTTGCCTCCATGCCTACTGTTTCTTGTTGAAAAGTCCTAATGTGTGTCCCATGCGGACCTCTTTTGTTTGCAGGTAATATGCGTTGTAACGGTTGGGCTTGATGACAATCGGCACAATCTCATCGATATGCAATCCATATCCCTCCAATCCGGCACGTTTCAGCGGGTTGTTTGTCAGCAGGCGCATGTGTTTGATTCCCAATTCGCGGATGATGCTTGCGCCCACGCCATAGTCGCGCTCGTCGACCCGAAAGCCCAAACGCAGATTTGCCTCGGCGGTATCCAATCCCTGGTCTTGCAGTTGGTATGCCTTTATTTTGTTGCACAAACCGATGCCCCGTCCCTCCTGATTGAGGTAGACGATGGCTCCCTTACCCTGCTCGTTAATCATACGCATGGCCTCATGCAACTGTTCTCCACAATCGCAACGATAGGAGCCGAAGATATCGCCCGTAGCACACGACGAGTGCATACGGATGAGCACCGGTTCATCGTCACTCCACTCGCCCTTTGTCAGAGCCACATGCTCCAGGCCATTGCTCTTTTGACGGAAAGGTGTCAGACGGAAAGTTCCCCACTGTGTAGGCATATCGACCGTGACACCTCGCTCAACAATAGACTCCTCACGCAGACGATAGGCAATCAAATCGGCAATAGAGACAATCTTCAACCCATACGTCTCCGCCACCTTCAACAACTGAGGCAGGCGAGCCATAGTTCCATCTTCGTTCATAATCTCGATGAGGGCGCCACACGGTTGCAACCCTGCCATGCGGGCAAGATCCACAGCCGCCTCGGTATGTCCCGGACGACGCAACACCCCTTTGTCGCGTGCGCGCAACGGATTGATGTGACCGGGGCGTCCCAAATCAGCGGGACGTGTTGCCGGATTTGCCAATGCACGAATGGTCGCAGCACGGTCGTGAATCGACACACCTGTCGTACAGCCATTGCCCAGTAGGTCGACGGTTACCGTAAACGGAGTACCTAACAACGAAGTGTTGTTCTCCTCCATCATGTTCAGTTCGAGCTCTTTGCAACGCTCCTCAGAGAGTGGCGCACAGAGCACTCCGCGCCCATTTTTGAGCATGAAATTCACAATCTCAGGAGTAATCATCTCTCCGGCAACGACAAAATCGCCTTCGTTCTCGCGATCTTCATCGTCGACAACAATCACCACCTTACCCTGTCGGAAGTCTTCGATAACCTCCTCTACTGTATTGAAAATTCGCTCTTTGCTCATAGCTATTTATGTTTACGTTTACACTTTGCGGAGAGTGTATGCACCCACGCAGGTGTATGTATTCCCCACTTCTCCTTGTAATATTTGATTCGTCCGGCATACCAATCCACATCCAACAACACCGAGTCGTTTGTCGCTTTGTATGTCAAGTAGACGGCAATAGGTGCCAGAATAAAGGACGACAGCCACATACCATAGAAAGCCTCCCAATTGCCCTCACGAGCCATCTTCTCGCCTGTGATACTGATGATGTAGTAGATTACAAAGAACACCACCGAGATTACAATCGGTGTACCCAGACCGCCTTTGCGGATGATTGCGCCCAACGGTGCACCGATGAGGAAGAAGATGAGGATAGAGACAGGCAACGAAATCTTGCGATGCCACTCAATCTTGTTGCGGTAGAGCTGATTGAGTGCCTCCTTTGCCGTAGATTCGTCAAACGAGAAGAGTCCGCGCGAATTCTTTGCATTGTTACGTGCGACACCCCACACTTTGTCCTTGTCGCGCAGTCCCAAACGCTGAAGCGAATCGGTAAGTAACACATCGCGAAAGGCTCGTTTGTCGATTGTCGCACTGTCGGGCATAACCAGCACCTCCTTCTCACGCGAGAAGATTTGGTCGCGCAACAGAGGCTCATAGGAGCGTGTTGTAGCGGAATTTACCGTCAGTTCCAACGAGTCGATATCGTGACCCAACTCCGAGATGTTCTTTGTGGTGCTGTTGTTTGAGAAGAGTGTTGCATCGGAGCGTTCGAAGTCGAAACCATCCATAGGGATAACTCCATCCTGCTTATCGAAGATATTGTGACGCAATGCACTCTTGTTGTACCATTGGTAATTGCGTGTCTGCTCGTAAGTGTGTCCGTGATAGAGCGTCACAAGCAGATAGCGTTTGTCGTCGGATAGGCGAATATAGCCCGAATCCGCCACCGTAGTGGTCATATTTCCATTTGTACTGCGGTTGTCGTAGATGAGAATATCCCGCAACAGATGTGTTTCGGGGTTCTGCTTGCCCACACGGATGCTCATATCTTCGATTCCGTTGAAGAAGAGCCCGTCTTGAAACTCGATGACCTGCTTTTGCTGACGAATGTCGTAGATGATGCTGAGCATCTTCTTGTTGGCATAGGGTACCAAGTTGTTCACCACAAAGAAACTCCCCACAGCTACCAATCCCACCACAATCAACAGAGGTTTGAGGATGCGAGGCAACGACATACCGGCCGACTTCATGGCAAGTAGCTCGTAGTTCTCGCCCAAGTTACCCATTGTCATGATGGCTGCAAGCAACATAGCAAGTGGCAATCCCATTGGTATCATGTTTGCCATGGCGTAGCACATCAGTTCGATGATGACTCCTGCATCGAGACCTTTGCCAACCAATTCGTCGATATAACGCCAAATGAAGTTCATCATCAGGACGAACATCACAATGAAAAAGGTCAGAAACATCGGACCCAAGTAGGACTTCAATACGAGCTTATAAATCGTTTTCATCGACGTTTCGCCTCTCTTCTTTTGAACAACAAAGGTAATAGTTTTACCACAACAAGCGATAGTGTGAGGATAAATATAATCGCCACACCTGAGGGTATCTCCCATTGATAGCTCACCACCAAACCCGCCACAGCACCCAGCGCGCCCAACACAGCGGCACCTGCGGCTATGGTTTTGTATGATTTCGAGAGCACATTCATCGTTACGGCCGGCAGTGTCATCAGCGACAGCAACAATACAATGCCCATGACTCGTATCGCCAGCACGATGGTCACGGCCGAGAGTGTAGCCATCAGAAAGGCAATCGTGCGCGTGTGGATGCCTTGACTCCTTGCATATTCGCGGTCAAACGCGACATACATGATGGGACGCAACCACACCGCAGCTCCCACAATCAGCAGTAGCGTAAGCAGTGACAGCAGATAGAGATCAAGCGTTGTTACGGTGAGAATATTTCCAAACAAATAACCTGCCAAATCGCCGGATGTGTATCCGGGACGCAAACTCATGAAGAGCACTCCGATGGCCATACCTACCGACCAGATGATTCCGATAGCCGAATCCTCGCGAATGTGTGCCCGCTCTCCTACCCATTCGATGCCAACCGCAGAGAGCACGGCAAAGGCCATTGCTCCCAATATGGGGTTTTGTCCCAAGTAGAAGGCGATGCCCAACCCCCCAAACGAGGCGTGTGTGATACCTCCCGCCAGAAACACCGTGCGACGACAAACCACATAAGTTCCTACGATTCCACAAGATATTCCCGACAGAATGCACGCAATCAGCGCATTGTGCAGAAATGCATATCGGTAGATATCACAGATAAAATCCATAGTTTGTAGAATAAGCAGTCGCAAATTTACAGATTTTCCACCGGAAAACAAAGCTTGCAGAGGCGATAGCCCATTGCGCCGTTACTTTCCGCGAGTCATACGATAGAGCGTCTTGTGGCAATAGAGGTGCGAAGCATCGAGAGGTGCAGGAGCACTATCCTCGCACAGCACGGAAACGCACTCACCTATCCGGCTGATGCGCACAGCGGGTTGCGAAGAGTAAACTTCGACGGTGATGCCGTCGGTGTCACGACACAAGGTTGCCGCATGGCCCAAGATGTTGGTGGCCCACCCCTTCACCGGATAGCTACGTTCCTCTGTCGGAGAGTCGGTTGACTCCACTTGAAGGGTTATGCGCCATGCTCCCTGCCAGAAGAGTCGTGTATTCATGGCAAAGGGTTGGGCGGTGACACCTCGCGAAAGGTGCGTAACGACCAACTCGCCCTCATCGTCCCAATCGAACATCACCGCCATGGTCGGCTCACCCTGCTCCCCTTCGGGCAGCTCCATCACCACACGGTTCGACTCCACACGGCTCTCCCATATGCGCTGTCCAAAGCCGTAGTAGTTGCCACACAAGGTCTTGCCTCGGTCGGTATAGTCGGCAAGCAACGCCTCCGGTGAGGTGAAACGTACCGCCAGCGGTTGCTCTACATCCGGGAACGTGATACCTACAATCGCAGCGCCGGCGTTGGTGAGGTAGACCTCACGACCGTCGGCGCTACGTAGTATGTAGAGCAGGATGCCCTCTCCCGAAGGAGAGGCCCCCCACAGATATTGTTCAATCTCCACTACTCTACCGGTTTTAGATTGGCTAGTAGTGCATCGATACGACGCAGTGTCTCTGCCTGTCCGATAAAGGAGGTCACGTCGTACATGCCGGGGCCCTTGCCTGCACCCACCAATGCCAAACGCAACGTGTTCATGATTTGCCCCATCGAGTAGCCTTGTTGCTCAATCCAGGCATGAACTACCTGCTCGGTATGCTCCAGCGAGAAGTCGTCGAGCGATGCAAGCACCGCACGTAACTCAACCAAGTGTGCCGGATTCTCACCCTTCCAATATTTGCGACTCTGCTTCTCGTCATACTGCGTAGGAGCCACAAAGAAGAAGGAGGTCAAATCCCACAAGTCGGTGGTCAACGTAGCACGCTCCTTCATGATACCGGCAACACGTCCCGCCACCTCGTCGGATACCTCGATGCCGTGTGCCCGCAAGATAGGCTGATAGATTGTCGCCAACTCGGCATCGGTGAGATGGTGCATATATTGGGCATTGAACCACTTGGCTTTTTCTGGTTGGAAACGAGCACCCGCCTTTGATACACGGTCGAGGGAGAAGTTATCGATAAGCTCCTGCATTGAGAAAATCTCCTGCTCGGTACCCGGATTCCATCCCAACAAGGCCAACATATTGATGAAGGCCTCGGGCAGATAGCCATCTTCGCGATAGCCATGAGCTGTATCGCCCGTTGGTGACTGCCAGAAGAGCGGGAAGACAGGGAAACCCATCTTGTCGCCATCGCGCTTCGATAGTTTACCGCCCCCCGTAGGTTTCAGCAACAGGGGCAGGTGCGCAAACTCAGGTTGTGTGTCGCTCCAGCCAAAAGCTTTGTAGAGCAAGTAGTGCAACGGCAACGAAGGCAACCACTCCTCACCGCGAATGACGTGGGATATCTCCATGAGATGGTCATCGACAATGTTTGCCAAATGGTAGGTAGGCAGTGCATCCACCGATTTGTAGAGCACCTTATCGTCGAGTGTAGAGGTGTGGACCTCTACATCGCCACGAATCAGGTCGTGCATCTTCACCACCTCGTCGGCAGGCATCTTGAAACGGATAACCCACTGATCGCCACGGTCGATACGACGTTTCACCTCGTCGGCAGGCAATGCCAACGAAGTGGCCAATTGCTCGCGCACAGCGAAGTTGTAGGCAAACGTTTCGCCACGCTGCTCGTACTGCTGACGCAATGCGTTGAGTTCGTCGGCGCTGTCAAAAGCATAGTATGCCCAACCGCTGTCCACCAGCTGTAGCGCATACTTGAGGTAGATGTCGCGACGTTCGCTCTGCCGATAGGGAGCATGAGGTCCGCCGACCCCCACTCCCTCGTCGATGTGAATGCCACACCATGCGAGCGAATTGAGGATATACTCCTCCGCACCCGGGACGAAACGTTGAGAATCGGTATCTTCGATGCGAAGAATCATCTTACCACCATGTCGTCGTGCGAACAGGTAGTTGTAAAGTGCCGTACGGACACCTCCGATGTGGAGCGGTCCGGTAGGGCTGGGAGCAAAACGTACTCTTACTTCTCGTGTCATGTCAAAATATGCTATTACAGCTGTTTATCTCTATTTATTTCACTCTATACTCGATACGCATTGTGATGCGTCCTTTCTTGTAACGACTCGTTGTGTTGAACGAACCTCCCGCCGAGAACTCCTCGTTGGTGTTTGCACCGGTGATTTGGAATACCCCCATACGAGCGGAGGCCACACCTCCCACGCTTGCACCCGCGTTTTTGGCAATCATCTTGGCTCGTGTACGCGCATCGGCCGATGCTTGCTCTATGAGCGAAAGTTTCACATCGTCGAGTTTGGTGTAGTAGTAACTGGGATTGAACAAATCGAGCGAAACACCCTGCGCAATGAGTTCGGAGATTTCGCGCGACACCGTCTCAATGAGGTCAATCTTCGAGGATTCGATGCTAAAGTTTTGATTGAGATTGTAACCCACAAAACGCTCACCTGCATAGGAACCGTTATTGTTGTAGACGGTCTCGTAGCGTTTCGTTACATCGACGAAACCCCACACCACCGTCGAGAGGTCGACCCCTTTGGCGCGCAAGTAGTCGTTGACCTGACTCTTGTAGTGTGCAAGCGTGCGATAGCCGTCGGCCACATTGTCTGCCTCGGAGTTGAGTCGCGCCTCCCAAACAATAAGGTCCGACTCAAACTCAGTCTCACCCAATCCCGTCACCACAATGGTGTCTTGTGCCCGATAGCGATAGGTGTAAGCGCGTCCCAGCAGGTAGGCACTCAACACAATTGCCACGGCAATCAGCAAATACTTTACGTTCTCTTTGTTCATCGCGTCTGAAGTGTTAAGGTTGTCTATGTGTTTGTCGGTCGATTATACGTTGAACAGGAAGTGCATGATGTCGCCGTCCTGCACCACATACTCCTTGCCCTCAATACCGATTTTTCCCACGTCGCGACAAGCACGCTCGGAGCCCAATGCCACATAGTCGTCGTACTTGATTACCTCGGCACGAATGAATCCGCGTTCGAAATCGGTGTGAATGATACCCGCCGTCTGCGGAGCTTTCATTCCCATGCGGAAAGTCCAAGCACGTGTCTCGTCGGGACCTGTGGTAAAGAACGTTTGGAGCGAAAGCAGTCGATATGCCGATTTGATGAGTCGCGCCACACCCGACTCTTTGAGTCCCAACTCCTCGAGGAACATCTGACGGGCTTCGTACTCGTCGAGTTCGGCAATCTCGGCCTCGGCAGCCGCCGCGATGATGAGCATCTCGGCATTCTCCTCGGCAATAGCAGCCTTCACCGCCTCGGTATAATGGTTTCCTGTGACCGCACTCTTCTCGTCGACATTGCAGACATAGAGCACCGGTTTGTCGGTAAGCAGATTGAGATCGGCAACCAACTTGCGATCCTCCTTGTCGAGTTCTACCGTACGAGCGCTCTTACCCTGCTCGAGCACCGACTTATACTGCAACAACAACTCCACAGCTCGCTTGGCATTCTTGTCGCCTCCCGATGTGGCTTGTTTCTGTGTCTTTGCCAAACGGGCATCGATGGTCTCCAAATCTTTGAGTTGCAGCTCGGTGTCAATAATCTCCTTGTCGCGAACCGGGTCGATGGAGCCATCGACATGCGTAATGTTGCCATTGTCGAAGCAACGCAACACATGGATGATTGCATTGGTGTTGCGAATGTTCCCCAGAAACTTGTTTCCCAAACCTTCGCCTTTGGAAGCTCCCTTCACCAAGCCTGCAATATCGACAATCTCGATGGTGGTAGGTACGACTCGCTTGGGATGGTCTATTTCGGTGAGCCGAATCAGTCGCTCATCGGGCACCGTAATCACACCCACATTGGGTTCGATGGTGCAGAAAGGGAAGTTAGCCGCCTGCGCACGTGCGTTGGACAGACAATTAAACAGGGTCGATTTGCCTACATTCGGCAGGCCGACGATACCACATTGTAAAGCCATTGTATCTTACTTTGTTATATTTCCTCGTACACACCTCTTCACACGTTTTTTCCACTCGAATGAGCGACAACATGCGATAAGGCTTTTCGGTCGTAAATTGGTGCAAAGATAACCATTTCTTTCAATATGTGGTTGGTATCGGTTTTGTTATTTTACCGACGAATCGCGGTTTGCGCTCACTTGGAATCAAGGTCAAATCGGTTGCAAAGAGTCGGTAGTCGGAAGAGAGGCCCGGCAAGTTCGACAACATATCGTATATCGCTCACAACAAGCAGCTAACGAATAGGATAAGCACGCAAAAAAATGAAAAAAAATTAATTCTTACGTAAAATTTACACTAAAATATTTGGAGGATTGTTTTTTGCGCTCTACCTTTGTGGTGTAATTATTACCCAAGATGAACTATGGAAGCAAAAATGTACAGTTACAAGTATCCGCATCCTGCTGTTGCAACAGACTGTGTGATTTTCGGATTCGACGGCATCAAGTTGAAAGTTCTGCTGATTGAACGTGGCGAAGCACCCTACAAAGGCCGGTGGGCATTTCCGGGTGGTTTTATGCTTATGGACGAAACTGCCGAGACGTGTGCCAAGCGCGAACTAAAGGAGGAGACCAATTTGACTGCCAATTATATCGAGCAGTTTTACACCTTTACCGATGTCGAGCGCGACCCTCGCGAACGAGTAGTCTCCATCGCCTACTTTGCCTTGGTGAAGATTCAAGCGGTTGTCGGTGGCGACGATGCGAAGCGTGCCCAATGGTTTGCCATGGATGAGATTCCTCCATTGGCATTTGACCACGACCACATCTTGCGTAAGGCTACCGAACGTCTACGCGAGCGCATTCACTTTCAACCGATAGGTTTCGACCTGCTACC
>CAYUJP010000053.1:0-9298 GCA_964445055.1 uncultured Alistipes sp.
AAATATAGGAAGGATAGCTTACAAAAGCAAATATTCAAAGACACAGATTTCAAAAAGGATACTGAACATATATTCCAAAAAATGCGTCCGAGAATCAGTTGATTCTCGGACGCGATGTTGAGGGGAACAACTCCCCCTCGGTGTCGGAATGCAAAGTTACTCGGCAAGATCACGACCGCCACCCAAAGCTTGATAGAGGTTGATCACGCTCTGAATTTCATCGTAACGATCGGTGATTTGCGACAACTGAGCCGAAAGGAGCGACTGCTGTGCGGTCAACACCTCCAAATAGGTGGTTGTACCATACTGCATCATCAGTTCAGTGCTCTCGACAGCCCGACCCATCGCCTCGATCTGCTGCGCGCGTAGGGTCGACTTTGCAAGTGCCGACTGATATTGTGTAAGTGCATTGTTTACCTCACCGCCTGCATTCAACAAAGCCTGTTGGAAGGCGAGGAGCGATTCTTGTTGTTGCGCCTTGTAAATCTTTACACGAGCACGACCTGCACCGGCATTGAAGATGGGCTGCACCAACGATGCCGCTGCCGACAAGAGTAACTTACCCGGATTGACAATACCCATACCCGAGCTATTGGTCCAACCTGCCGAACCGCTCAGGGTGATAGATGGATATAGAGCTGAGCGAGCCTCACTCACAGCGTAGTAGGACTGCATGAGCGAATATTCAGCCACACGGATATCGGGACGATTTGACAACATCTGCAAGGGTACACCCACAGCCAACTGCGTGGGGAACTGTTGTCCCTCAAGTGTACCACGTGCAATGGTGTGAGGAGCCTCAGCAAGTAGTGCACAGACGGTGTTCTCCACTTGACGAATCTGATACTCCATGTCACGCAACGAAGCCTCTGTAGCGAAGTAGGTACCCTCATATTGGGCAACGCCTGCCTCGTTGGTCATACCGGCACTCTTCAGCGCACGCATGGTCTCCACACTCTGATGCCACTTCTCGGCCGTCTGTTTCAAGACGGTATATTCGCTATCGAGCATCAACAGTGTATAGTAGAGGTTGGCCGTATTGGCAATCAGTTGCGTACGTACAGCCTGCACATACTCCTTGCTCTGTGCATAGAGCGCCTTGGACTTCCGTTTGGCATTGGTTAAGCCATTGAAGATGTCAATCTGCCAACTGGCCGTCACCGGAATGCTATAGGTCTTGGTGGTGTTGGCATTGTCGAAGCTACTGATGGCACCCTGCGGTGCGAAATTAAACGACGGCAAATAGGCCAAACGTGCCGACTTGAGTGTAGCAGAAGCCTCCTCAACACGCAATTGTGCCGACTGCAAGTCGGTGTTGTTTGCCAACACCTGTTCGATGAGCGATTGCAGATAGCTATCCGTAAAGAGCTCCTGCCAACGCATATCGCCCAACGTCTGCTCGTCGGAGGTTTCCACCCCCGCGCCGTACAGGCCATCGGTCTGCACGTCGGGACGAGTATAGGGCTTATAGATGCCGCAAGCAGTGAGTGACGCTACGGCTATAAGGATTACTAACTTCTTCATATTACTCTTCATCTTTCTCGTTTTTACACTCCTCCAATTCGGCTTGTACCGACCACTGAGGATTGGGTTCAAAGTCGATAGGCTTGATCTTCTCCTGCAACGTTTGGAAGACAATAAACAATCCAGGAACCAAGAACAAGAGTGCTAATGTACCGACAATCATACCACCTACGACACCTGCACCCAATGTAGAGTTACCATTCGCACCTACACCATGCGCAAATACCAACGGCATCATACCGGCAACCATGGTAAGCACGGTCATCAGAATCGGGCGAAGACGAACCTTTGCCGACGATACTGCAGCCTGTGTCAATGTCATACCCGCACGACGTCGTTCGGTAGCATACTCGGTAAGCAGAATGGCCGTCTTTGACAACAAACCAATCAACATGATCATACCCGTCTGCAGGTAGATGTTGTTCTCGAGACCCATACACTTAGCCAATAAGAACGAACCCATCAGACCACAAGGCACCGAGAGGATGACGGCAAACGGTACTACAAAACTCTCGTAGAGGGCACTCAGAATCAGATAAATCAGCAAGATACAGATACCGAAGATAATCGCTGTATTGTTGGTGGTTTGAGCCTCCTCACGGGTGATACCATCGAAATCGAAACCGTAGCCCTTAGGTAGCACCTGTGCGGCAGTCTCGCGGATGGCACGAATTGCATCACCCGACGAATAGCCATCGGCAGCCGTACCATTGATGGCAATGGAGTTGTAGAGGTTGAATCGGTTCAACACCTCCGAACTATAGACACGTGTCAACTTCACGAACTGACTCAGCGGAGCCATATCGCCACTGTTGGTACGCACATAGGCATGTTCCAGAGATTCGGCATCCATACGATATTTCGGGTCGGCCTGCATGGTAACGTAGTACATCTTCGAGAAACGGTTGATGTTGGAGATGTACGAACCACCGTAGTATCCTGACAGTGTAGAGAGGATTGTCGAGGGAGATACACCGGCACGCTTGGCCTTCGCCGCATCGATGTCCACCATATACTGCGGGAAATTGATGCTGAATGTCGAATATGCTCGCGCAATCTCAGGACGCTGATTCAGCGCACCGATAAACTGCAGGTAGACATTGTAGAAGTCGGTAAGCTCACCACCCGCCTGGTCCTGCAAGTGCATGGAGAAACCCGTCGAGGTACCATAACCCGAAATCATAGGGGGCGCAACCGCAAAGATTTGAGCATTCTTTAAATCAGCGGTACGACCGTAGATTTGACCAATAATCGATTGCACATCCTCGCCTTTCTGGGTACGCTCAGACCAATCTTTGAGTCGAACAATACACATACCGTAAGAAGAACCCTGTCCAGCAATCATACCATAACCTGCAACCTGCATGAAGTCGCGAACCTGCGGAATGCTCTGAATACGTGTCGACACCTCCTCCATGACTTTGTGCGTCTCTGCCAACGACGAACCCGGAGCAGCTGTAACATTCACCATGATGGTTCCTTGGTCCTCATCGGGAACCAAACCGGTCTTCGTGTTGTTCATCAACAGAATCAGTGCAACAAATGCTAGTATCAAGGTACTCCACATCAACCAACGTTGCTTAATGAAGAGTAACACGCCACGCTTGTACTTTGCAATCATTGCATCGAACGAGGCGTTGAAGGCCTTACGGAAACGGGCCGAGAAGTTGTTACGCATCTCGCCATTCTCGTCCAAATAGGGCTTCATGATAAGGGCACACAATGCAGGCGAAAGGGTCAATGCATTGACTGCAGACAGACCAACGGCCACAGCCATGGTGATACCAAACTGTGTGTAGAAGATACCCGAAGTACCCCCCATCATCGAGACAGGGATAAACACCGCCATGAAGACTAACGTCGAAGTGATGATGGCCGAGGTAATACCCGACATAGCATCAATCGTTGCCATGAACGAGGAGCGATAGCCTGCGTCAAAACGTGCCTGCACCGCCTCCACCACAATAATGGCATCGTCGACCACCGTACCGATGGCAAGCACAAGAGCAAACAACGTCAGCAAGTTGATTGAGAAACCTGCCACGGCGAGGAAAGCAAAGGTACCAATCAATGCCACCAAGATAGAGACAGTAGGGATGATGGTCGAACGCACATCCTGCAAGAAGATGTAAACCACCAACACCACCAAAATGATGGCTTCGATAAGTGTCTTCAACACCTCGTGAATCGAAGCATACAAGAAGTCGTTCACACTCTGCAAATGTGCAATTTCCACACCCTTCGGCAGATCTTGACGAACCTCTTCCAGCAACGCATTGATATCCTCAACTACCTGAGTAGCGTTTGAACCTGCCGTCTGGAAAATCATGGTGCTGACACCCGGATGGCCATTCGTATAACCCTTGTATGCATAGGATTCACTACCCAACTCGATGGTAGCTACATCCTTCAGGCGTAACACTGTACCATCGGATTGCGACAGTATGACAATCTCACCAAACTCCTCGGGAGTCATCTTACGACCACGATACTTCATGGTGTATTGGAAAGCAGTCTCTGCATTTTCGCCCAACGAACCTGTTGCCGACTCGATGTTCTGCTCAGCCAAAGCCGCCGTAACATCAGAAGGTATCAACTTATACTGCGCCATGATATCGGGCTTCAACCACACACGCATGGAGTAGGCCGCGCCCAACGTAAAGACCTCACCTACACCCTGAATACGCAAAATGCGCGGTTCGATGTTGATCTTCGTGTAGTTCGATAGGAAAAACTCGTCGTAGGAGTTGTCTGGACTGTAGAGCGAGAAGATCTTAATCATGGAGGTCTGACGCTTCATGGTCGTCACACCAATCTGCGTAACTGCAGACGGAAGCAGACCCGTAGCACGCGATACTTTGTTCTGCACATTCACCGCAGCCATATCAGGGTCTGTACCCTGACGAAAATAGACCGAAATGGCTGCGCTACCCAGAGTTGCCGATGAGGTGATGTAGGTCATGTTCTCCACACCGTTGATTGCCTCTTCCAAAGGAACAATCACCGACTTCTGAATGGTCTCGGCACTCGCGCCCGGATAGGTAGCACGCACCATAACCGTAGGAGGTGCAATATCAGGGTACTGCTCAACAGGCAACGATACCAGACCGATGATACCTCCGATAACGATAAGAATTGAGATGACCGACGCCAGAACGGGTCGCTCAATAAAGTGTTTCAGTGTCATAGATTACTCCTCCTTTCCGGTTTCGGTTTGAGCGGCAGCAGCCTGGCCCTTGGGGGTAATCGGTGTGCCCTCACGCATCAGACCTACACCCTCAGCGACAATCATATCGCCTGCCTCGATACCCGAACGCACAACATATTCGCGGCCATCGGATACCTTCTCCACGTCAATCATTGCTGATGTAGCCTTACCATCGACTACCTTATATACATATACTTTGTCTTGCAACTCAAATGTTGCATTCTGAGGAACGACAATCGCATCGGTATAATCGTGTGGCAACAGCACGTTACCGGCACCGCCACTGTGCAACAGACCATTCTGATTGGGGAATGCGGCACGCAACTGCACACTACCTGTCGAAGTGTCGATGACACCGCTAATCGACTCGATACGACCCGTCTGCGCATACACCTCACCATCGTTGAGTTGTAATTGCACATCAGGCAAAGCCTTAAGCACTTGGTCCATCGAACCGTAGTCGCGCACCAACTGTAGCATTTGATTCTCCGAAAGCGAGAAATAGACATACATGGTCGAATTGTCAGATACGGTTGTCAGCGCACGAGGCGAAGAGGGACCCACCAATGCACCCACCTTATAGGGAAGTGTTCCGACAACACCATTCAGAGGGCTGCTTACTACTGTATAAGAGAGGTTGTTGCGTGCATTCACCGCTTGTGCCTCGGCTTGTGCCAACTGAGCTTTTGCAGTGAGCAACGTATTCTCGGCAGTCGACAAATCGAATTGCGAAACGACATTACGTGCGAACAACTCTTTCTTACTATCGTAGGTAAGTTGTGCCGTAGCGACACTTGCTTTAGCAGCCGATACATTGGCTTCGGCAGTTTGCAACGCAGCTTTGTAAGGGACCTGGTCGATGACGAACAGTGTCTGACCGGCACGCACCTGTTGACCCTCTGTTACACATACACGGTCAATCTTTCCGGATACCTGAGCATAGACCTCGATATCCTGGCGACCACGAATCGATGCCGAATAGGATTCTTGCACGGTTCGAGACGTCGGTTCCAACGTAATCACAGCATACTCCGATTGAGGAGCCTGCATGGGAGCCTGACGGCATCCATACATCACAAAACAGCTTGATAAAACAGCTGCGCAGATCGAAATTTTCTTCATAGTTTATTTTACCTCTATTAAAACGGTGCAAAGATACATCATTAAAAATTTTTATAAATAACAAAATTTGTCTTTTGTTTTTCAAAACATGAACAAGGAATTTTGCAAAATTGCAAGGCTTCTGTTGCAGATATGTATATTGGTTCAATTTATGCAACATTGTTGTCTATAAGCTGTCTAAGGCAGGTTGCATCATCGGTGAAGTTGTTGTACTTTTGCCACGGTAAAACAGCGAAAAATCATGCGAAAAATCACAAATGAGGAGTTACATCGACCCTCTATCGAGGAGTTTGCCACACAGCAGAAGTTGCCCATTACGGTTGTATTGGATAATGTTCGTTCGGCACAAAATGTGGGGGCTTTCTTCCGCACGAGCGATGCCTTTGCCATTGAACGCATCATCTTGTGTGGTATCACGGTGACACCTCCTTCGCGCGACCTACACAAAACGGCTTTAGGAGCGGAACTAAGCGTCAAATGGGAGCACTACGACTCTACGTTGGCGTGTGTGGAGCAACTACATAACGAGGGATACACCGCGCTTGCTATCGAACAAGTGGAGGGTGCAACGCAACTCGATGCACTACGTATCGACAACCAAGCCAAATATGCTCTTGTATTCGGGAACGAGGTCGATGGCGTCGATCAGCAAGTGGTAGACCAATGCGATGGAGCGATAGAGATTCCACAAGTAGGAACCAAGCACTCCATAAATGTGTCGGTAGCCGGTGGCGTTGTACTGTGGAATTTCTTTTGCTTAATCCGTCGAAAAGTGTAATTTTGTCGCGTCTTTCGTTCTACTTTTTGGGACGAATGTTCTAAACGATGTTTAACTCAAACTTAAAGATATGTCTGTAGAAACAAAGGTTCGGCCCGTTACGACCCCTCGTCTACAAGAGATGAAGGAGCGTGGTGAGAAGATTGCAATGCTCACCTCGTATGATTACTCCTTGGCTCGTGTAGTCGATGCCGCAGGTGTCGATGTAATTTTGGTTGGCGACTCTGCAGCCAATGTAATGGCGGGTTACGAAACAACCGTACCCATCACACTCGATGAGATGATATTCTATGCACGTCCGGTGGTACGCGCCTCGAAACGAGCCTTAGTGATTGTCGATATGCCGTTCGGCACCTATCAAGGTGACTCGAAGATGGCTCTTGACTCGGCTGTTCGCATTCTAAAAGAGACGGGTGCCAGTGCAGTGAAGATTGAAGGTGGCGAGGAGATTCTCGATTCGGTAAAACGCATTCTCTCGGCAGGCATTCCCGTAATGGGACACTTGGGATTAACCCCACAATCGATACACAAATTCGGCGGTTATGGCATTCGTGCAAAGGAGGAGGCTGAGGCTGAGAAATTGGTACACGATGCGCATTTGCTGGAGGAGGCCGGATGTTTCGGTGTCGTACTTGAGAAGATTCCAGCCACATTGGCCACACGCGTAACAAAGGAGTTGCACATTCCCACCATTGGTATTGGTGCAGGAAACGGCACCGATGGACAGGTGTTGGTGTTGCACGACATGTTGGGGGTCAATCATGACTTCGCACCCCGTTTTGTACGTCGTTATGCCGACCTGCAGACGGTGATTACCTCGGCTGTGGAGGGTTATGTAGCAGATGTAAAATCGCAAGACTTTCCCAACGAAAAGGAACAATTCTAACAACTGAAACGAGGTTGTGTTAAAAGCGAGATGGGTGGCAATGTGCCACCCATCTCGCTTTTTGTTTGCAGGTGTATATACTACATTACCTATTGTCAAAAGGCCTACTTCGATGAAAAAGCCAATTGCATTTGCGCTCTTCGAACGAATACTCACTAACAAGTAGCAATCTGTAGGTAATACCCCATCGCAAGATTGGGGGAGACGATTTGGGAAGATGTATAGTGATAGATTCGGGCGCATAATCGCTCAATTGGTCGGGAGAGCATCGACTATCGGTGTAATTGGTCCTGATAGAACGAGCGAAACAAAGCATCGGCAAACCTACCTACAAATGGTGAGCTATTCCACAATTTTTAGGTAGAAGCAGCGCATTCGCCCCAATGAGAAAGTAGCGATTAGTGGGTATTTACGTGCGGTGATATTTTCTTTTTCTTTGCACCAAAATCAAAAGGAGAAGATGAGATATGCTATTTTATGCACTGCATTTGCTATGATGTTGTGCGTTCAAGTCACAAATGCTCAGGAGAAAACCAGCAGATTGACTATCGGAGGTTATGGAGAAGCTGTATATACACGCAACTTCTATAGTGACAGTTACCTGCGCTACTCCGATCCGGAGAGTAAGAAAGATGCCAAAAGCAACGGTCGTTTCGACATTCCACATGTGGTCATCTACTTAGGGTACGATTTCGGCAAAGGGTGGTCGCTCGGTACTGAAATCGAGTTTGAGCATGGAGGTACGGAGTCCGCCATTGAAATTGAGACAGAAGAGGCCGGCGAATACGAGAGCGAAATCGAACGAGGAGGAGAGGTAGCCATCGAACAATTTTGGTTGCAGAAGAGTTTCTGCCCAGCCGCAAACATTCGTGCCGGTCACATGGTAGTTCCCGTGGGACAGACCAACAGTCACCACATGCCTACTGAATTTTTTGGGACTTACCGTCCGGAGGGTGAGAACACCATCCTTCCCTGCACGTGGCACGAGACAGGCATATCGCTTTGGGGAAAGGTGAAACTGTGGAGTGAAGAGAGTAGCCTACGCTACGAGGCGATGTTTCTTCCCGGACTTGACAGCGAACGATTTGGCAGTCAAGGGTGGATTCACGATGGCTCGGCCTCGCCTTATGAGTTTAAGATTGCGAATTCCTACGCGGGAGCCCTGCGACTTGACTTTATTCCGGTCAGAGGTGTTCGCCTCTCCGCAAGCGGGTATATGGGCAACTCCTTCAGCAATACGCTTCGGGAGACCGATAACACAAAGAATGACGGCGTGACAGGTACTGTGTCGATTGGGTCGATTGATTTTCTGATAGACAGGAGCAATTGGATTGTCCGCGGCTATGCCGACTATGGGCACCTCTCAAATTCAGCACACATCTCTACCTTCAATCGGCAGATGCCAAGTGCCTCGCCCTCACCGCGTCAATATGTGGCATCTGATGCCTATGCCATTGGTGTTGAAGCGGGTTACAATCTTTTTGCCCTGGGCAAGTCGATGGCTGACAGTAAACAGAAATTTTATCTATTCGGACGATACGACAACTACGACTCGATGTACAAGATGGAGTCGGGCAAGGCCTACGGATGGTGTGGACGACAACGTGTGGCTGTCGGGGTGAACTACTACCCCATAAAGCAGATTGTCATCAAGAGCGAATACGCTGTAGGGTTACTCGGCAAACCCTATAACAACGAGCCGGGACTCTCGTTTAGCATTGCCTACTCTGGATTCTTTTTGTAAATAGCAACCTATCAAAAAAATAGAGATATGACGAAG